>NZ_OY759877.1 GCF_963662805.1 uncultured Cohaesibacter sp.
CATGGCGACGCTTGAGGAAATCGACGAGGTTGTCGGTCTGTTCAAGGCGATGGATTGCCCCGTTCGAGCTGATGCATTGCAACAGCACCTATCCGATGAAGGAAGAGGATGCGAACCTGCGCTGCATCCCGATGCTGCGCGAGCGTTACAGCTGTCCGGTGGGCTATTCAGGTCACGAGACCTCGCTGGTCAAGGTCTGTGTCGCGGCTGTTGCACTGGGGGGCGACGTCGCTGGAGCGTCACATCACACTCGACCGGGCGGATGTATGGATCGGATCAGGCCGCTTCCATCGAGGCGCGGGCTTTGGTCGGGTTCGTCAACAGCGTGCGCGCCGTGCCGTTGATGCTGGGGCACGGGGCTGAAGTCCATCTCAAAGGCTGAAGAGGCGATCCGCGAGAAACTCCGGGTCGACGTCGAAGCCTGAGCCTTCACGGTCGGAAAGCTCTTGGAGCCTGACCCTGCTGAGATCCTGATCCTCTCACTCGGAGGGTCAGGATTTTTGCGTTTCAAGGCTGTTGCGAATGGCCCTTGAAATTCTCTTCCGTGTCGGCCCAGCTAGGCTTCCTGTGCCTCGGCCAACTCGGCGTGGATTGCGCTGCGGTCACCGCCCAGTTTGGCCAGAAAGCTCAGGATCTTGTCTTCCAGCTTCGGGTCGTCGACTTCGGCGCCCCATTCCGGATGACCGATATCTTCAAGGAGAAGTAGGTCAGCTTGTTGTGACTGATCAGCGAGAATATGGGGGCGTCTCAGCCCGAACGGGATCATTTGCGCGTGGCCGCGCATACCGATGACCACATCGGTCCGGGCATAGAAATCCATGATCTCGTCGGGGTGACAGATTGGTCAGCTCCACGCGGGTGAACTTGACACCAGCCCGCTCCAGATAGGGCTCAAGCTGGCGATCCAAATCCTTGTGGCAGGACATTGACGATGGTCCAGCCGCTCTGTTCAGCAAGATCGAGAGCGCCAGCCAGCGCCAGAAGCGTGTCTTCTTCCTTCTCGCCAAAGCGAAAATGGGGCCGGTCAAAGGCTGCATTGACGGCCAGAACCCTGTTGTTTGTGCTGGTCGGCTGCCTCGGCAAGCTTGCGATAGTGCGGGTAGAGCTGCCAGACGAGCGTGGTCGGGCAATATTGCCGCGAGATTGTCCGGTCGGGTCTCGGTTTGACATATTCGGACATGGCCCTGACCGAGCCGGAGTTTCTGAGGGCTGAAGAAGGGGGCTTTATCGTAAACTGCATTTGATGTGCGGGGTGAAAACCTCGGGGAAATCTTCCTGTCCGCGAAAGCGATTGTAGCCGGTGGCAAAGAGGATAACGGGAAATGTCGATGGCGTTGACAGCGTCGAGCGTGCTGTTCCATTGCCAGCCACTGTTGTCGATGTTGGCACCGTCCTGATCGCGCAGGAACACGCCGCCACCGCTGATGACTATGCCGTGGTTGCTCTTGTTGAACTGCTCGGCGAGGGCCTTGTCAAACCAGCTCCCACTGCTGATGCAGCGTCCATTCGATGGGCCCGAGGGCATTCTCGAAGACCCTTCTGGTGACTTCATACAGAAGGGTGTCGCCAGCGTTCTTGTTGGCCGCGTTTGTGCACACCGATATGAACCAAACGTCGTGTCATTGATTGGCCAACCTTTTTGACTGCCTTGTTGCGATCAATGATCAATCCTCTTCGAACCGTCCCCAAACGTCGATTCTCTTTTGCAGGAACCGAGCATAGGACAAATCTTCCCGCGTGTTGATATCGATCGAATTGATCGGATGCATAGCATAGCCGATTGCCCCCGTCCATGTGAAAACTGCCTGCCGCAAAGAGCGCCTCTGTGTCGGCGATATAGATCGAGCCGTTGACCGCATAGAGGCGCGTCAGGCCCTGACGTTGGGCGTTTCACGTCCTCGTTGCTGTCGACCGGTACGATGACATCATCCTCGAGATACCGGAGGTTTGTCATATATTTGCTGGTGTCGAAAATGCTGATGACGGCGGGAGCCTTTCCTGTCCCTGAAGAGTGAAACCGCGTTGCGCAGATCATCCGGCGTGCGAAAGGGGCTTGTCGGCAGCAGCATCATGACATTTGCCGGGCGCTTGCCTTCATGGGTTTCCAGCCAGTTCACCAGATCGAAGATGACGTGCACCGAATGCACATGGTCCCTGCGACAGATCGGTCGGACGCATGTAGGGGGACTTCTGCCCCTGCGGACCGGGCGCTTTCGGCGATGGCTTCACTCTCGGTGGATACGATGATGCGATCAATGACGCCGGACTGTCTGGCTGCCTCGATGGTCCCAGTGCAGCAGCGGTTTGCCGCCAAGGTCGACAAGGTTCTTGTTGGGTATGCCCTTGGAGTTGCCTCTTGCCGGGATCACACAGACGATTTCATCGGATTTCTTGGTCATGTCGGTGAAGGTCGATTCATGGAACTGGGTGTCTTTGCTGACCGCTCTCATCCGAGACGCAGGACAGTAAGAAGGACTGAATTGCGACTGTTCTGAGCATTTATATTTGATCAGCTTGCCATCAAGTCAGGCTTTTGCTTTGCTGATCTTCTGCATGTTGGCCATGACGCCGAGGATCTGGTCGAAATGGGCTGTCTTGTCGATGATTTCGGCATGTACCAGCTTGAACTGATGGCGCCTTGATCATCGCGTCGAGTTCGGCCGCATTCCAATGCGTCAACCAACGGTATTTCGTGCGCTGCATGATCATCGTCTCTGACTGGTCATTGGTCATGCAGTAGGAGAAGACGACCTTTTTTCACCTGTTGGCGCAGCCTGTCGAGGATGAAATCTATATTCGGGGTGTATTCCCAGACGCCGAGGACCAGCGCCGTGTCGAACTGTCCTTCAGGAAATTCACCCTTGTTGAGATCGCAGACGATGGTGTCAGGCGTTCTTTGCGAGATGTCGCAGGGCGTGTAGGTGCAGGCCGGTTCCAGAAATTGCCGGGGCAATTGGTAACCGCATCCGAGATCCAGAACATGCTCTCCGGGACGCACAAACATGCAGGCCCGCTTTGCTCGCGGCAACCAGCGTTCCTTTTGAAGAAGTGTTTCGTCCTGCCAGTTTTCGCGATTGTCTTCGAGAGAGATGAGGGACATGGTTCTATGGCTCGAATATTGATTCCGTTGCCATAATACTAAGAAATTTATGGTTAATATATTCTGTATTTGCAGGTTATGGGATAGGTTTTGGCAATTCTGACAGTCGGGTTTCTGGGGCGCATCTAAGCTGCTTTGTTTGGCGGTGGGATTGGTTGCTGTCTCTCACCTTTGAGCATCATGACGGCAAAAAAAGCCCAGCGCCGTTCGGGGCTTGGGCTCGGAAAAAACTCTAGTGTCTCGCTCCGTGGCCGGATCAAGGGAAGCCGGTGCGAACAAACCGGGCAGGGGAATCACCGCAAAAGCGAGACCTTACGACTTGTTGCGCAAGCCTTCAGCGATGTTGCGGTTGATGTTGATCAGCGTATCAACGCCGGAATTGCGCGGGTCGCTGATGATCCGGAGCGTCTGATTGAACGTGAAAATGCCCAGATTGACGATATTCTGGCGGATTTCCGCGGGCAATTCGTGATCATCATCAAGGAGCTCGCCTACGATGAAGGTCCAGATGTTGCGGTTGAATGTCAGGGCGTGATCCCAGTCTTCACGAGTGGAATTTTTCTGACTTTGCCCGCTGCATGAATGCGGCCGCTTTCAGAAACATTGCTGCTTCTTTGTCTCTCGGGCTGCCTCCGATGTTGCCTGCTTGCTGATAAGCGTTAGCTGCGGACTGGTTGTACATTCCGGAGTAACTCCTCTTCATATTGGATGAGAGCTTTTGCTTCCTTCAGTGCAGGGTAGAGCGAATTGGTTAAGATTTTGCTATTTATGCTGTCTACAATCCTTAACGAACTGGGGGCAGCTTGAACGAAATCGTTGACCAATTGGAAATATGTATCCTTATGCTTTGCTATATCTTGATCAAGATACATCAATTGTATGCAATAGATAGATTCTCTTGGCTGGACTCGTCGCGGTTTGGCTCGTCAGAATGTCTTTTTCACGCAGAATGGGCGCCTGACCATCCACAAAAAATCTGATCCTAGTATCACCATTGGTTATCACGCTGCTGCCAATGATGATTCGCTCGCCGGGTTTGAGTTCTATTTTGAGAGGCATTTCGCACACCAGTCGTTACATGGGGGCGGTTCAATACCGCCCTGTCCAAATGCATTTGATTGATTGCCCGGTCAATAAAACGCGTCAAAATTGCCAAGTGCTTTTCTTTCGAGAAGAGAAAAGTGCAGAGCAAGGGTCTTGCTAGAAGGCCTAGGCTAATTGATTCCGAATGAAAAGTACAAAGACTTGGTCATCAATCGAAAAGCGCAGGCAGAAAAAAAGGCGGGATGAACCCGCCTTTTTCAGAAGCTTCACGAAACAATCGATTAAGCCCGGAGGAACTGGGTAACCGCCTGGTCTGCCTGAGCGGCGAGCGAAAGAGACGTAGTGGACAGCTGCTGACGAGTTTGCAGGGCCAGCATGTTGGCGCCTTCCTCGTTGGAGTCTGCCAGCACCAGATTATCCGCACCGGTCTGCAGGGTATTGATCATTTCCGAGGTGTAGTCATCGCGGATCTGCACCGTGGAGAGGTTAGAACCGAACGTCGATGCCTGGGAACGCAAGGTTACAAGAGCGTCTGCCAGAGCGTCGAGCTTGAGGTCGGCTTCCTCGTCGCTGAGGGTGTTCGCATCGGTCAGGGACAGGCCGGAAGCAGTCAAATCAGCAGATTTGATGATCAGTTCTGACTTGTTCTCGTCACGATGTTCGTTGAAGGCCACCGTCAAGTCTTCGCCAAGACCGTTGATCAGGTTGATACCGTTGTAGCTGGCGTCGCGCGCTAACTCATCGATCTGATCGAGGATCTCGTTGTACTGGTTGACGAGCTCGTTGTTGTCAGCATCGGTGCTGGTTGCCTGGTTGACGATGGTCAGAACGTCAACGTCACCAGCGGTCGCACCGTCGGCGAAGGTAACTGCGGTACCGCCAGCGTCACCGACCGTACCAGTGGAGCCATCATTCAATTCACCAAGTACGTTCGCAGAGGTGCCGAAGCCGAAGGCTTTCGCGATGGAGGTGCCGGTCGTGCCGTTCTGGGTCGTTGCGTCGGTGGCGTCACCGTCGGTAATGCGCAGTTCAAGGGTTGCGTTGCCGTCGACTTTCAAGTCAAGGCGACCATCAGCGGTGATGGTTGCCGTTGCAACACCAGACGCGTTGATGTCTTCCACCAGATCCTTGATGGTGTAGGCGTTGGTTGCCGTGGATTCAGCACCGTCGTTGTCGGTCAGGCTCTGGCCCGTAGAAGCGAAGTGCGAGAGCAGGTCAAATTCGCTGGTTACGCCGCTTTCGGAGATTGAAACGATCTCGATGTTGGACGTGGAAGCGTCGAAGCCGAGGTTGGACAGGGTCTGGTTTTCGACGGTTTCCTTGATCGTTGCACCAACGGTTGCGCTGCCGGTATCAATGGAGGAGGCACCCTGAATGTGGGTGCCGTCGGCTTCATTGTTGGCGGCCTGTGCCTGACGAACCGTCGACTGGGCACTTTCTACCAGATCGGTGATCGCGGTAATACCGTTGTCGGCAGCTTCAAGGGTCTTGATCGAGTTGGAAATACCATCCAGAAGGTTGCTCAAGTCGTTGGCACGAGCGGACAGGGTTTCCGAGGTGAAGAAGTTGGTTGGGTTATCCAACGCAGAGTTAACTTTTTTACCTGTCGACAGACGGTTCTGCGTGAGTGACATCAGGTCCGCAGTTTTCTGAAGCGACAGCAGGTTCTGGCGCACGCCAGCAGAGAGAGTGATATCCGAAGACATTGGGTTACCTTTCTGGGTACTCGAATACAAAAATTATTAAGCCGGTCTCTTTCTGAGACTTGCAGAAATAATCGTCCTTAAAACCTAATTTAAGGTTAACCAACGGTGTCCTGTTAACCTGAACAAAGCGTTAAAAAGCTGTGTTTGTGCGTGCTTCAGAATGGGTGAAAGCTGTTATATTTCAATGGGAAATGAGATTGTGGCCGAGGTAGGCGGAGAAGATTAATGAACAGCCGGGGAGGGAGCGGAGCAGTTCTTTGATCTGCAAATAAAAAAACGGGACCCGAAGGCCCCGTCTCTAAATGTTTCTGTATATTGCTGATTATCGCAGGAAGCTGAGCACTGCCTGGTCTGCCTGAGCGGCCAGTGACAGAGAGGTGGTCGACAGAGACTGACGGGTCTGAAGAGCCAGCATGTTGGCGCCTTCTTCGTTGGTATCTGCCAGCACCAGATCGTCGGCACCGGTCTGCAGGGTGTTGATCGTCGCCTTGGTGAATTCCTGGCGGATCGTCACCGTGTTCAGGTTGGAACCGAAGGTCGAAGCCTGGCTACGCAGGGTCGAGAGCGCTTCGGAGAGCGAGTCGAGTGCGTTTTCAGCTTCACTGGAGCTCAGGGTCGACGCGTCGCTGAGGGTCAGGCCGGAGGAGCTCAGGTCGGCAGACGAGATCACCAGTTCGGACTTGTTGCTGTCACGGTGTTCGTTGAAGGCCACCGTCAGGTCGTTGCCGACACCGTTGATCAGGTTGATACCGTTGTAGCTGGCGTCACGTGCCAACTCGTCGATCTGATCGAGGATCTCGTTGAACTGGGTGACCAGCTCGTTGTTGTCAGCGTCGGTGCTCGTTGCCTGGTTGGTGATGGTCAGGACGTCAACGTCACCAGCGGTTGCACCGTCTGCGAAGCTGACGGAGGTACCACCTGCGTCACCAACCGTACCGGTGGAGCCATCAGAGAGTTCACCAAGAACGTTGGCGGAGGTGCCAAAGCCGAAGGACTTCGCGATGGAAGTACCGGTCGTGCCGTTCTGGGTGGTAGCGTCGGTGGCGTCGCCGTCGGTGATGCGCAGCTCAAGAGTTGCGTTGCCATCCACTTCGATGTTCAGGCGACCGTCTTCGGTGATGGAAGCGGTTGCGACACCGGAAGCGTTGATGTCTTCTACCAGGTCACCAACAGTATAGGCGTTGGTTGCGGTCGATTCTGCACCGTCGTTGTCGGTCAGGCTCTGGCCGGTCGAAGAGAAGTGCGACAGCAGGTCGAATTCGCTGGTCACGCCAGTTTCAGAGGTCGAAACGATCTCGAAGTTGGACGTAGAAGCGTCGAAGCCGAGGTTGGACAGGGTCTGGTTCTCGACAGTTTCCTTGATGGAAGAGCCTGCGGTTGCACCAGAGGTGTCAATAGAAGCTGCGCCAAGAATGTTGGTGCCGTTTGCTTCAGAGTTAGCAGCCTGTGCCTGACGAACCGTTGACTGGGCACTTTCTACCAGATCGGTGATCGCGGAAATACCGTTGTCGGCGGCTTCCAGAACCTTGGTAGCGTTGCTGATGGAGTCGAGAAGGTTGTTCAGCTCGCCTGCGCGAGTGTTCAAGCTCTGAGAGGTGAAGAAGTTGGTCGCGTTATCAAGAGCGGAGTTCACTTTCTTCCCGGTTGAGAGCCGGTTCTGCGTTGCTGACATCAGATCTGCAGTCTGCTGCAAAGAGAGGAGGTTGGCGCGTACGCCGGCGGATAGAGTGATATCTGACATTTCCCCAAAAACCTTTCTGGTTAGTACTCATCGATCCTTTATGGATCTCGACCGTCCGTGGTCAGGGGAGATCATGGCTTTGAAACGGGAATCATTCGTAAAATTATATGGTTAACCGTTTTGAGGGTTAATAATGCCTTGCTGGGGATTTGCTATGGTAAAGGGAGTCTTGCGATCGATGGAAACGGATCGCAAAGGGGCAAAATTGCTTATAATTATACGTATTTTCCTCTAGTTTGCTTAAGTCGGATTGCTGCAGATTGCAGTTAACAGAGTCTGATGTTTTAGTAAAAGCGATCCGAAATCACCAAAATGGAGGTTAAACTCCCGCTGACCTGCAAGAAATTCCTTAAATGGACCGCCCGAAATGATGACTTGAATCGTTGTGTCGGGCCTTGAGGCGGCCTGCCGTGACGATCGTCAAGCCAATGGGCAAGACTGCGAGCAGCCCGAGGTTCATGTCTCAGGACGCAATTCCCCGTGCGTCGAGCAAGACAGTGTAATGGCTGCATGATAGAGCCGGGTGATGGGCGCACGTTCCCGTTGGGGTCGCACCATCTCGATGACGTCAAATTGAGAGGCGTCCTAGATATTGACTTCGAAGTGAGGCCGTTCGTCCTGATCTTTTTCAGGCGGATGTGCGGAATAGGCACGAAGATTCATCAGTCCGTCAGAGGTCATCTGGTTGGGCTGAGTGGTTTCCAGCGTTCCTGTCAGTTCCGTCAGGTCTTCGCGCGAAAGCAATTGACGGTTCCTGCGACGGGCCTGTCGGTGGTCGCGCTGAGAGGGCTGGTAATCGTCGGAATCAGACTCTTCATAGCCAGCGTTGCCGCGATCCATATGCACGGCCTGATCACGGGTGATGGTTTCCACCGCGTCGTCACTGCCGCTTGGATCGGTCTTTTTGGCCGCCGACTTCCCTTTAACAGTGGCCGGCGGCTGCATCTTCTGGACTGATAAATCCATTTAAAGCCTCGAACACACTATAGTTGCTGCCAACTAATATAATGGATTCGCGGGCTTTTGTCACAGTTTACTGGGTAATATTACTAAGGCTTTGTAAATAGTTATAGTTTTACAAGAAAGTGAGACGAATTCGATCAAGATCTGGCGTTGAAAACAGATGCATTTCATTGCATCCGATGTTTGCCGCGATGGCTTTTGTTGGCTTCAAGCCAGTCCATCATGTCGGGAATGAAGTCATGGACTGTTTTGCCCAGAGGAATGCGGACGCTTTTCTGGTCGGGATACCAGGGAACATGGTCCTGACCAAGGTTGATCGTGCTCTGGACAAGATGTGTGCGGAAGCATCTCACACCCATCGAACCTGCAATATCAGAGCTGGTGCTGCCAGGGCCGACGAACAGATCCATCAGGGAAGCTGAGGCGGCTGTGCCCAGCATATCATCGAACAGGTCGAGCCCAGAGACATGGAACAGGGGCACTTGATAGTCTTGGCGAATGGCATCAATCTCCGCTTCACTGACCGTGTATTGGAAATTGAAGAATTTGAAGCCGGGCATCTTCAGGATTGGCAGCAGATCGTCGATTGTCAGGAACTTGCGGGCATCTCCGGGGGATTTCGCGCCGCTTTCCCAAGCAAGGCCGACATAGGTTGTCTCGCCGTCGGGGGCTGAGCCGAATATCTTGTTGGTGAAGGTGCTGATCACCTCGGCGGGCAATTGATAGGGTCGGGTCTTGTCTGCAAAGGACCGCAGGTCGGGTCGCATCTGGCCGTAAAGGCAGCCGAGCGGGATCTGAAAGTCGAAATCTTCGTCGATGGGGTCAAAGGTGACATACTCGTCCGGATTGTGCAGGGCATTGAAGGTCGAGGTGATGTTGGTGTCTTCATTAGAGGTGCTGCGATGGATCGGCACTTTCTTCTTGATGCGCCTCGGGAGCGGACGCAGCTCGACATCGGGTAGCACGGCCTTGAGAAAGTCGACCGTCTTCGGCTGGCTCATGAGAATGATATCGCAGTCGGCGGGCAGTTCCCTGATCATGGTGCAGAATTTGAAGACATCCCCCACACCCTCGTCCGACCAGATGAAGAGGCGCTTGCCGGACAGTGGTTCTCCCTGCCACAGCGGCTGCTTGAAGTCATAGACTGGTGTGCTGCCGAAAAGCTTGAAGCGGTAGAATTCATCCGGCGCGGCAGCCGCGACATCACCCAGTCCCAGATGGGCGAGGCGTCGGTTGTTGCCATGGCTGGCGACATGCGGTTCATGCTTGAGCGCAAATTCGAGATCCTCAAGGGCCTTTGCGAAGTCGCCCTTGTGAATGTTCAGCCTGCCTCTCGCGCCGATATATTCGGCGCAATTGGGACGCAGCTTGATGGCGCGGTCAAGATAGTGGATGGCCGTTTCGTCATCGCCAAGATTTTCATAGGCGGCAGCAACGACCCGCTGGCAGAGCGCATTGTTGCGGATCTCCTGCTTGTAGCGCTCGTTGTAGTCGATGACGTCCAGATAGAGTTCGGCTTCGTGCTTCATCTGAAGCCAGTTGTGGTGCGCCGAGAAGATTGGGGGCGTGGCGGGGAGGGCGCGCTCAAAGCAGAGTTCGGCGGCCTGTGTCTGTCCTGCGGTGAGGTAGATTTCTCCGATCAACGACACCAGCTGATAATCGTCGGGAAAGGTCTGGAGCGCCTTCGTCGCCAGTTGGACGACCTGTTCAGGGATCGTTGGTGGTGGCGCTATCAGATTGATTGAAATGGATTTCGAGCTGGCTTCGGATTGCTTGCGTTCGATGGCTCGCAACTGGGCGCACTTGAGCATGTTGCCGAGCATTTTTCGCCAGAGGGTCGGGTCATGCGGACGGCCACCCAGAGCTCGCTGGAGATAAGGCGCTGCCGCGTCATGTTCCTGCAGGCGTTCGAGGATATCGCCGGTGGCGATCTGTAGCTCGATGTTCGAAGGATCGAAGTCTGCTGCCTCGATGGTGAAATGCGCGGCTTCGGGGAGCTTTCCCAGTCTGGTCAGTGCATTGGCCATGAGCAGGCGGGTCGGCAAAAACAGCGCCTCGTTGGAGAGCAGTCCCTCACAGAGTTTGATGGCCTTGGCGAGGTTTCCCTTCTGAAGTTCCTTTTGCGCCTGTTTCAGAGAAGTCACCGGATCCGCCACGTGCTCGTCTGCCTTTCCAATGGAGGTCTGATCAGGATCTGTCGCTTGGACTGATCGTCAGGAAGAGGTGTTGATGGACATGCCGCGTTTCTGCGCAACATCCTGCGGCATCTGGCCGGAATCGCCATAGGTGTTGGCGCGGGCACCTCGCTGGATTTCCTTGTTGAAGCCATTGACCAGTTCTGACGAGACTTCCCGCGCCGTGGAGACGACGGCAAGATTTGCCTGTAGGGTGTTCTGGAACATCTGGTGGCGACGGTTCAGCACCTCGGTGTCCTGAGGGGCCAGATCCTTGATCAGGGAGACGTTGGCGGTGATTGCCTTCTGCAGCAGCATATATTGAATGGAGAGCTGGTTCTTGGCTTCGACCAGCGTGAGGGCTTCATTTAGCTTGCCTTGCTTGAGCAGTTCGGTTTCGGCGCCAAGTACCTCATCAAGTGCATCCATGATCTGTTCTATACAGCCGACGAGACGATGCACGTCTTCAGCGCTGCCGATCGGAGCCTTCGCAAGGGTTGCGGTCTCGGTGACGGGATTGGGGGCGGATTGGGATTCTGACATGTCTTATTGCTCCATTTCCTGAAGACCGATCAATTCTCTCATAATCGAATCTGCGATGCCGATGCCGCCAGATTTCGAGATGGTGTCGGCATAGCTTTCTGTCAGCAGGCCACGATAGGTATCTTCGGCATAGGATCCGCCGAAGGAATCTTCGTCGCCAACGCCTTCGAACATGGCGGACAGCATCTGGGAGAGAAACACACTCTCGAACTGTTCGGCCACTGCGCGGGCCTGCTCGACCTTGCTGATGTTCTGGTTGATGCCCTGACTGGGGGTGATCGAATATGGCGTCGAATTCAAGGTGGTCATCACATCACCTCGATTTCTGCCTGCAGGGCGCCTGCGGCCTTAATGGCCTGAAGGATGGAAATCATGTCGCGCGGGCCGATGCCGAGGGCGTTGAGGCCAGCAACCAGATTGCGCAAGGGCACGCTGCCTTCCAGATAGGCGAGTTTCTTGTCATCGCCTGTCTGCACACCAACGTTGGATCGCGGCAGCACGGCGGTCTGGCCGTTTGTCAGCGGGTTCGGCTGGGAAGCCTGTGGTGATTCCGTAACGGTCACGGTCAGGTTGCCCTGAGCGATGGCGACGGTGCTGACGCGCACTTCCTGACCCATGACAATGATGCCGGTCGTCTCGTCGATGACGATCTTGGCGGGCAGATCCGGCTCGATGATCAGCATTTCAATGTCGGTGATCATGTCGACCATGTTGCCGTTGAAGTCTTTCGGCAGGGTCAGGCGGACGTTGGACGGGTTGAGCGGTTCGGCAACCGGCTGGCCGATCAGGTCATTGACCGACTGAGCGATGCGGCGTGCGGTGGTCAGGTCCGGGTTGCGCAGGGCGAGGCGCATGTTGGTCATGCTTGCAAGCGCGAAAGGCAGTTCGCGTTCGACCAAGGCCCCGTTCGCGATACGGCCCGAGGTGGGAACGCCCTGGGTCACGGTTGCGGCATCACCCTGTGCGGTGAAGCCGCCAATGGCAATCGAGCCTTGTGCGATGGCGTAAGCTTCGCCGTCTGCACCGATCAGCGGGGTAACCAGCAGTGTGCCGCCCTGAAGGCTCGATGCGTCGCCCATGGCGCTGATGGTCACGTCAATGCGTGAGCCCTGCACGGAGAAGGGAGGCAGGTTGGAGGTGACCATGACGGCGGCGGTGTTTTTGGTGTTGAAGTTGGTGCCGGAAATATTGACCCCCATGCGCTCCAACATGGCCTGCAAGCTCTGTTTGGTGAAAGGCGAGCCGTTGAGCGAGTCGCCCGTGCCATTGAGGCCGACGACAAGGCCGTACCCGATCAGCTGGTTGTCCCTGATGCCTTCAAAATCAACGATATCCTTGATCCGCGAGGCTGCGTTGGCCTGCAAAGCGGAGAGACACAATGCTGCGATGGACATCAGGATGGCAGAGCGGAGTGACATGAGAAGGTTAACCTTTGTGAACCGGCTTGTAGAAAATCAGGTACCTGCAATTTCATTTTGCAAGGGTTGTGCCAGACTCATTTATCTAACCATAGCCCATTCAAACCGCTGAAACTAAAGGAAGTCTTAATAAGGTCTGGGAAAAATACGGATGGGTCGATTTTGTTAGGGCTGCAAAAATTGCCCAGCATATTAACGATCTGTTAACCGAAGTCGTTAATCTTTTCCTTAACATAAGTTGCGCGATGCAGGATGGCCTGCGAATGCTGCGGCGATGGGGTTGGACGTGTCGGACCACGTCGATAGGAGAGTTGAAAATGCGTATTCTGGGTGGCAAGTCGACGAACCAGATCGGCAGAACCGGCGCCGGGCCCAAGGCACGCAGCAGTTCAAGCAGTTTTACTGTGCCGGAAGAGACCGGCGGCGCTGAGCAGAGTCGGCAACCGGTCCAGAGCAGTGCGGTTCACGACGTGGGGTCGCTGCTGGCACTTCAGGGCGTGGAAGATGCGCTGCAGGGTAAGCGGCGCAAGGCGGTTCGGCGCGGCCACAAGATGCTGGATTTGCTCGAGGAGATCCGTGTGGCGCTGCTGAGCGGTGGCTTGCCTGTTTCCGTGCTCAAACAGCTTGAGCGTCTTGCGGACGAGACTGACGTGAGTGGAGACGAGCGAATCGATGAGCTGCTTGTCGAGATCAGCCTCAGGGCGCAGGTTGAGCTGGCCAAGTTCGAACAGGCCAGGGCCGCAGGCGGTTCGTAACGGGGGCTAACTCCGTAGTTTTAGGCAGGACAACATCCTCTTTGCGTTTCGAAATTCATAACGTTTTTGATTTTTTCCAAAGGATAGTTGTCGAAACGCTAACTCCCATTTATATAACACTCGTCTTAGTACCGGGAACCAAGGGGTAGCCCATGTCAATTGAGTTAGATGATGACTATCGTCCCTCTGACAGTGAGACCTTTATGAACGAACGGCAGACGGAATATTTCCGCCGCAAGCTTTTCAAGTGGCGCGACGATATTCTGAAAGAAAGCCGCGAGACGTTGCAACACCTCCAAGATGAAAGCTCCAACCATCCTGATCTGGTTGATAGGGCGTCGTCGGAAACCGACCGGGCCATCGAACTCCGGGCGCGTGACCGCCAACGGAAGCTGATTTCCAAGATCGATGCCGCTCTCAAGCGGATCGAAGACGGGTCTTACGGCTATTGCGAAGACACTGGCGAGCCAATCTCGCTGAAACGTCTGGACGCCCGACCAACAGCAACTCTCTCCATCGAGGCTCAAGAACGACACGAACGCAGAGAGAAGGTCTATCGAGACGACTGATTGTCTTGATACGGGCGACAAGCTGGCCATCACTTATATGAAAAAGGGCGCGAAACCGGGAGCTGGTTTCGCGTCCTTTTTCATTTTGGCAACGCATCCGAATTGGGGAGCTGGATGCAGTTGCTGGGTCCGGACAAGTCCAATTGGGGAGCGAACCGGTCCGGTCGCCAGTCCCAGTGGTTGTCGGGGCTGGCGGGGGAGCGTGTCTTGAAGCGGGCCGTGGCCCGCGCCGAGACATCAGAATGGCAGGAGAATATCCATGACCTGCTGGCCATAGCGTGGCTGCTGGACATCGGTGATCTGGCCGCGGCCGCCGTAGGCAATGCGCGCTTCAGCAATCTTTTCCGATGCGATGGTGTTGTCCGAGGAAATATCTTCCGGTCGGACGATGCCCGCAACGATCAGTTCCCTGACCTCGAAGTTGACGCGGATTTCCTGACGGCCCTCGATCACCATGTTGCCGTTGGGCAGAACCTGCAGCACCACGGCGGCGACGGTGGTTTCGATGGCTTCAGACCGGTCGATCTCGCCGGCGCCTTCCGAGGAGGAGTCCGATGTTGCAGCTGTGATCGCCGATGGATCCACATTGTTGGAAATGTTGCTAGGCAAGATATCGCTGAAGAGTTTCGTGCCAAGGCTGCCGTTCAAGCCCAGATTGTCAGAGTTGGTTCGGGAGCGTTTGGTCGAGTTGTCGACTTTTGCACTGTCGGAAATGCTGACCTGAACCGTGAGAATGTCACCCACCCGGTTGGCGCGTTGATCCTTGAAGAAGGCACGTGAGCCGGTCTGCCACAGGGAATTGGGACTGTAGCTGACGGGTTCGGCTTCCGTCGGCATGGGCATCTGCACCGGTTTGTAACCCGGTTGAGTGGTCGGGCTCTCGATTGCGGACAATTTGGGTTCCTTGCCGATGTTGCGCAGGCGTTCGCCCGCACCACATGCCGTCAGGCCAGGGGCCATCAGACAGAGCATGATCAGTTGGTAGGACTTCATTGGATCTGCACTCCCAGGGATGCGAGCTGGTTCGAAGCGGTGCTGATCTGGACGATGCCCGGAGCTGTCACTTCGCCGCGTATTATTTTGTTGGTTTGCGTATTCTGGACCGAGATGATGTCACCCTTGGAGCCCGGAGCCAGTGCCTTGCCGCGCATGCTCAGGGTCAGGTTTCCAGCCTTGAAGATGATGGTGACGACTTCTGAACGGTCCACGATGTCGGGTTCGGTAAAATAGGAGGAATTGACGATGATGCCTGCGCGCAGAGGCTGGGTGGCAGCCTTGCCGAGCACATCGTCGATCCGGGCGGGTTTTGCCTGCTCTGCCTGACGCAAGGGTAGCGGGGTCAGGGTCACATCGGACTCGGTCATGACTTCGCCAGCCCGCATGTTGCGGGTGAGGATCGGGGTCATGACGGTTTCCTGTGCTGTGCCGGCGAGGCGGATGGGACCGATGTCAGCACGACCGGAAATCAGCAGATTGACGGAGAAACGGCCCGTCGGGCGGTCATAGCGCAGGTTGCGCAGGTCAAATGGCTGTGCAGATCCCGGTTCGGCATGCTGATCGATCAGGCGCACGGACAACTCAACGTCGACCCGACCGGTGTCGGATACAAAGCTGCGAGACCGAAGTATGCCCTTTAAAGCTTCGGTGACGTCATTCTCGGTCACCAACTCGGAGGCGCGCTGTACTTCTACGATGGCGACATCGGTCGGCGCAATGCGGACAAGGCCAGCCCGTCGGGCTGCATCAAGGACGCGATAGGCGCGGATGGTGCCGCTCTGGCCGATGGAGGGTGCCCGGAAGACCGCCTTGCCGGAGAGCTCGCCTGCGTTCTCGAACAGGTCGCCAAGCGTGACCAGACGATTGGTGACTTCCACATGGCCGATCAGCCTTGCCGGTTCCTTGCCGAGAGAGGCGGGGTCGGCGAAGGCGCTCTGGCTGGTCAGGGCTAGGGTGAGGCCTGTTACGAGCGTGATTGCGAAGTTTTTGAAGTTTGCGAAAAACAATCTCATCTCATCCCACCTATCTCAGATTGCTGGTAGCCGACAGCATTTCATCGGCTGCCGAAATCACGCGGGAGTTCATTTCGTAGGCGCGCTGCGCTGCGATCAGGTCTGAGATCTCTGTCACCGAGTTGACGTTGGAGATCTCGAGATAGTTCTGGAGCAGTGAGCCGTAGCCGTCGGTGTTCGGAGTTGCTACCTGAGGGTTGCCGCTCGATGGTGTTTCGAGGAACAGGTTGTCGCCCATCGGGTCGAGGCCGGCCTTGTTGACGAAACGGGCAAGGGTCAGCTGACCGAGGGTCGTTACGTCGGTGCTGTTGCCGATCGTGGCCTGGACTTCGCCGTCATTGCTGATGGTGATGTCTGCGGTGTCATCGGGGAAGGTGATGCCCGGTTGAACTTCGTATCCATCTACCGTCACCAACAGGCCATCTGCGTTGAGTTCGAAGGAGCCGTCGCGGGTGTAGGCGGTGCGCCCGTCAGGGAGGGTGATCTGGAAGAAGCCTTCGCCTCGAATGGCGACGTCAAGTTCCTTGCTTGTGCTTTCGACCGATCCCTGTGACATGACACGGGACGTGGCGGCCAGACGCACACCGGAGCCGATCTGCACACCAACCGGAACCGTTGTTCCTGCGGCTGACGTCGACGACCCGGTCCGTCTCAGATCCTCGTAGAGAAGATCCTGAAACTCGGCCCGGTACTTCTTGAAACCGGTGGTGCGCATGTTGGCGATGTTGTTCGACGTTACCTCAACGTTGCGCTCCTGAGCGAGCATGCCGGTGGACGCGATGTAGAGTGCTCTCATAGGTGTTCTCCTTGTCTAGTCCAGCGGTTAGGCGTTCTGGAGCCGGCCCAACGTATCGATTGCGTTGGCGCGAAGGTCCGAGGTGTCTTTCAGGGCTTTGGCAAGCGATGCATAGGTGCGGGTCACTTCGATCATTCTGGAAATCTCGACGACGCCATGAACATTGGACTGTTCAATGCGTCCGCCCAGAATGTCTGCTTCTTCGACAGGAACGGGATTTTCACCGGCGAAGCGCGACAGGCCTTCTTTCTTCAGTGCCTGCAGATCGTCAAAAGTAACGATCCTAAAGCGCCCCAGTTCACCGCGATCCGAAGAAATGACGCCGTCGCGTGAAATGCTGACGTTGGTGTCCTCGTTGGTGAAGGTGAAGGGGCCATCCTCGCCAAGGACGGCAAATCCTTCAGTGGTGACCAACTGACCCTGAGCATTGACGTCAAATTCGCCGTTCCGGGTGTATCGTTCACCGGCCGGCGTCTGAATGACAAAGAATGACGTGTCATCGTTGATTGCGGCATTGAAAGGTTTGCCGGTCTCAACGATGGCGCCGGTGGCGAATTCCCGCGCAATGCGGTCATCCTGCACATAGGAGATTTTCTGGTCGAGAGACCGGAAATCGTTCATGCGCGCCGTGGGCATAATGTATTCTTCAAATAGCAAATTGTCCGACTTGTAACCGGACGTGTTGATGTTTGCCAAGTTGTTGGCAATCACATCCATCTGACGTCGCAAGACCATTTGGCGCGACAGACCTATGAGTTGTGAGTTCTCCATAATCGTTAACCACTTTGCTCCCAAATGATGCGCACTCCAGCTCCCCAGCGTCGGTGCGTTCGCAATTTGTTAAGCATAATGCGTGCCAACGGAAATTCTCTTTATATTTCAATGATCGATGTCCAGAATATTGGTCAAGACAGGCAATAAATCAGGGGTTAATTTGCCGGTGGGAAAAAATTGCCCACGGGGTCTCGGTAAAGGATTTGGAAAGGGTTTGTTAACTATTTTAACGCTATTTATTAAGGGTCATTAACCATGATTGATGAATCGTAACCGGACTTGAAATCTGAATGGCTGACGAAGTCGAAAGTGATGTAGAAGGTGAGGGCGGGTCTTCTGGTGGCAAGAAGAAGCTGATAATGATTATCGCTCTTGCGCTGGTGGTCTTGCTGGGTGGCGGAGCTGCTGCCTATTTCTTCCTGTTCTCTTCACCCTCCGAGGTGGTTGAACCGGAAAATGACCCCGATGCCGAGCCTGAAGCAAAAGCGTTCTTTTTCGATTTGCCGGAGATGACGGTGAATTTGAACACCAAGAACCGTCGCTCGCAATATCTTCGTATCAAGGTTTCACTCGAGGTTCTCAATGAGGCTCAGGCTCGCAAGATCGAGCCGTTTCTGCCCAGAGTTCTCGATGCCTTTCAGGTCTATCTCAGGGAACTTCGGACGTCTGATCTGGAAGGGTCCGCCGGGCTGTTTCGGCTGAAGCGTGAGCTTCTGAAGCGGATCAACGATGCGATTTATCCGGTCAAGGTGAGTGACATCCTGTTCAAGGAAATTCTTATTCAGTAGGTGCCAGTGGGTGAGTCATGGCTGACGACGATGATGATGGCGTAGATCTGATGGCGGACTGGGGCGCTGCTCTTGAAGAGCAGGGCGCCGGCAGTGCGGACGAGATGGCTGCGCAATGGGCGGCCATGATCGACGAGCCTCTGGATGGCGAGGAGGGCGCTTCTCGCGGTGCGGATCGGGTTCTGAATCAGGAAGAAATCGACAACCTTCTCGGCTTCAGTCTTGATGACGGGTTTGGCGGTGAGCGCAGTGGTGTGCGCGCGCTGATCGATTCTGCCATCGTTTCCTACGAACGTCTGCCGATGCTTGAAATCGTCTTCGACCGTCTGGTCCGCATGACGACGACGAGCCTTCGAAACTTTACCTCCGACAACGTTGAGGTCTCTCTCGATTCGATCACATCCATCCGGTTTGGCGACTATCTGAACTCGATTCCCCTGCCGGCCATCCTGACGGTCTTCAAGGCGGAGGAGTGGGATAACCTCGGCCTCATCACGGTCGACTCCAATCTCATCTATTCGATCATTGACGTTTTGCTGGGTGGCGGACGCGGGACTTCGGCTATTCGTGTCGAGGGGCGCCCCTATACCACTATCGAATTGAACCTTGTGCGCCAGATGATCAATATTGTGCTGGAGGATGCCCAAGCAGCTTTCCGGCCCCTGTCGCCGGTCAATTTCACGCTTGAGCGTCTGGAGACCAATCCACGCTTTGCTGCCATTTCGCGTCCTGCCAACGCCGCCATTCTCGTCGAACTCAGGATCGACATGGAGGACCGCGGCGGCAAGATCGAAATGCTGCTGCCCTACGCTACGATCGAGCCCATTCGTGACCTGCTGCTGCAGATGTTCATGGGTGAGAAGTTTGGTCGCGATCCCATCTGGGAAGGGCATCTGGCAACTGAAGTTTTCCTGTCCGAAACCCAGCTTGATGCGGTTCTGTTCGAACGCAAGATGTCGCTCAACGACGTGATGAAGCTGGATGTTGGCCAGACCCTGATGCTTGAAACCGGTCCGCAGGATCCGGTGACCATCAAATGTGGCAATGTCCATCTCACTAGAGGTGTGATGGGGCAGCACAACGGCAATATCTCCGTTCAGGTTACAAGTGAATTGGCGAAATCAAAAATGACTTTGACTGCCTTCGAGAAGGCAGCTCAGGGCGGATCCGGAAAGGGTGAGTAAATGACTGTGGGATTGATGATCGAATTGCTCGTGGCGTTTCTGCTTATTCTGACGATCGGCTATTGCGTCACTCTCAATCGACGGCTGAAACGATTGCGCAATGATGAAGAGGCTCTCAGAGCCACGATCGCGGAACTGATCACCGCAACGGAAATTGCCGAACGCGCCATTCTTGGCCTAAAAGCAACGGCTGGTGATTGCGACAAGAATCTGGCACACCGGTTGATGGAAGCGGAACGGTTGTCCTCCGAGCTTCAGTATTATGTCACTCAGGGCGAAGGGGTCGTAGGACGTCTCGTCAAGATTTCAGATGCTGTTCGCAATGGTGCCAGCAAGACCCTCGGCGGAGAGCGCACCCATGCTCGTCATGAGCCGCGTTTTGATGCCGATGATGCCGAATATCCGCGTATGTCCTCGACCTATGCAGATGTCGGCCCGAAACATGTCGCTCCGCAAGTGGAAGCGCCGCGTAGCCTGAAGGATGTTGCTGCTGCCACATCCGAACGTTTGACGGCTATTCGGCAGAAGAGAGGTGTTGCAGCATGACACACGTCCGGTTGCTTCCGGCCCTGCTGATCGCAGTGGTCGGGCTGTTCTTTATCAAGGTCACGCATATTGTCGCCAACAGCGACAGTTTTTCGGGATCGACAGTGCCTGTGCAGGCTCAGGAGATGCAGCCCAATGCTGCGGACACTGAGACCCCCGCAGATCAGGCGGCAGCCCAGGAGCAGGCCAAGACCGACAGCGACGCAGAGGAGCCACCTTCCCTGATGGAGGGAATGAAAGTGGACCAGTCGAGCACTTCTCGCTCGGAGCTGGCAATCCTCGAGCGCCTTGCCCAGCGTCGGGAAGAACTCGATGAGCGATCCAAAAGCCTCGAAATGCGCGAAGCTCTGCTCAAAGCCGCTGAAAAGCGCTTGCAGGAACGCGTCGAGGAACTCAAATCACTGGAAAGTTCGATCAAGCTGGCCACCAAGCAGCGTGACCGGGAGCAGGAAGAGGATCTGAGCAAGCTTGTGGCGATGTACCAGTCGATGAAATCCAAGCAGGCTGCCAAGATCTTTGAAGTGCTGGAAGTCGATGTGTTGCTGGATCTGGTCAAGATCATGAATCCGCGCAAGGTCGCCTCGATCATGGGTGAAATGAGCGCTGAATCGGCCGGTGCGCTGAGCCGGGCGATTGCCAGAGGCGAAACGCTGGAAAGTCAGGTTCAGGATCTGGGCAATCAGGAGCTGCCGCAAATTGGCAATTAAGTGTGCCATTCAGGCGCCGCTCCATGGTCTTTGACCTTCGATTGTTCGGTTTGCTCTGCCCTGTGGCGCAGGCTTTTGCAAGCGCTCTGACCGAATTGAGCGCAAATTACGCATTTTACGGTAAGTGTGAGTAAATCATTTGGCTTTACAATCGTCTCCAGATCCAGCTGCCCTTGAGGGGTAGAGGAAAAATGTAGAGATCAGGATCTGCTCAAGCGGAGACAGTCATGTCGAAACAGGCTCGACAAACAGGTATCACACAAAGCATCAGGACAGCACAGGTGCCAGCAACAGCTGGTCTTGCCCTGTTCCCTGTGGTGCTGTCCTATGTGGTGCTGTCTCGTGCTCTGCTTGCCTGTCTGCTCTTTGCCTTTGTCACTGTGACCATGCCGCAGAGCAGTTTTGCTCAGTCCCAGACCACTGTGGTGGATCGGGCGCCGTCTGCCGAGACGGGCACCGGCGAGCTTGACATCAACATGAGCCAGCAAGAGGGCTTTGCCCGTCTGGTGTTGACGTTTGTCGGGCGCAACCTGCTGCCGGGCTATTCCATCAAACAGGACAACAGCATTTTCGTCGTGCGCTTCGATGAGCGGATGGATTCGAACTCGGTCTCCTCGATGCCGCGTATTCTCGGCGACTATGTGACGATCGCGCGTCTTGATCCGGACGGAAAAGGGATGCGGATTGCGCTCAAGGAGAACATTCGCATCAACACCATGGAAGCGGGGGAGCGGCTCTATGTGGATCTGCTGCCGAGCACATGGCAAGGACCGCCGCCTGTGTTGCCGCCTGAAGTGGTGATGGAATTGGCCAAGCGTGCTGAAGAAGCGCTGCGGTTGGCCCGCTCTCTTGAACAGTCCGACAATGCCACAAGGGTTAAGCCCAAGCTCGATATCCGGATCGGAGATCATCCGACCTTCTCGCGCTTTGCCTTCATCTGGAACATCCCGTTCGACTCGACGTTCGAGCGACAGGGGGATACGGTTGACCTTTACTTCAATCACAAGACCGATGCTGATCTGAGCGATCTCAGGGCGAACCTGCCACCGCTCGTGCATGACATGTCAATGACCTATCAGGATGGCCAAACAAGATTTCGCCTGCTGGTCGACAAGGAGGCCGATGTTCGTGCCTTCCGCGAAGACAGCAGTTATGTTGTTGACGTGACTGGCGACAAGCAGCTGTTCGAGGCCAAAGGGGTCGAGGACACGATCACGCGTGCGGTTTCAAAACCCGGCGATACCGGCGTTCTCATCGCCAAGGGGATCGATCTTTCGCCAGACGAGGGCAATGCCGGAGACGTGACTGGCGTAGGCGACCGCATTGGCGGCTCGTCCGACAAGGCACAGGATCTGATCCTTGGACCGAACCCAGCGGGACGGAATGCCGAAGGCACCCTATTTACCAATTCTCAGCTGACCGAACCGCTGATGCCCAATGGGGATCCGGTTCCTGCGGTGGCGGATGTCACGGCGACGCGGATGCCGTTCGATGTGCAACCGTTGCCGCAACCAAAGCCTGAATTGCTTGAAACCGACCCCACTCCTTTGCTTGATCCGGCCAATGCGCAAGCCATCCCGCCCAAGCAGGAGCTGCCACCTGCGCCCGAGCAGGCTGTGCTTACGCCGTCCGATGAAGCGCCTGTAGACGCCACTCAGGTGGTTGCACAGGCTGCCTCTCAACCCCTGGATCAGATGTCTGATGCGATAGATCCGGAATCCATTACAATGGATGCCCCGATGGAAGCGATCGACATGATGGCTCCTGTTGAGGCGCAAGGAGAGGAGCAGCCGGGCAACACTGCCCAGCCGAGCTCTCAACGCGGCAATGCCGAACTCATGAAGGGGGCGGGTCCTGACCTGTCCTCGCAGATCTTGCGCGTGGAAGCCAAGCAGTTTGGTCGTTCGGTTCGCCTCTATTTCCCTTTCAAGAACCCGACGGGATCTGCGGTCTTCAAGCGCAATGGCGTGATCTGGGCTGTTTTTGACACCTCACTCGATCTGGACGTCGAGGCGGCGCGTCAGCCACTCTTGTCGATGGCCGATGATCTGGAAGTGTGGCGGTCGGGCAATACTGCGGTGTTGCGCATTCCGCTCAAGAACTCGCGGCTGGTAACCTTTACGCCTGAGGGCTATGGCTGGCTCTTGACCATCGGCGATATGGTGGTTGAACCGACCAAGCCCCTGCATATGGCACGCACCAAGATCAGTGGCGGTCGCTCGGCGATGCGCGTCAAGTTCGAGGGCGCGGCCTCTGTGCTCAAGCTGCGTGACCCGGGCACTGGCGAAAATCTGCATGTTGTCACAGGTTTCGGTCCGGCTCGCGGCTTTGTCAAAGGGCAGCGTATGGTCGACTTCACGACGATCATTTCCGCCCACGGCATTGCCCTTGCCGAGCATGTTGACGATCTGCAGGTGGCGAGGGACGAATCCTACATCTACATCAGTTCGGTGCGTGGCCT
This sequence comes from uncultured Cohaesibacter sp., assembly GCF_963662805.1. Lineage (NCBI taxonomy): Bacteria > Pseudomonadati > Pseudomonadota > Alphaproteobacteria > Hyphomicrobiales > Cohaesibacteraceae > Cohaesibacter > uncultured Cohaesibacter sp. The sequence continues at coordinate 23,279 of NZ_OY759877.1, forward strand.
GACGCTGTCGGCCTCTGAGGTCACGTCGATTGATGTGAGTGGCCTCACGGATAGCAACAGCAAGGCTCGCGAGACCTTTCTGGATCTCGACAAGCTGAAGGTGGACAACCCGGTCACCTTCACGCGTCAGCGGCAGGACATGGAACGCAAGCTGTCCCAGTTCAAGGACATGGCTGCGATCCAGAGCGAGCTGGAACTGTCGAGACTATTGGTGGCCAACGGCTATGCGATTGAAGCCTTGGGACACTTGCAGATCATCGAGACCTCCGCCCCGGAATTTGCCCGTGGCCGTGGGTTCCGCACGCTCTATTCTGCCGCCGAGTTGCTGGCAGGCCGACCCGATTCCGCTTTCAAGCGGCTCGATCATCCAGAGTTTGACAATGATGCGGATGCTTCGGTGTGGCGCGGCCTTGCCGCGGCTCGAACGAAACGCTGGCGCGAGGCCGAGGATGCCCTTGATCTGGCAACGACCGTTGCCCACGATTATAGCGATCAGGTCCGTCAGATGATGTTGCTCGACGGGGTCGAGATCAGTCTGATGGACCAGCAGTTCGGAAGCGCGTCGGCAGCCTTGGCGGAGGTCAATCCCGCCTATCTCGATGCGGAAAGCATCGCCCGCTACAATCTGTTGCGCGGGCGCATTGCCGTGGCCAAGAACCAGCCACAGGAGGCATTCGAGGCTTTCAAGGCGTCAAGGGACACGGGCTTCCTGCCTGTGGCCAATGATGCCTGGCTTCAGGACATAAAGCTCAGGCAGCAGGAAAAAGTCATCGACGTGGATCAGGCCATCGATGAACTCGAGGGCCTTTCTGTTGTTTGGCGTGGTGATGATGTCGAACTCAATGCCCTGAGAACCCTTGCCCATCTCTATGTGGACAAGGGGGAGTATCGGCATGCCTTCGAGACCCTGCGCTCGGCGGCTGACTCCAATCCCGAATCCGATGTTGCGCGCGTGTTGCAAGAAGAGATGAATGCGGTCTTCTCCTCGCTGTTTCTGGATGGCAAGGTGGACGAACTTTCCGCCATCAAGGCGCTGTCGCTCTATTATGATTTCCGCGAGCTGACGCCGGTCGGCCGCCGCGGTGACGAAATGGTGCGCCGTCTGGCGGATAAGCTCGTTGAGGTTGATCTGCTGGACCGTGCTGCGGACCTGCTCAAGCATCAGGTCGATAACCGTCTGAAGGGCGCGGCGCGTTCGCAGATTGCTGCCGACCTTGCCATGGTCTATCTGCTCGACAGCAAGCCGAACCTTGCCATCGATACCCTGCGCCGGACGCGCCAGTCGCAATTGCCGCTGTCGCTTGAACGGCAGAGGCGGCTCGTGGAAGCCAAGGCGCTTGCCGAGCTGAACAAGGTCAATCTGGCGCTTGATCTGCTCAAGCCGCTCGAAGGGGATGACATCGAGCAACTGCGGGCTGATATTCTGTGGCGGGCCAAACGCTGGCAGGAGACGGCCGAGCAGATCGAGATCCTGCTTGGAGATCGCTGGACGGTCGAGGCCGAGCTGGATGAATCCGAGCAGACCAACATTCTGCGTGCGGGTATTGCCTACACGCTCGCGGATGACCGGTTGGGGCTGGATCGCCTGCGGCGCAAATTTGCCGACAAGATGAGCGCAACGCCGGTTGCTGGAGCCTTTGATGTGGTGACTATGCCCATCGAGAGCAACGGTCAGCAGTTTCAGGCCATTGCGCAGGAAATCGCCGGCATCGACACGATGGAGCGTTTCCTCAAGGAATATCGCGCGCGCTACATGAACAGTGGCACGGCACAGGACACGAACGCGGTCGCGGACACCAATAATGCGACCCCTCCTCAGACCGCACCGCCTCCACCTGTCAACGACCCTCAGAACCCGCAGGTCTGAGCGATCTTCTCTCAAGGCAGACATGACAAAGCCGGTCGCAGAGCGTCCGGCTTTTTCGATGGCCTGATTGCTGGTTCTGTGGCGTCAGCTAGTTGCCCAGAAAGCTTCTGACCAGCGAGCCCGTGATCAGGTTCCAGCCATCAACCAGCACAAAGAAGATCAGCTTGAAGGGCAGGGAGATCACGACGGGCGGCAACATCATCATACCCATCGACATAAGGATCGAGGCGACCACCAGATCGATGATGATGAACGGCAGGAAGATCAGGAAGCCAATTTCGAAGGCGCGCCGCAACTCGCTGATCATGAAGGCGGGAACGAGTACCCGGAGACTGAGATCTTCCGGCGTTGCCGGGGCTTCCTGCTGCGCCATGTCGAGGAACAGGGCCAGATCGGCCTCGCGGACCTGTTGGCGCATGAAGGCGTGGAAAGGCCTCGTGGTCAGGTCGAAGGCCTCCGGCGGCTCGATGCTGCCTTCGACAAACGGCTGGATGCCAGTGTTGTAGGCTTCCTCAAAGGTGGGGGCCATGATGAAGGCCGTCAGAAACAAGGCGAGGCTGATCATCACCGTGTTCGGCGGCGCGGTCTGCAGGCCGATTGCCGAGCGCAATAGCGACAGCACCACAACGATGCGCGTGAAAGAGGTGACCATGATCAGGATCGACGGGGCGAGGGAAAGCACCGTGATCAGGGCGACCAGCTGGACGGCCCGCTCGGTGATGTTCAGATCATCGCCAAAGCCGATTGACAGCTCCTGAGCGAAGGCCGGATTGAGCCAGGCAAGCCAGACCATCAGGCACGAGAGCGCAAAGCTGAACAGGCTGATCAGCCCCAGCCGTCTCAGTCCTTTGCGCCAGCGCAGAGCGGGGTGCGGGGTGGACTCGGACTCTCCGGCCCTTTGGGGCTCGGTCCGAGGCGCGTTTGAAGTCGATGCCAAGCGGGTGGCCTTATGCTTTTTTCGGGTCGTTTGTCAGCTCGTTGAGCAGACGGTTGATTTCGTCTTCGTAGGACTCGGGTGCCGGGGCCTCGGGGGCTTCCGGTTTTTGGTCGGCCTCAATGGGTGCCTCATCCGGCTTCACTTCCACTGAAGGCGCTTCGTTCTGCTCTTCCATTGAACGGGTGGTTGGTCCGGTGCTTGTCCCTGTCGGGTGCAGGGCTGGCTGGACGGGCGCGGCCTGTGTCGGAATGGATTGCCCATCGTCGCCCGGTTTGGGTGGTTGCGGGCCTTCGGATGGCTTTGAACGGGACGATGGTGCATCAGACGATTTGGCTGGGCTGGCTACGTTCCTGTCTTCGACCGGCCCCTTGGCGCGCTCGTCTCCTTCAGGGGTGGCAGCATGTTGTTTGGGTGCATTGTCGGGCATGGGCCGGTTGAGTGGAGGCTGTTGACGCTCAGGGCGCGGCCCAAACTCCGGCTTGGGGTCGATCCGGGCTGATGGATCGATGGGCGAATGGCCGGGCTGCGAGCGGAGCGGGTGAGGGTTCATTGGATCCTGATAGGTGGTGCCCATGCGCGGATCCGGCCTGTCTTGGGCAGACGGAGCAGGCGGGCGCCTGTCGCCGAAGCTCGGGGCCGGTTTTGCTGCAGGGGCTGGCCGTGGAGCCGGCTGAGCAGTCAGGTCGCTGACAGCTGCCTTGAGCGCCATGTCATCGGATGGGGTTTGGGGCGCGTCGACGATCGGAGCGCCGGCTGGTGGCATCGGCTTCAGGTCGGCTCCCATGGCGGACGTCGCTGCTGCCGGGGCGACCATGCCGGGTGCGACGGCCTGCTCGGCCGGACCGGGACGGGCGGGAGCGGGGCGCATCATGGGGCCAGACTGTGGGCCGGGCTGCTGCAGGGCATGAGGCAGGGGCGGAATATGATGCTCGACCAGTAGGTCGTTCTCGCCACCGATCAGCACGAGATGCTCCACATTGTCGCGGCGGATCAGAACAAGCCTGCGCTTGTGATCAATCTGGATCGCTTCTTTCACCGAGAGGCGAGGATCTGCGCCTTCTCGCCCGACGCGGCTCGATAGCGTGTTCACCTTTTTCAATATCCAGGCAAGTAGCAGAATCAGGATAAGAACAATGCCAAGGGCCACCAGAAACTGCAGGAGCAGGCCACCTTCTTCACTAAACATGGGACTTCCAATCTACTAGTTACCTGCCCTAACGGCATTATATTTCAGAGCCTTAAGGACATGCCGCGTACGCGCGAATCTCTTGTCGCGAGGTCATTTTAACCTTTTTGAAACTCTTTGCGCATGTCTTGCATGCATTTTGCAAAATTTGCCCAGTACAAAATTTTGGAAACTGGCCAATTTCCGCCGATTTCGGAAAAGACTGCGGGGCGTTAATAACTCGTTAACTATATGGTAGGCAAAATTTGCCTGAAGGATTGTGATGGCGCCAGTCTCTTTGGTGCCATTTAACACGAATTGATGAGGCAATCACTTGGCTCTGAGCGATCTGAAACTCTTTTCTATGCTGCGTTCGAAGATGCATTGGCATCAGGCGCGCCAGAAAGTGCTCGCGGAGAATATCGCGAACGCAGACTCGCCTGGCTACAAGGTCAAGGACCTGCAGGATTTCAACTTCGAGCGCTCCCTCAAGTCGCTTCGTCCCGAAGGCTTGCAGACGCGGCTAACGAACTCGAAGCACATCACCGGGCAGTCGATCTTTCCCGATGGTGAGCTGGTGGGCAAGAAGGTCGATGGCTTCGAGATCACCCCGAGCGGCAACGCCGTGGTGCTCGAAGAGCAGATGATGGAAGTGACTGCCAACCAAATGGACTATCAGGCTGTGACAACTCTCTACAGCAAGGGTCTGAACATGATCCGGATGGCGTCCCAGCGGCGCTGACGATCTCATCGCTTCGGCTTTTGCCGTTGGGTGACAAAGGAAAGGATCTGAGATGGATTTTATACGGTCGATCATGATCGCAGCCTCCGGCCTTCGGGCGCAGAGTGGGCGTATGCGAGTGATCTCGGAAAACATTGCCAACGCGGACTCGACATCCCGGCAGCCGGGCGGTGATCCCTACAAGCGTCAGATCCCGACCTTCCGGACGACTTTCGACAGGGAGCTGGGTGCCAAGACGATCGAGCTCGGCCGCATCCTGAATGATCAGGCGAGCTTCCGGACCCGCTATGAGCCCGGTCATCCGGCCGCTGATGCGGATGGTTATGTGAAGCTGCCCAATGTGAACACGCTGGTTGAAGTGACGGATCTACAGCAGGCACAGCGCAGCTATCAGGCGAACCTCAACGTGGTCTCGGCGACGCGCGCAATGATCACCAAGACGATCGATATTTTAAAGGCTTAGAGCCGTCTTGGCCGACAAGGCCATAGGGATCAGAAATCAAACGGCCCGGCAAGGGCAAGGCAAGAGACACCATGCTGAACACATCTTTGACTGCAGCCAATGCATATAATCTAGCCCAACGGCTGACGAATCAGACAAAATCGGACCAGACGCTGCAACAGGCGGCCGAGAGCAAGCCGGACTTCGGTGCCATGATCAAGGACGGCGTGACCGGCGTTCTCGACAAAGGTCAGGTCGCGGAGAAAACCGCGACCGAAATGGTTCATGGCAAGGCCGATGTGGTCGATGTTGTGACCGCTGTCGCAGAAACCGAAGTGGCGTTGGAAACGATGGTGTCCGTACGGGACCGCGTGATTTCTGCCTATGAGCAGATCATGCAGATGCCGATCTGATCATGGTTTTGATGGGCTCCTCTGGTTTAACCCGGAGCCCTCAATCGACCTTTGACCGGTTGGAGCTGTGCAGAGCTCATCATCAAGAGGCGGGTGTGAAGGAGGTCTGCGATGACAGGGCCGGAAGTACTGGATATCGGACGGGAAGGGATATGGGTGCTGATCAAGATTTCCGCACCCATTATGATTGTTGGCCTCGTCGTTGGTGTGGTGATCGCGCTGTTTCAGGCGCTGACCCAGATTCAGGAAATGACGTTGGTGTTTGTTCCCAAGATTATCGCCATCTTCCTGATGATCATGCTGACGATGCCGTTTCTTGGCGCGACGCTTGGGGGCTACACCCGGTTCTTGATGGAGCGCGCCATATCAGGCTAGGGCCGCATCTCCGGCCCGGTCAGGTGCGAAACGCGCTATGCTGTTCAACGTCCTTCCCCAAACCGCTTATGTCTTCATCCTGATTTTCTCCCGGATTGGCACGCTGTTCATGCTGATGCCAGCCTTCTCTGAACAGGCGGTCTCGGTGCGGATACGGTTGATCCTTGCGGTGATGACGAGTCTGGTGCTCTATCCGATGGTGTCGGGCAATTATGGTGTGGTTCCGGCGACCTTCGCAGGCATTCTTGCGGCCATGGGCAAGGAGATGCTGATTGCCCTCCTGATCGGATTGTCGGTCAAACTGATCATGGCGGCCCTGCAGATCGCCTCGACGACCATTGCCTTCCAGCTCGGACTGAGCTTTGCGATGGGGCCCGATCCGAGCACGGGGCAGCAGACGGTGCAGCTCAATACCTTTCTTAGCACGATGGCGATTACGCTGATCTTCGTGACCAACCTGCATTATCTGATGATCGCGGCAATGTATGACAGCTATGAATTGTTTCCGGTCAACCAGATGCTCCCTCTTGAGGACATGGCAACTTATGCGACGGACATTCTGGCGGATTCCTTCGTGGTCGGTCTCAAGCTGGCTGCGCCCTTCATTGCCTACGGGCTGATTTTCTATTTCGGGCTCGGCATTCTGTCGCGCCTGATGCCACAGTTGCAGGTGTTCTTCATCGCGATGCCTGCAAACATCCTTATCGGTATCATCCTGTTCATGTTTCTGCTCACCACGTTGATGAGCTGGTACATGGGACATATCGAGGCGGTGCTGGGCAAATTCATAGCGCGCTAGGCGCGACGTTTTCCGCTGTGGCGGCAGCGGAAGGCGAGGTTTAGGAGGCTTGCATGGCCGAAGAAAATGATGATGCAGAAAAGTCGGAAGAGCCCACGCAAAAACGACTTCAGGATGCACAGAAGAAAGGCGACGTTGCCAAGAGTCAGGAGGTTTCCGCCTGGTTCTCGATGATGGGGACGGGCCTCGTCGTTGCCGTGCTTGGCAGTTATGTGGCGCGCGGTACGGCTGAGAATCTCAAGGGGTTTCTTGAACATTCGTACCAGTTGAGGATCGATGGTGGCCTTCTCTCCCAGATCTGGGGCAAGGTGGGATATGCCATGCTGGGTGTGCTCATCGTTCCCATGCTGGCCCTTCTGGCGATGGCCGTGTTTGGCAACATCGTGCAGCACAAGTTCGTTTTCTCGACAGAGCCGCTCAAGCCGAAATTGTCGAAGGTGTCACCGGCTGCCGGTTTCAAACGCCTGTTCTCTAAGGAGAGCCTTGTCAACTTCGTCAAGGGATTGATTAAGCTGTCGATCATTGCCTTTCTGATGACGGTGATCATCTATCCGCAGAGGGACAAGCTCGATGTGGTTATGGGGCTGGAGCCGATCGAGATCCTGCCCTTCATCAGAGACCTAGCCTTGCAATTGATCATTGGCGTGATCGTCGTAATGACGGTGGTCGCCGGCATGGACTATCTCTATCAGCGCAATCGCTGGTACGAGAAACAGAAGATGTCTCTGCGCGAGATCAAGGAAGAATTCAAGCAGGCCGAGGGTGATCCGCACGTCAAGGCGAAATTGCGTCAAGTGCGCATGGAGCGCAGCCGCAGACGCATGATGGCTGCTGTGCCAGAAGCCTCGGTGGTTCTGACGAACCCGACGCATTATTCGGTGGCGCTGAAATACGAGAACGGCATGCCCGCTCCGATCTGCGTGGCCAAGGGTGTGGATGAGACGGCAATGCGCATCCGGGAAATCGCCAAGGAACACAATATTCCAATTGTCGAGAACCCGCCTTTGACCCGTGCGCTTTATGCAACAGTGGATCTCGATGACGAGGTGCCGGAAGAGCATTATAAAGCTGTGGCTGAAGTGATTGGCTATATTATGAAACTGAAGAATCGGACAAGTTGGGCTAGTCGCAACTAATCATGTGCGATGGACTTCTCATGTGGCGGTGCGGGACGGCGCGTTGCCACTCTGGGGCAGGGGAAACGAGATGGGCAGACAATTGAGCCACGAGAGTACGGCATCGGCCATGATTGATCATGTTGATCGTTCTGGTAGTGTCAAGTGGCTGCTATTACTGGCTATTTTTCTGGTGGCTATCGCGGCTGGGCTGGTCTTCTTCAAAGGTCAGATTGGCGGGCAGTTGCAGCTGGTGTTTCTCAGCGTTCTTGCTGGGATCGGCATTCTGTCATTGCTCGGGCTCGCGGTCGGTCTGGTCAAGCTGGGCAACGCGGTTGCTCCGCCGCATCTGACGCGGCAATTTGTGGACAGCATGAGCGATGGTGTGCTCGTCTGTGATTCCCGCGACCGGATTGTCTATGCCAATGCCGAGTATGGTCGCCTGACCGGGGCGAACAGCGTCGAGGACATCCGCTCGATCGAACGCAGCTTTGGCGGTGAGCCTGATGCGGCCGAGGCGATCTACCGCCTGTCGGAGGCCATTCGCAGTGGTCGGCCTGCGCTCGAAGAGTTCCGGCTGTTCAAGGGACCGGCTGGCGTGGATCCCGACGGAGATGCCGGACAGGCCCGCTGGTTCCGCATCAAGGTGCGAGCGCTCAATGACACCCAGAGTGGGGGCGGCAAAGATGCCTTTTCGGTCTGGCAGGTCAGCGACATCACCCGAGATCGCGAGCGGCAGGAAAATATCTTTCAGGAACTTCAGCTCGCCATCAATTATCTCGACCATGCTCCGGCTGGCTTCTTCTCTGCCGAGCCGGATGGCAAGGTCATCTACATGAATGCGACGTTGGCGGACTGGCTCGGCTATGATCTGGCGCAGTTCGAGCCGCGTCATCTCAATCTCAACGAATTGGTGTCCGGCGATGGAAATGCCCTGCTCGACGGGGTGAACAACACGCCGGGCGTGCGTCGGACCGACATGATCGATCTCGATCTGGTCAAACGCAATGGTCAGGGTCTGCCGGTGCGTCTGTTGCATCGGGTGCCCATTGCCGCGGACGGCACGCCGGGAGCCTCGCGCACCATCGTCATCAATCGCAGTCCCGGCGAGGATATTTCCGAGGAGCTGCGCTCGGCTGAGGTCCGCTTCGCGCGCTTCTTCAACAACACGCCGATTGCCATTGCCGCCATGACCGGCGAGGGACGGGTGATGCGCACGAACGCGCCCTTTGCTCGCCTGTTCTCTGCTGTCATTCCGGAAAACCGGCCCTTGGAAGGCGAAGCGCCGACCCCGACGATCCATAATCTGGTCGCCGAGAAGAATCGGGACGAATTGTCCGCCGCCATCGACGAAGCGCTCAACGGCAAGAGCAACATCCTGCCCGTCGAGTGTGAGCTGGCCGAGGACAATACACGGACGATCCGCTTCTTCCTGTCCGGTGTCGAGGATAGCGATGCCGACGAGGAGCAGGTGATTGTCTATGCGCTCGAGACGACCGAGCAGCGGGCTCTCGAGGTGCAGTTCACCCAGAGCCAGAAGATGCAGGCCGTTGGCCAGCTGGCTGGCGGTGTCGCCCATGACTTCAACAACGTGCTGACAGCGATCATCGGCTTCTCCGATCTCCTGCTGGCCAGCCACAGGCCCGGTGATCCTGCTTTCCAGGACATTATGAACATCAAGCAGAATGCCAACCGCGCCGCCTCTCTGGTGCGTCAGTTGCTGGCCTTCTCGCGGCGGCAGACGCTGCGGCCCCAGATCCTGTCACTGGGCGACGTGCTGGCGGATCTGTCGATCCTGCTTGATCGTCTCTTGGGCGAAAAGGTGGATCTGGAACTGGTCTATGGCCGCGATCTGTGGCCGGTCAAGGCCGATCTCAACCAGCTTGAGCAGGTTATCGTCAATCTGGCTGTCAACGCGCGCGACGCCATGCCGGAAGGCGGGCAATTGACTATCCAGACGCGCAATCTGCTTCAGGAAGAAACTATGCAGATGCCCTACAAGCAGCTTGAGCCGGGCGAATATGTGTTGCTTGAGGTGCTGGACAGTGGCACAGGCATCCCGCCCGACATCCGTGACAAGATCTTTGAGCCCTTCTTCTCGACCAAGGATGTGGGCAAAGGCACGGGGCTTGGCCTCTCCACGGTCTATGGCATCATCAAGCAGACCGGTGGTTTCATCTTCCTTGAAAGCGAAATGGGGCAGGGCACGACCTTCCGGATCTTCCTGCCACGCCATGTGGCGGAAGCAGTTCCTCTCGTTGAAGGCAAGGTGGTCGGCGATCATCATGGTGCCGATCTTGACGACAGCGACGAGGAAGCCGTCACCACGACCACGATTGTTGATCTGACCGGTAGTGCGACGATCCTTCTGGTCGAGGATGAGGAAGCCGTGCGGGCCTTTGCCGCGCGTGCCCTTGCGTCCCGCGGCTACACCGTGCATGAGGCAGGCTCAGGTGCCGAAGCGCTTGAGGTGATCCGCGAGATTGACGAACCGATCGATCTGGTGGTGTCCGACGTGGTGATGCCGGAAATGGATGGTCCGACCATGCTTGGTGAGCTGCGCAAGATTCGGCCGGAACTCAAGGTCATCTTCATGTCCGGCTATGCCGAGGAAGCCTTTGCCAAGAACCTGCCCGAGAATGAGGAATTCGGCTTCCTGCCCAAACCCTTCTCGCTGAAGCAGCTGGCAACCAAGATCAAGGAAGTGCTGGGCGAATAGCACCAGCCATTGGACATGAAAAAGGCAGCGATCCCAATGGGCCGCTGCCTTTTTTGTTGTCAGTCTTTTGGCGTCGCTCAGAAGGCCGAGGCGATCTTTGCGGCGAGGCGGGCGTTGTTCTTGACCAGCGCGATGTTGGTCACGAGGCTGTCGCCGTTGGTCTGCTGCTTGATCCGGTCGAGCACGAAGGGGGTCACGTCCTTGCCGCTGACGTTTCTGCGGTTCGCTTCGGAAATGGCCTCGATGATGTCGGTTTCCATTTCGGCGCGCGGGATTTCATCGGCTTCCGGCACCGGATTGGCGACGATCATGCCGCCTTCCAGCTCAAGGGTCTTACGCATCTTGTAAAGAGCGGCGATCTCATCGGGATCATCCATGCGCAAGGGGCAGGCATGGCCGCTCTCGCGACTCCAGAAGGCCGGGAATTCGTCAGTCTTGAAGCCCACCACCGGCACGCCGAGGGTTTCGAGCACTTCCAGCGTCTTGGCGATGTCAAGAAGGGCCTTTACACCCGCTGAGACCACGATTACCGGCGTTTTGGAGAGTTCCTGCAGGTCGGCTGAAATGTCAAAGCTTTCCTCGGCGCCGCGATGCACGCCGCCGATGCCGCCGGTGGCAAAGGTTGCGATTCCGGCGCGAGCGGCACAGATCATTGTTGCGGCAACGGTGGTTGAGCCGCTCTTGCCTGCAACAAGCGCATAGGCAAGATCCGCGCGGGACAATTTCATGATGTCATCGCGATGCGCGAGCATCTCGATCTCGGATCGAGACAGGCCGACGTGGATCGTGCCATCAATGATGGCGATGGTGGCCGGACAGGCGCCCTCGTCGCGGATGATCTGTTCCACTTCCAGCGCGGTCGCCACGTTCTCGGGGAAGGGCATGCCGTGGGTGATGATGGTGGATTCGAGGGCGACGATCGGTTTGCCCTCTTTGCGGGCTGCGGCGACTTCCGAGCCGAAGACAATGGGGAGGGGACTTAGGGTCTCGGTCATGAGGTTTGGCTTTCTGTTTCAGCTTGCGGGATGTCTGCGAGGCAGGCGTCCAGCATTTGTCTGTTGAGCATGTCGGGCACGGATTGCTCGCTCATCAGGGCGAGGTTGGCTCCGGCCATGCCATAGGCAAGGGCCTTCTCGAAGGGGAGGCCGAGCAGGTGGCCGTGGAGGACACAGGCGCAGAGGCAGTCCCCGGCACCGTTGGTCGAGCGGACCTTGACCGGAGGTGCGGGCAGCTTCCAGACCTTCTCACCCTGCCATGCGGTCAGGCCTGCATCTCCTCGGGTGATGATGCCAGATTTGACGCCGTCTTCCATGAGAATTTCGGGCAGGGCCTCGGGGTCGGCAAATTCCTGGGCGAGGATCGCCGCTTCCGCCCCGTTGCAGAAGAGCAGGTCGAGAGAGGCAAGGCAGTCTCCGGCGCGGTTGGCCTTGGGGCCGGATACGGCGCTGATGGCGAGCCGGTGATCGCCCTTGAGGGCCACCAGTTGCTCGAGGGTGTCTGCGGGCAGGTTGGTGTCGGCAAGGATCAAAGTCGGCTGTTTCAGGCTGGCAATGCAGACCTCGATCTGTTCGACCGAGAAGCTGTCGTAGATATCCATGTCGGCGATGGCCGCATCGAGTGCGCCATTGCGGTCCTCGATGGCGGTATAGCTGGCGCTTGGCTTGTCCGGATTGGTTATGATCAGGTCGGCGTTGATCCGCTCGCTCTCAAGCTGGCGCTTGAGAAAGCGTGCATCGTCGTCCTCTCCACTGATGGTGCTCAGTGCGACCTGCCAGTCGAGGCGGGCAAGACCACGGGCGACGTTGCCTGCCACGCCGCCAACGGAGCATCTGAGGCGTCCCGGATTGGATTGTCCCGGTTCCAGCCGTGCAAAGGAGCGGCCAATGCGGTCGACATGGGCGCCGCCGATGACAAGAATATCAGGTGCTGTAGGAGAGGTCATGTGCGTCTGCACGCGAGAGGCGTGTTCGTCCGATGTTGATGAGGGGGAGACCATACAGACGAGACTGTGGCTTTTCCAGTGCAAAGCGATTCTCACCTCAGACCGGGCGGGAAACTTGTGAAAAAGAAACGCCACCGCCCGCATCGGGCAGCAGCGTTTCGGTCTTGTCAATGGGGTTCGCTCGGCAACAGTAGATGATCAGTCCATGGCCTTGAAGTTGAACTCACCACCTTCTTTGATGCCGGACGGCCAGCGGGCGGTGACGGTCTTGGTCCGGGTGTAGAAGCGGAAGGAGTCCGGGCCGTGCTGGTTGAGATCGCCAAAGCCGGATTTCTTCCAGCCGCCAAAGGTGTGATAGGCGAGGGGAACCGGAATGGGCACGTTGATGCCGACCATGCCGATGTTGATGCGGTTGGCAAAGTTGCGTGCGGTGTCGCCGTCACGGGTGAAGATCGCGGTGCCATTGCCATATTCATGGTCCATGGCATAGCCGAGCGCTTCCTCATAGGTCTTGGCGCGGACACAGGAGAGCACAGGGCCGAAGATTTCCTGCCTGTAGATGTCCATGTCGGTGGTGACGTGATCGAACAGGTGCGGGCCGACGAAGAAACCGTTCTCATAACCCTGCAGCTGGAAATCACGCCCGTCGACGACCAGCTTAGCGCCCTGCTCAACGCCGCTTTCAACGAGGCGCAGGATGTTGTCTTTGGCGGCCTTGGTGACGACCGGGCCATAGTCGACATCATCGCCTGCGGTGTAGGGACCGACCTTCAGCTTCTCGATGCGTGGTACCAGCTTCTCGATCAGACGGTCGGCGGTTGTCTCGCCCACCGGTACGGCGACCGAGATGGCCATGCAGCGTTCGCCCGCCGCGCCGAAGCCTGCGCCAACGAGGGCGTCTGCGGCCTGATCCATGTCCGCGTCGGGCATGATGATCATGTGGTTCTTGGCGCCACCAAAGCACTGGCAGCGTTTGCCGTTGGCAGTGGAGCGGGAATAGATGTAGTGGGCGATGGGGGTGGAGCCAACAAAGCCGACGGCCTGAATGATGTCATTGTCAAGGATCGCATCGACGCTCTCCTTGTCGCCATTGACGACCTGCAGGATGCCGTCGGGCAGGCCTGCTTCCTTGAGCAGTTCGGCCAGCATGAGCGGAACGGACGGATCACGCTCGGACGGCTTGAGGATCATGGCGTTGCCACAGGCGAGTGCCGGGCCCATCTTCCACAGCGGGATCATGGCGGGGAAGTTGAACGGCGTGATGCCGGCCACGACCCCGAGTGGCTGGCGCATGGAATACATGTCGATGCCGGTGCCGGCGCTGTCGGTATAGTCACCCTTGAGCAGGTGCGGCGCGCCGATGCAGAATTCGATCACTTCGAGGCCGCGCTGCACGTCGCCCTTGGCGTCGACAAAGGTCTTGCCGTGCTCTGCGGAAAGAGCTTCGGCCAGCTTGTCCATGTCCCGGTTGAGAAGGTCAACGAAGCGCATCATGACGCGGGCGCGGCGCTGCGGGTTGGTTGCGCCCCATGCGGGCTGGGCTGCTGCTGCAGCCTCGACGGCGGCATTGAGCTCAGCTGTGCTCGCAAGGGCGACCTTGGCCTGCACTTCGCCGGTTGCCGGATTATAGACATCTGCAAAGCGGCCGGAGGTGCCCGCCACGCGTTCGCCGTTGATGAAGTGACCGATTTCCTTCATGTTCGTCTCTCTCCCTAGGTAGAATATCCAAAGTCAAATTTATCATTGTGGTTGCCTCTATTGTGCCTTCGCAAAAATAAATATCAATACTCGAAAAATCGTATCCGTTGTGCAAATATTGAAGCAGAGAAGCGAAGATGTGAGTGTTGGGATGAATTGGGACGATGTTCGGATCTTTCTGGCAGTGGCCAGAGCGGGACAGATTTTGCAGGCGGCCAAGCGACTTGGCGTCAATCATGCGACGGTTGCCCGCCGCGTGACGGCTCTGGAGGAGGCGCTGAAGGCAAAGCTTCTGGACCGGCGGACAACCGGCTGTGTCCTGACGCCGGAGGGGGAGGAATTCCTGCTGGCCGCCGAACGGATGGAGGCGGAAATGCTGGCGGCCCAGACGAGCATTGGCGAGACGAATATCGAGGTGGCCGGTGTTGTTCGCATTGGCGCGCCGGACGGGTTTGGCGTTGCCTATCTTGCGCCGCGCCTCGGTCCGCTGCTTGATCACTATCCCGATTTGCGCGTTCAGCTCGTCCCAGTGCCACGGACCTTCTCCATCGATCGGCGCGAGGCGGACATTGTCATCACCGTCGACCGGCCGGAGAATGGGCGATTGGTTGCCCGCAAGCTGGTGGACTACAAGCTGGGGCTTTATGCCTCCCGCGCCTATGTAGAGCGATATGGCGCACCGCAGACACATGCAGAGCTTGGCGACCACCGCCTGATCGGGCTGGTGGAGGATCTCATCTACAGCCCGTCTCTGCATTATTCAGACGAGATGATGCGCGGCCATCAGCGCCAGTTCGAATGCGCCAGCTCTTTGGGGCAGACCGAAGCCGTGCGGGCGGGTCTGGGGATCGGCATTCTGCACGGCTATCTCGCCAAGAATGATCCTGATTTTGTCGAGATTCTGCCGGATCACGCCATCCAGCGCGCCTATTGGGCCATTTATCACGAAAGCACCCGTAACCTCGGGCGCATCAAGGCGGTGTCCGACTATATTTACCGGCTTGTGGACGAGGAGAAGGCTATTTTCCGTTAGGTGCGAGTTGCATCACCATGCCACTCGAAGGCGCTGAAATGCTCACGCGAGAGGGTGAGGAAGAGGAAGGTCGTCAGTCCATTGGCGACAAAGCCCATGAGCATGACGACGATCTGATATCGAACAGCGATCAGGGGATCGACCCCGGACAGGATCTGTCCGGTCATCATGCCGGGCAGGGACACAAGGCCGACCGCGAGCAGGGAGTTGATGGTCGGGATCAGGGCGGCACGGGCCGCTGATTTTCGCGCGTCATCAAGGGGTGTTCGGTTTTCGAGTTCGGCCATAAGACGCTCTGCCGAAAGGCTTATGGCATTCATGCTCACCACATAGACCATGCCCGCTAGGGGGATGATCAATCGGGGTTGATACCAGGGATCGGCTTGCAAGATCCCCACCGTGACGATGACAAGTGTGATCGAGCCCGCAAGGATGATCGACAGAAAGGCATACCAGTAAAGGATTTTCGATGGTCGCCTCAGAGGATTGAGGCTGATCCAGGTCGCTGCCAGCATCATGACGAAAATCGTGATCAACACCAGATAACTCTGTCTTGCAGAGAACAGATAGGAGAGGACGAACCCGATGGTGATCAATTGCAGCAGCATCCTGCCGACGGCATAGAAGCTTTTTTTGAAATTCAGGTTCCAACGATGCAGCATGAGAAAGACCGGGATTGCGGGAATTGCCATAAGCACAATACGCCATGCTGAAATGTTCGTGATCGTGTCCTTCATCTCGCTTGCCCTTCGTTGCCCGGCACCTCTGCCAGAGCGAAAGATGACAGGCTTTTCAAGGCTCTTTCAAGATGAAAGTGATCACATTGTGGTGCTTGGAGCAAAATGTGCTCTAGGCTCAAGGAGGGATTGCGCTGAAACCTTTTCTCTTGTTACGCTTTTATAAATAAGAACAGCCGCTGATCGGAGGCGAGTGACGATCAGGGGTACAAGAGGGATTGCTCGAAGGAGAGAGACCAATGACACCGAGTTCGTATCAAGGGCCGCGTGCCGACGGCGAGGAGCCCGCAAAGACCAGCATGTCGCAGGATGCACGTCTGGCATTTGAGAAAGCCTACTCCCAAACCACGGTCAGCGACATCCTCAAGGAGAAACCGGCAGATATCTTCACCGTTACCCGGACGATGACACTGGCGTCTGCCATTGCAGAGCTCTCTGCGCGGCGCATCGGCAACATGCCGGTCGTTGATCCCAACACCGGGTTGGTCGGTGTGATCTCCGAGCGCGATATCGTTGCTGCAGTTGCCGACATCGGTGACGAGGCCATGGGCCATTCGGTCGAACAGCATATGACGAGTGATCCGGCGACCTGCAAAGGCGAGGATCTGATTGTCGATGTCATGCAGATAATGACCGACGGGCATTTCCGTCACATGCCAGTGATGGACGGCCCGGTTCTGGTCGGTGTCATCTCGATCCGCGATATTGTCATGCATCGGGTGCAGGAGGTCGAATATGAGACCCTGCGCCTCAAGCAGTTGATGGTCGGCTGACGCAATCGTCCTTCACCACAATGCAAAGCAATGCCCAGCACCAGCAATGAGCCCTTCGCGGGGCTCATTTTTTTATTCTTTCGAGGCGCTGCTCGGCTTTTCGGGTAAACCGCATCCCGTCCTGATCCGTAAGAGAGGGAAAAGGACGGCACATTATGTCAGCAACGAATGATCAGAAATGGAAGCGGGTCTGGGTTATTGGTGCCAGCTCGGGAATCGGTCGGGCTTTGAGTGAGCAATGGGCCGAGCGCGGGGTGGAGGTGATCGCCAGTGCCCGCAGCGAGGATGCCCTTGACGAACTGGACGCGACCTCCGGGTACATTTCGGCCCTGCCGCTTGATGTCACCGACAAGGCTTCGATTGAAGCGGCCATCTTCAAGATGCAGGATCAGGGTTGCGTGCCGGATCTCACCCTCTATTGCGCGGCGACCTATCACCCCGGCGGTATTGACGTTTTGACCGTGGAGGCCGCGAGGCAGCACATGGAGGTCAATTATCTCGGTGCCGTTGGTGTGATCGCGGCATTGCATCCGCTCCTCAAGACGCGTGGGAGCGGAGAGATCGCGATTGTCAGCTCGCTGACATCCTATTGCGGGCTGCCACTCGCTTCGCTCTACGGGCCGACCAAGGCGGCGCTTGCCAGCCTCTGCGAGACCCTGCGCCCCGAGTTCGAACGCGATGGGCTCGGGCTTCGGTTAATCAATCCGGGGTTCGTGAAGACCCCGTTGACCGAGAAGAACAGCTTCAAGATGCCATTCCTCATCACGCCTGAGGAAGCCGCACAGCGGATCATTCGCGGTCTGGAAGGAACCGGATTCGAAATTGCCTTTCCCTTTCGCATGGCGCTGTCCTTGCGACTGCTACGTCTGCTTCCCTACCGGCTCTATTTCAGGCTCATGCGGAGGATGGTGGCGTGACAGACATTCAACAGACCGTGCGTGAGGCAAACATGCGGGAGGTCGCATCGCGCTATGCGGACTATTTCGCCCATCTCACTCCCGAGACGATTGATGATGCCCTGCCGCTTGTCAGCGACGACATCCACTTTATTGACCCCTTCAACGATGTGCGCGGACGCGAAAGCTTCCGCCGTGTCATCGAGAAGATGTTTGAGGACGTGAAGGACCCGCATTTTGACATTCTCGATCTGGCCTGGTCGGGTGATTTGTGTTTGATGCGCTGGGACTTTTCCTGCTCCATGGCCCATATCGGGGACTGGAGCGTGAGAGGCGTCACCGAATTGCAATTTGATGACGAGGGGCGTATTTCGGCCCATTTCGACTATTGGGACGCGAGCCGGCATTTCTACGCCAAGCTGCCTCTGATCGGGTCAGCCATTCGCTGGATACAGAAAAAGGCCCGGATCTAGGGCCTCTTTCTTTGTCTCGGAGATGCGTACCTCAAGGGGTGGTTGGGCGCTCGTAGGCATAATGGCCGACACTGATGGTGCCGTTGGCAAAGCCCGACTCACAATAGCTGAGGTAATATTCCCACATCCGGCGGAACCGCTCATCGTAGCCAAGCTTGGAAATCTTTGACCATTGGGCGAGGAACTGCTCGCGCCAAGTGGCAAGGGTTCTGGCATAGTCGAGCGCAAAGGTTTCCACATGCACAGGGATCAGCCCTGCGGCTTCGGCCTGACGCTTCATGAGATCTTCGGTTGGGAGCATCCCGCCGGGGAAGATGAAAGTCTGGATGAAATCTGCGCTGCGGCGATATTGCTCGTAGTGGTCATCATGAATGGTGATTGCCTGCAGCACAGCCCGCCCACCGGGGCGCAGATTCTCATAAAGGCTGCGGAAATAGGTCGGCCAATGCTCTTCGCCCACCGCCTCGATCATCTCGATAGAAACAATGGCGTCATAGGTTCCCTTTTCGTGGCGATAGTCACGTAGGTGGAAGCGGGCTTTGTCGGCAAAATCCTTGGCTTCGGCCCTCTCTCTGGCATAGTCGAGCTGCTCCTTGGACAGCGTAAGGCCATCCAGCTGGACACCATGGAGCGCAGCGCGCTCGGCAAAGGC
Organism: uncultured Cohaesibacter sp.; assembly: GCF_963662805.1. Classification (NCBI taxonomy): domain Bacteria; kingdom Pseudomonadati; phylum Pseudomonadota; class Alphaproteobacteria; order Hyphomicrobiales; family Cohaesibacteraceae; genus Cohaesibacter; species uncultured Cohaesibacter sp. The sequence continues at coordinate 42,057 of NZ_OY759877.1, forward strand.
CCCCCAGCCACAGCCGATCTCAAGCAGATGATCGCCCGCTTTCAGGCCACTCAGTTCCAGTGCCCGGTCGAGCTTGCGCACCTGAGCGTCCTCAAGGCTGTCCCGGTGCCCGTAATGATAGGCGGAGGAGTAGGTCATGGTCGGGTCGAGCCAGCGGCTGTAGAAGTCATTGCCGAGATCATAGTGATAGGCGATGTTGCGGCGGCTGCCTCGGAGGCTGTTGGAGCGGCGCAGGTGCTTGAGGCGTGCAAACCAGTGCGCGAGGCCACCCTTGGCGCGAACCGCATCGAAAATGGCCGGGTTCTGAAGGCACAGATCGAACAGGGCTGTAAGGTCGTCACAGGACCAGTCGCCATCCATGTAGCTTTCCGCAACACCCAGCGTGCCACGGGACAGAATGCGCCACAGGGTTCGGTGGCGATAGACGGTCATTCTGGCCTTCGGGCCGCTCTCATCGTCCCTGCCATAGACGAGATGCCCTCCGGATGGCACCGTCACCTCGATGCACCCAACTTCCAGCCCGGAGAAAAAAGGGCTCAGGAGCTTGTGCCAGAGGTGGCATTGCCAGGTTGGCAGATCGACACGTTCCATCAGATGCGCATGGCGATGGAGGTGTTCCGAGCTGTCATTTTGAAGTGTCATGTCGGCGTTCCTTTTCCATCAACCGGTCGCGACAAGGTCGAGACCGCACGGGAAGGCAGGGGCGGACGCCGGTGATATGGGGCACCCTTGAGCCACAGACGGAGGGCTTCAAGGTGAATGGCGCCTAGGATCTTCCATCCCGTCTGCCAGAGCTTCCCGGACATCCAGAGTAAGTTAGTGGTTGAAAGTGTCAAGCGCCGGGCCATAAAGGACGCCGTCAGCGATGAGGGCTGATTGCCGGACATGGTGATGGTGTAAGAAACATTTTCCTCGGGGAGCCGAATGGAGAAATCGTATCGTCCCTTCATATCGAGGAATGGCGAAACATAGAAATTCTTTTCTCCTCCGTGACGAAGGCGCGCGCCTTGGTGTGATGCTGTGTCGCTCTTCTCCAAACGGTAGAGATAGTGGTGTCTCTGTCCGAACGTGTTGTTGACCTGATAGAGGATCGCCACAAGGCGGTCGCTTTCGTCGCAGCAGAAGAGGATCGACAGCGGGTTGAAGGCGTGGCCGAGTATTCTCGGGAAGCAGAGGATCGAGATGCGAGTCGGCAATGTCTCGCCTTCGTCGAATAGTCCCGATTGAGCAAGGCGATCCGCGACATAATCTTCAAGCCGGTCAAATCCGTCTTCCATGTGGTCGGCCTCGTGGAAGCTCATCAGATTGAAGCGGTTGATGGAGAACAAGCGGCTCGTATGGTCTGCTTGCTCTTTCTTGTGGAGCGGCAGCAGCAGGGCGCCGACCCGGTAGCTCAAGCGATGGACGACCTCGCCTTGCCGGGCGTGGATGACCCGACCCTCATAGAGGCACGGATCGGGTGCGAAGGTCGTTGATGGTGTTTCTGTCATTCTGCGGCCACGCTTCCTGCCTCGGCGATCATGCGTTCACTCAAAGGTGGCTGGTTGGGGGAGAGCATGATCCGCCCCGATGGCTCCTTCACGCTCCAGGGACGTTTGACGCCACCGAGCTGTTCGGCGACGGCGAGACCGGCCTGAATGCCGTCCTCGTGGAACCCATAGCCAAAATAGGCACCGCAGAACCATGTGCGTCGGTGGCCCTGAAGGCTCCACAAATGCCGTTGGGCGTCCATCGCCTCCATCGAGAAGAGCGGGTGATGATAGACGTAAGAGCGCAAGACGGTGCCCTCTTCGGGCATGTGCGTGGGATTGAGGGTTACAAACAGATTGTCCTTGCAGTCAAGGGTCTGGAGGCGGTTCATCCAGTAGGTGACACAAAGCGAACTGCCGCTTTCCTCGTTCGCCGGTGCGCTCGTTTGCATGTAGTTCCAACTGGCCCATGTGGCCCGGCGCTTTGGCATCAGGGAAGGATCCTTGTGCAGGATCGCCAGATTGCGCTGATAGGGAATGGCCGCGAGTAGAGTGCGTTCTTCCTCGGCGATGTCGCCATTGCCGCTCGCCAGAATCTGTAGGGCCTGATCCGAATGGCAGGCAAGCACCACATGATCATAGCGCGCCTCTATGCCCTGCCGGGTCCGAATCGTCACTGAGCCGGGGCGGCGGTTGAGTTCGGCGACGGACTGGTTGAGGTGGATGTCGCCCGAGATGCCTTCCGTCAGCTTTTCAACATAGCGCCGAGAGCCGCCGGGAATGGAGCGCCATTGAGGTCTGTCGCGAAACTGCACCAATCCGTGATTGATGGAGAAGCGCATGAAGGCAATGAAGGGGAAGGCCAGCATCTCTTCGGATGGCATGCACCATATCGCAGCACCCATGGGCACCAGATGATCATAGATGAAGCCGTCCGAATAGTTGCGCGACGCGAGATAATCCCGAAGCGTCATCGACTGGACGTCAGGGTTCGAGACATCTAGAGGGGCCTCGGTGTAGAAGCGCTTGACCTCGTAGAGCATCCTGAGGAAGCGCGGGCTCGCGATGTTGGATGGCTTGGCGAACAGACCCTTCAGGCCTTGCGGGCTATATTCCTGACGTCCGTTATCAAGAGAGGCGGCAAAGGACATGTCGGAGGCGGAGGTCTCAATCCCGATGTGATGGAACAGGGCCGTGAGATTGGGGTAGGTGCGCTCGTTATAAACGATGAACCCGGTGTCGACGCTGACGGGGCCACTGTCGGTGTCGACTACCTGACTGTTGGCATGCCCTCCGAGGCGATCATCTTTCTCGTAAATATCGACTTTGTGGGACTTCGAAAGCAGCCAGGCTGCCGAAAGGCCGGCGATGCCTGATCCGATGACCGCAATATGCATTTGTCTCTCCAATGTTTTTCTTATTGTTCGAGACGTTCAGGAGATCAGATCACCGGTCTTGCGAAAATTAGACTTGGGATGGGCATAAATAATTTTTGCGCTGATGTGAACCACGTGGGGATTGTTGCCGTAAGGAAGCATGACAATCACTTTACGGGTAGATTTGACCATGACATTGGTGCAAGCTTTCGTCAAAAGATCAGGAGGAGGCGGGGATATGACCGCTGGCCAGCTCAGCGCCCTTCTCGTATCCTTGGGCGAAAGCCATGATCGGACGGCGTTTCGACAGTTGTTCGACCATTTCGCACCAAGGTTGAAGAGTTTTTACATGAAGGCGGGAACCAACCCGCAAATGTCCGAAGAACTGGTGCAGGAGACCTTTGCGCAGATCTGGCGCAAGGCCCATCTCTATGACCCGGCCAAGGCAGCCGCGTCGACCTGGATCTTCACCATTGCCCGTAATCAACGCATTGACCGGCTGCGCAGCGAGAAGAGTTTTGTCTTCAAGGATCAGGACTATTTTGCCTCGCAATTGGTCAGTGAGGAAGAACAGTCCAGGGACGTCTATCGCAGCGAGTTGGCAGATCGGGTCTCCAAGGCCCTTGCCTTGCTGCCGACCAATCAGGCCGAAATTGTCAATATGGCCTTTTATGAAGACGCGACCCATGCCGACATTGCCCAGCGTTTGAAGTTGCCTTTGGGGACTGTGAAGTCCCGGATGCGTCTCGCATTCGGGCGATTGCGGAAAATTCTGGCTGAGGTAGAAGCATGATCAACCATCACCTCAATGATGAAATGATACTGGCCTATGCCGCAGGTGCGCTGTCCGTGGGACATGCGCTGGTGGTGGCCAGTCACCTTGAAATCTGCCCCCATTGTGCGGCTCGCCTTGCCGAGGCCGAGGCCATCGGGGGAGCGATGCTCGACGATTGCGCTCAAAGCGCGGTGTCCGATGATCTGTTCGCGCGCATGATGGAAACACTTGAGGAGCCTGCTCCCGAAGGCTTCAAGCCTTCCCCGTCGGCCCCTGTCACCCCTGCTGCTACAGCTGGCAAAACCCGGGTGCCTGCACTTCTTGCCTCTGTCATCGGAGGCGACCTTGACGCCATTCGGTGGCGCACGGCAGGGCCGGGGATTAAGCAGTTCATTGTTCCGCTGGAAGGGACTGAAGGGGAAACCGTTCGCCTTCTGAAGCTTTCGCCGGGGTTCGTTACGCCCGAACACAGCCATCATGGCTCGGAGATGACGCTCGTTCTCAAGGGTTCCTTCTCGGACGAGACGGGGCGCTACAGGGTGGGCGACATTCAAGATGCCGACGATGATGTTCACCATCAGCCCATCGCAGATACCGATGAGGAATGCATCTGCCTGACCGTCACCGATGCGCCGCTCGAATTCAAGAGCGTGATCACCCGCCTTTTGCAACCGATCATCGGGATCTGACGACAGGGTCATGAGTAACACAGTTGTTGTTTTCGGAACGTCCGGTGCTCTCGGCCATGCTCTGGCCGAAGAGGCTCTCAGGCATTATGAGTACTGTGACCTGTTTGCCATCTCGCGCAGTCCATCCGAGCACATTGCCATTCATTCCGGACAGAAAGTTTCCTATCTCTCGGGATTTGATCTTCATAGCGAGCAATCGGTGAGTGACATCTGGCAGACCATCCTTGATCACTCGGTTCCCGATCTCGTGCTTGTGGCCACGGGGCTGCTGCATGAAGAGGGATTGACGCCAGAGCGCAGGCTGAGCGAGCTGGACCCGGAGGCCCTTAGCCGATTGCTCGCTGTCAATCTCGTCGGGCCGGCCATGATCCTCAAGCATCTGATGGGTCGGTTGCCGCGCAAGGCCCCTTGCCGCATCGGTGTGCTGAGCGCACGGGTCGGCTCTACATCGGATAATCGCCTCGGCGGTTGGTATAGCTATCGGGCGTCCAAGGCTGGTCTCAACCAGATCATCAAAACCGCCGCCATCGAGCTTGCCCGCAGCAACCCCGAAGCGGTGCTTGTGGGCTTGCATCCGGGTACCGTCGACAGCGATCTGTCGGCTCCGTTTCAGGCCAATGTGCCCAAGGGGCGATTGTTCTCGCCCGATCATTCCGCCCGTCTGTTGATGGATGTTGTGTTGAAACTCAAGCCCGGGCAGTCAGGCCGTTTCTTTGACTGGGCAGGAAAGGAAATTGACCCTTGAGCGAAATCGCCATTCACTGGTTCCGTCAGGACTTGCGCCTCATGGACAATCCGGCCTTGGCCAAGGCCGCCCGAGCCGGAGCGCTGTTGCCGATCTATATTCTCGATGACGAGACCGCCGGAGAGGCGATGATGGGTGGTGCCAGTCGCTGGTGGCTGCATCGGGCGCTGGAGGATCTCAATCGCCAGCTTGGCGGCAATCTCAGATGCTATCGTGGCGCTGCCGCCGAGATTCTGCCCCGACTGGCCGACCGTTATGGCGCTCGAACCGTCAGTTGGACGCGATGCTATGAGCCATGGCGGGTGCTGCGCGATACCAAGATATCCGATGCGCTCAGCAAGTCCGGTGTCGAGACCATTCGGCTCAATGGTTCGCTATTGTGGGAACCGTGGGAAGTGCTCAAGAAAGATGGCGAGCCCTATCGTGTGTTCACGCCTTTTTACCGCAAGGGCTGTCTTCAGGCGGACAAACCTGCCAGACCGATGACCGACAGGCCGGAGATCCTCCCTTGCGAGGCACGGTCTGATGATGGTGCTGTGGCTCTCGACGCGCTCGAGCTGATATCGCCCATCGGCTGGCACGAGACGATGGAACCCCATTGGGATATCAGTGAAAAAGGCGCTCATGATGCTCTCTCGACCTTCCTTGAGGAAGGGCTGGAGGGATATAAATCCGGGCGCGATTTTCCCGCTCGCAGGAATGTTTCGCGCCTTTCTCCCTATCTCCATTGGGGGCAGATTTCTCCCAATCAGGTCTGGTATGCTCTCGATGACGAGGCGGCGGAAGACGCCCCGGCGGTCGATGTGGATCACTTCCGCAGCGAGATTGCCTGGCGGGAGTTTTCCTACAATCTGCTGTTTCACAATCCCGATTTGCCCAGCCGGTCGCTCCAGCCCAAATTCGAAGGCTTCGAGTGGTCTGATGATGTGGCAGCGCTTGAACGATGGCAGCGGGGCATGACGGGCGTGCCGATCATCGATGCAGGCATGCGCGAGCTTTGGCAGACCGGCTATATGCACAACCGGGTGCGGATGATCGTTGCCTCCTTCCTTGTCAAGAACCTGCGTACAGACTGGCGCAAGGGCGAGGAGTGGTTCTGGGATACGCTCGTTGATGCCGATCTCGCCAACAACAGCGCCAGCTGGCAATGGGTGGCAGGCTGTGGGGCGGATGCCGCTCCCTATTTCCGGATTTTCAATCCGGTGTTGCAGGCAGAAAAGTTCGACCCCGACGGCGACTATATTCGCCGTTATGTTCCTGAATTGGCAAAGTTGCCGGGAAAGTATCTGGCCAAGCCATGGGAAGCCCCCAGAGCCGTTCTCGAGGAGGCCGGGGTCGCACTCGGCAAGGACTATCCGCTGCCGGTGGTCGACCTGAAATTGAGCCGCATTGCCGCGCTCGATGCCTATCAGGCACTTTCTTGACGGTTGGGGGAGAGGCCTCTCTGGCACCCCTTGCGCCAGCAGCTCTTCACGGGCCTCCGCGTCAACAACGCCACCTGCTTTGCGCCCGGCGGAAGGCTTGCCTATTTCACGGACAATGTCACCCGTCTTGTCATGCGCGTGGCGCTGGACGAAGAAGGCTGGCCGCGTGCGGAGCCAGAGGTCTTTCTGGATCTGCGGGAAGAGGATCTGAATGCTGATGGTGCTGTGGTCGATGCCGAGGGCAATGTCTGGATCGCCTTCTTGGGCTCGCTCAGGATTGCCGATTTCCGGCCTGACAGCAGCTTATTCAGGGAGGTAGAAGTGCCCGCCAAACAGGTCTCCTGTCCCGCGTTCGGCAGCGGTGAACATGAAAGACGAGGAGTTTGAGGATGAGCCCGGCAATGGCTGCGTGTTCTCTCTCACCCTGTCCGTCGCCGGTCAGCCGGAAAATCAGGTTCTGCTGTGATCCTCTCGTGGCTTCATGCCTGTGGCTCGAATCATATCGCGCGGCGATCGTCGCGCTTGGGAGGTCCTTTGGTGCCTTGAGTTTTCCCGTTGGAACATGTTGAGAACAAATCGAATTTCTGTTTTATGATCAGAAATTTATCTTATGGATTGCGAAAGGGAACAAAATGTGTACATTAATCATAGTTGCATGAGCGTGTCTGCTATGAAGAATGGAGCACAAAATGGTTCAAAACAGTCTCCGACTGGTCGAAGGAAGCAGCATGGACAAGACAAAGGCATTGGAAGCGGCCCTGTCGCAGATTGATCGCGCATTTGGCAAGGGATCAGTGATGAAACTGGGCCAACGCGAGGTCGTCGAGATCGAGTCCATTCCGACCGGCTCTCTGGGGCTGGATATCGCTCTGGGTATCGGTGGCCTGCCCAAGGGGCGCATCGTTGAGGTATATGGTCCAGAATCATCAGGCAAGACGACGCTTGCCCTGCATGTGATCGCCGAATCCCAGAAACGCGGCGGGATCTGCGCCTTCGTTGATGCCGAGCACGCTCTTGACCCCATCTATGCCCGTAAGCTCGGCGTTGATATCGACAACCTGCTGATTTCCCAGCCGGATGCAGGGGAGCAAGCTCTCGAGATTGCCGATACGCTCGTTCGCTCCGGTGCGATTGATGTGCTGGTGGTTGACTCCGTGGCCGCTCTGACGCCGCGCGCCGAACTTGAAGGCGAAATGGGTGACTCGCTTCCCGGTTTGCAGGCTCGCCTGATGAGTCAGGCCATGCGCAAGCTCGCCGGGTCCATCTCTCGGACCAATTGCATGGTCATCTTCATCAACCAGATCCGTATGAAGATCGGTGTGATGTTCGGCAGCCCCGAAACGACGACGGGCGGTAATGCACTGAAATTCTATGCGTCGGTTCGTCTTGACATTCGCCGGATCGGTTCGATCAAGGATCGTGATGAAGTGGTCGGTAACCAGACCCGCGTGAAAGTGGTCAAGAACAAGGTGGCTGCACCGTTCAAGCAGGTCGAGTTCGATATCATGTATGGCGAGGGCGTCTCCAAGCTGGGCGAATTGCTCGACCTTGGCGTCAAGGCCGGTGTCGTTGACAAGTCCGGGGCCTGGTTCTCCTATGACAGTCAGCGCTTGGGGCAGGGGCGGGAGAATTCCAAGACCTTCCTTCGCGAAAACCCCGCAATTGCCGATGAAATCGAAGCGGCAATCCGCCAGAGTGCAGGTCTGTCGACTGGTTTCATTGATGAAGCCGAACCTGAAGCGGCTGACGACGAATAGCGCTGCCGTTTGAGAGTTCCGCTAGGTCACAATAAGAAGGCTGTCTTTGGGGGCAGCCTTTTTTGTTGCCTCTTTGCTGTCCCGGTCGGTGGCATGGAAGACTGAAAAGCCCGGAATGGCGCAAAGAAGCTGATGAAAGGTCCGTTTGAGCCCTGCAAAGTGATAGACAGAGGCAAAATGGCTCGTTAAAACCGCGAAGTGACAATTGAAAGACAATTCGGTCTCTGTCATCCGCCGAACTTATGGCGCAGTTTGTTCGAGCATCCTAGTTTGCAATGTGCGAGCGATGTGACAGAAACGACAAGGTCAATCTGCCCGAAGGCAGGAAAAGAAGATTGGTGCAATATGAGCGGTGTAAATGAAATTCGGTCCACATTCCTGAACTATTTCGGCGATCATGGTCATTCCATTGTCGAGTCAGGTCCTTTGGTCCCACGCAACGACCCGACGCTGATGTTCACCAATGCGGGCATGGTGCAGTTCAAGAACGTGTTCACTGGCCTCGAGACGCGTGACTACAAACGGGCGACGACATCCCAAAAATGTGTGCGCGCCGGTGGCAAGCACAATGACCTTGACAATGTTGGCTACACCGCGCGCCATCACACCTTCTTTGAGATGCTCGGCAACTTCTCTTTTGGCGACTATTTTAAGGATGATGCCATTGAATTGTCCTGGAACCTCGTGACCAAGGAATTCGGCCTGCCCAAGGACAAGCTGCTTGTCACCGTCTATTCCGAGGATGACGAAGCCTTCAACCTGTGGCGCAAGATTGCCGGTCTGCCGGAAGAAAAGATCATCCGCATTCCGACGAGCGACAACTTCTGGTCCATGGGCGAAACCGGGCCTTGCGGTCCGTGCTCCGAGATCTTCTACGATCACGGCGATCACATCTGGGGTGGCCCTCCAGGCACACCGGAAGAAGACGGCGATCGCTTCATTGAGATCTGGAACCTCGTCTTCATGCAATATGAGCAGGTCACCAAGGACAAGCGCATCGATCTGCCCAAACCGTCAATCGACACGGGCATGGGGCTTGAGCGCATTGCCGCCGTTCTGCAGGGAACCCACGACAACTATGAGACCGACCTGTTCCGCGCACTGATTCACAACAGTGTTGATCTGACCGGTGTCGAGGAAGTGGGCGAGGCCGCTGCCAGCCATCGCGTGATCGCCGATCATCTGCGCTCGACCAGCTTCCTGATCGCGGATGGCGTGCTGCCGTCCGCCGACGGCCGCGGCTATGTGCTGCGCCGGATCATGCGCCGCGCCATGCGCCATGCGCGCCTGCTTGGTGCACAGGATCCGATCATCTACAAGATGGTTCCCACCCTTATCCGCGAAATGGGTCAGGCCTTCCCTGAACTGGTCCGCGCCGAGGCCCTGATCACCGAAACGCTGAAGCTCGAGGAAGCCCGCTTTGGCAAGACCCTCAGCCGTGGTCTGCAGCTCCTTGACGATGCAACGGACGGGCTTGGCAAGGGTGATAGCCTTGATGGCGAGACCGCTTTCAAACTCTATGACACCTATGGTTTCCCGCTCGATCTGACGCAGGATGCGCTCCGCAACCGCGATATCGAAGTAGATACCGATGGCTTTGACAAAGCCATGGCTCGTCAGAAGGCCGAAGCCCGCGCCAACTGGGCCGGGTCCGGTGAAGCTGCGACCGAAGCCGTCTGGTTCGACGTGGCCGAAAAGGTCGGCGCAACCGATTTCCTTGGCTATGAAACCGAAAGCGCCGAGGGCGCTGTTGCTGCCCTGATCAAGGACGGCGCGGAGGCAAGTGAGCTCAAGGCAGGTGATGAAGGCGCAATCATTCTCAACCAGACGCCGTTCTATGGCGAGTCCGGTGGGCAGGTTGGCGATACCGGCATCATGATCGCTGATGGTGTGAAGTTCGAGGTTACCGACACGGTCAAGAAGGCTGGCGGCATGTTCGTGCATCTTGGCAAGCTCATCGAGGGCAGCGTCAAGGTCGGCGATCCGCTCGAATTGAAAGTTGCAGGTGGTCGCCGCGGGGCGATCCGGGCCAACCATTCAGCAACCCACCTTTTGCATGAGGCTCTGCGTGAAACGCTTGGTGCCCATGTGGCACAGAAGGGCTCTCTGGTAACCCCTGAGCGCCTGCGTTTCGACTTCTCGCACCAGAAGCCGGTTAGCGATGAGGAAATGCAGCGCATTGAGGAAATGGTCAACGAGATCGTCCTGCAGAACAGCCCGGTCGACACCCGCATCATGGCGGTTGATGATGCCATTGAGGCTGGTGCGATGGCGTTGTTTGGCGAGAAATATGGCGACGAGGTTCGTGTTGTCTCTATGGGGCAGGCGGTGCGTGGCGATAAGTCGGGCAAGACCTATTCGATCGAACTCTGCGGCGGGACTCATGTTCGCCGGACCGGCGACATTGGCCTGATGACTGTGGTCTCCGAGAGCGCCGTTGCTGCCGGTGTGCGCCGTATTGAGGCGCTCACGGGAAGTGAAGCGCGTGCCTATCTGCAGCAGCAGGATGTTCGCGTCAAGGATGCCGCCTCGCTGCTCAAGGTTTCACCCAACGACCTGCTTGAGCGCCTTGAAGTGCTGGTCGCTGATCGTCGCAAGCTCGAGAAGGAACTCGCCGATGTGCGCCGCAAGCTCGCCATGGGCGGCACGTCCGGTGGCGATGCGATTAAAGAGATCGCCGGTGTCAAATTCATGGCCCGCGTTGCGGAAGGCGTCTCGCCCAAGGATCTCAAGGGGCTGGTCGATCAGGGCAAGGAAAGCGTCTCGAGCGGCGTCGTGATGATGATTGCGGTTGGGGATGATGGCAAGGTTGGTGTCGTCATCGGCGTGACCGATGATCTGACCGCGCGTTTCAATGCTGTCGATATGGTCAAGCAGGCCGCAGAAATCCTTGGTGGTCGTGGTGGTGGCGGGCGCCCCGACATGGCACAGGCTGGCGGCAAGGACGCCGATCAGGCTGACGCGGCAATTGAAGCGGTTCGTAAGATGATCGCGGGAGCCTGATGGAGCAAGGTGTGGTTTAAGGACCGCACGTCTCATCAAGACAAAGAAACAGGAAAGGTTGGTTCTCTCGGGAGCCAGCCTTTTGTTTGCGCACTAGAGAAGGTGCACATTGTATCGGCTTGAGGCTCTGCTCGGATTTTGCGAGGGATAGAGGGTGACTGCCCAATCATACGAGGTGGTGGGCAAGCGGGTGATCAGGCAGCCACCGGCTATTGCTAGCCGTCTCATTGGTAACTCAACTATCTCGCGCGGTAAATATGTCACTTCTAACTATGTGCAAGTAAAATGCGCGTGTTTCTGCCAAATAGACTAAAAAAAACCACATATTTTATTGCGAATTCAGCAAGTGTTTGAATCCAGAATGAATTCCTACTCTCCAAAAGGAACGGTATTTGGGGAATAATTTTATTTCTGAATATTTCTGCGTGGGCGGACTTGAGTTCTTGTTGGGGGATAGGCCTATGCTTTTTGAGCGTATTCTGATCTTGGCCAAAAAATTCCTCAATATTTAAGGTGATCGGAAGCTGGCCAAGGGATGAGGCGGACAGATGTTTGGCCCGCCTCGGAGGTGTTCTGAGCGGGCCGATCAGGACATGGCGTGTTGCAGGTTCTGGTCAACCGCATCAAGGAAGCCGGTCGTCGAGAGCCATTTCTGGTCCGGGCCGACGAGGAGGGCAAGGTCCTTGGTCATCTGTCCGTTCTCAACGGTTTCGACAATGACTTTCTCCAAGGTAGAGGCAAAAGCGGCCAGCCCCATGTTCTCGTCCAGTTTGGCCCGGTGCTTGAGGCCGCCCGTCCAGGCATAGATGGAGGCGATGGAGTTGGTCGAGGTGGCCTCGCCTTTCTGGTGCTGGCGGTAGTGGCGGGTGACGGTGCCGTGGGCGGCTTCGGCTTCGACGATCTTGCCATCCGGCGTCATCAATTGCGAAGTCATTAGGCCGAGTGAGCCAAAGCCTTGGGCTACCGTGTCAGACTGGACGTCGCCATCATAGTTCTTCGTTGCCCAGACGAAGCCACCGTTCCATTTCATGCAACAGGCGACCATGTCGTCGATCAGGCGGTGTTCGTAGTGGATACCCTTTTTCTTGAAGGCGTCTTCGAACTCCTGTTCATAGACTTCCTGAAAGATGTCCTTGAAGCGACCGTCATAGGCCTTGAGAATGGTGTTCTTGGTGGACAGGAACACGGGCCAGCCCAGATTGAGGCCGTAGTTGAAGGAGGCGCGGGCAAAGTCGCGGATCGAATCGTCGAGGTTGTACATTCCCATGAAGACGCCGGCGCTTGGCGCATTGTAGACGTCTTCCTCAATGACCGTGCCATCTTCGCCGACAAATTTCATGCTGAGTTTGCCCTTGCCGGGGAAGCGGAAGTCGGTTGCGCGGTACTGGTCGCCAAAGGCGTGGCGACCTATGACGATGGGTCGGGTCCAGCCGGGAACGAGGCGCGGCACGTTGCGACAGATGATCGGTTGGCGAAAGACGACGCCGCCGAGAATGTTGCGGATCGTGCCATTGGGTGAGCGATACATGCGCTTGAGGCCGAATTCCTCAACGCGTTGCTCGTCGGGCGTGATGGTTGCGCATTTGACGCCGACGCCATATTTCTTGATGGCCTCCGCCGCGTCCACCGTGATCTGATCATCGGTGCGATCGCGCTCTTCGATGCCCAGATCATAATATTTCAGGTCGATATCCAGATAGGGCAGGATCAGCTTCTTCTTGATGAAATCCCAGATGATGCGGGTCATTTCATCGCCGTCGAGTTCAACGACAGGATTGTCAACCTTGATCTTGGACATGCATAAGACCTCGTAATGCTTTGATGTGACCTTTACGACAACGTAACTGATTGATTTGCAACTGGCCGGATGTCGCGAGGTCTGCGGTAAATGAGAATATGTCGCCCGTATAGCATTCAAGGCGATTTGGGCATAGAGCGCGCATGGCAACCCTTAGTCTTACGTGGCGGCACGCTTGGACGTCTCTCGCTGCAAGGAAAGGGGAGGCAAAAAGGTCAGATGCTTTTCCTTTGAGGCCGGAGTGCTCGTCGATTGGGGTTGAAAACTGGCCGCGTTTGCGCCACTACAGGCGCCATCCCGGATTGTTGCTGCCCAAGCCTGCCAGATTTGTGCAAGAGATGCAGCGGGTATAGGCATTTGCTCCGGGGCTATGTGGATTGGATAGAAGAAAGACAAGAAAATGGATCCGGTGATCATTCTGGTGGAACCGCAGTTGGGCGAAAATATCGGGACTGCGGCGCGTGCCATGGCCAATTTCGGTGTGACGGACCTGAGGCTCGTGCGTCCGCGCGACGGCTGGCCGAGCGAGAAGGCGCGCAATGCTGCGAGCCGCGCCGACCATGTGATCGAGAAGACCCTCATTTTCGAAACTCTTGAAGAAGCGGTTGCCGATCTTGATTTCGTCTATGCGACCACGGCACGTCAGCGCGACATGCTCAAGACCGTGCGCCATCCCGTCGAGGCGGCGCAGGTGATGCGCCAGACAATCTCGCAAGGGGGCAAGGTCGGGGTGCTGTTCGGTCGTGAACGCTGGGGGCTCAACAATGACGAGGTGGCGCTGGCCAACGAGATCCTGACCCTGCCGGTGGATCCGGATTTTGCCTCGTTGAACATCGCGCAGGCCGTGCTGATCATTTGCTATGAATGGCGGATGTCGGGCAGTGACCGCGAAGCCGCCCTGCCGTTCGAGACGCCCGAAGTGCCACGGGCCAGCAAGGAAGACATGGTCAACCTGTTCGATCATCTCGAACAGGCGCTTGATGAGGTCGGCTTCTTTCGCCCGCCTGAGAAGCGCGAGCATATGGTTCGCAATCTGCGCACGATCCTTCAGAAGGGGGATTGGGCCGAGCAGGAAGTGCGGACGTTGCGTGGTGTTGTCGCTGCCCTTCAGCGCCGCCATGAGCGCCATCATCGTTGATCACACCCATATGCTTGGCGGCCATGCGAAGTCGCTATTTGGCCTCCTTTCAGCGTCATGCTAGAGACTTGACGTGACAAGTGTGGTTGGTGAGGTTGTTCAGCCTGCGACCAGCCGGGCAATTTAGAAGGTCTTGCGATGTTGCGTGAAAAGGATCCGCGTATTCTGGTGTTCGATTCCGGGCTCGGGGGGCTATCCGTCCTGTCGGCTCTGGGGGAGACCTTGCCGCAGACGGACTATGTCTATCTGGCCGACAATGCCCGTTTCCCTTATGGCGATCTCGATGATGACGAGTTGACGGCGGGGCTTGTTGCCTTGTTGCAGAAGGCCTCATCTACCTATCAGCCGGACCTCATCGTCATTGCTTGCAATACGGCGTCCACGGTCGCTCTTGGCGCGTTGCGTGCCGCCTTTTCCATCCCCATTGTCGGGATCGTTCCGGCCATTAAACCGGCGGCTCATGCGACCCGGACGGGGCATGTGGCGGTACTGGCAACGCCGGGTACCATCCGGCGGTCGTACACACAGGACCTGATCCGGGATTTTGCCCACGGGGTGAAGGTGGATCTCATCGCCTGTCCCGGTCTTGCCGGGCTTGCCGAGGATTTCGTTCTGGAAGGCAAGAGGGACGAGGTCGCCGTGCGGGCGGTGCTGTCGCCGCTTCTTGACAGTCCGGCCTTTGACAGTGTCGATGTGGTGGTCTTGGGCTGTACGCACTATCCGCTGTTGCTTCCTGTGCTGGACAAGCTGGTCGGTCATGAGCTCTTTTTCATCGACCCGGCCCCAGCTGTGGCGCGGCGGGTGATGCATCTTCTGGGGCAGGAATGGCAGGATTGTCTTGTCGGTTCTCCCAATGATCGGGAACAGTTGAAATCCCGCGTCCGGTTTGTCGCGACAGGCGGCGGCGAGGAGCGTCTGAAACGGGCGTGGCTTGCGCTTTTGCAGGTTTCGTGACGGATTTGGCCGCCAAATGGGCTTTTATGGGTGGGAAGAGTGCAAATTTCTGCCGATTTGGCAGCAATGGCGTTTGACTCGGCGGGCCAAACCCTCTAAACACCTGTCAATCCTTGCGGGGCTAGCCATGCTGGCCCCCTTTGATTTTGACGCACCCGTGAAGCTTGAGGGGCGCAACCTCGAGCTTCTGTCGGATCAGGCCCTTGGCCTGTCATCCTAGGAGGGGCGCGTTTTCTTATAAAACGAGACTAAGGAAAACACGCGAATGACTAAGCGCCATTCTCAGAAGTACAAAATTGACCGCCGTATGGGCGAAAACATCTGGGGTCGTCCGAAATCCCCGGTGAACCGTCGTGAATATGGCCCGGGCCAGCATGGCCAGCGCCGCAAAGGCAAACTGTCTGACTTCGGTCTGCAGCTGCGCGCCAAGCAGAAGCTCAAAGGCTACTACGGCAACATCTCCGAGAAACAGTTCCTGCGTATCTACAAGGAAGCAAACCGTCTTAAAGGCGATACCTCGGAAAACCTGATCGGCCTGCTTGAGTCCCGTCTTGACGCCATCGTCTACCGTGCGAAATTCGTTCCGACCGTTTTCGCTGCTCGTCAGTTCGTCAGCCACGGCCACGTCCGTGTGAACGGCCAGCGCGTCAACATCCCGTCCTACCGTGTTAAAGTCGGTGACGTGGTTGAAGTTCGTGATCGCTCCAAGCAGCTCGCCATCGTTCTGGAAGCAACCCAGCTCGCCGAGCGCGATGTGCCTGACTATCTCGAAACCGACCACAACAAAATGACCGCAACCTACAAGGCTATGCCGCAGCTTGCCGACGTGCCTTATCCGGTTGTCATGGAACCGAACCTGGTCGTCGAATTCTATTCCCGTTAATGGGAACCGATCAAATATCGAAGTTTTGCGAAAGGCTGCCATTGGCAGCCTTTTGTGTTTGATGATGTTGAGCTCTTCTGCCGCTTCTGATACATCAGCGGACCATGCCCCCAACCGGAAAGAGACCTGATGAGTGATATTGCTGCATCCCTGATCACAGCGTCCGAGACCACTCAGGATGAGGATGATCTGTGCCATCCGATGTTCCGCAAGGCGCCGAGCAGTGTGGCCTTCAAAAAGCTGCGCAAGCGGCTGCTGCGCAATGTCCGGGCGGCGATGGATGACTACAACATGCGCACGGAGAAGCAGAAGTGGCTGGTGTGTCTGTCCGGTGGCAAGGACAGCTATGGCCTTCTGGCGCTGCTCCTCGATCTCAAATGGCGTGGTCTTCTGGACGCCGAGCTCTTGGCCTGCAATCTCGATCAGGCGCAGCCGGGTTTCCCGCCCGATGTTCTGCCGCGCTATTTCGAGGAAAACGACATTCCCTATCATATCGAGCGGCAGGATACCTATTCCATCGTCAAGGAGAAGATCCCCGAGGGCAACACCTATTGTTCGCTCTGCTCGCGTCTCAGACGCGGCAATCTCTATCGCGTGGCGCGCGAGCATGGCTGTGACGCTGTGCTGCTCGGCCATCATCGCGATGATATTCTCGAGACCTTCTTCCTCAATCTGCTGCATGGCGGCCGTCTTGCGACGATGCCGCCCAAGCTGAAGAACGAGGAGGGGGATCTGATGCTGTTCCGCCCGCTGGCCTATTGCGAGGAAGCCGATCTGGCGAAGTTTGCCGACCTGATGGAATTCCCGATCATCCCGTGTGATCTGTGTGGCTCGCAGGATGGCCTGCAGCGGCAGGAGGTCAAGGCAATGCTGAAGGGCTTTGAGGCGCAGCACAAGGGGCGCACGCAGGTGATGTTCCGGGCGCTGTCCAACATCCGCCCCTCACACATGCTCGACACCAAGCTGTTCGACTTCAAGGGCCTGTCCATTGAGGATGATCGGGCCGGGGACGACAGCGACGATACCGACGGCTGTGCAGCCGTTTCGGCGCTGTCCCAGAGCTTTCTGAAGATGCACGAGGTTTGATCATCGGACGCGTCGATTGCGAACAAAGAAAAAGCCCGGATCGTTGATCCGGGCTTTTTTGTGCTCGTGGCAGAAGGTCGTCGGCCTTTGATTCAGGCGGTGACCTTGGAGTTCACGAGGGTCTGGAGTTCCTGGCTCTGGAACATTTCGCGGACGATGTCGCAGCCGCCGACAAATTCACCCTTCACATAAAGCTGCGGGATGGTCGGCCAGTTGGAATAGTCCTTGATGCCCTGACGCAGTTCGTCATTTTCCAGCACGTTGATGCCTTTGTAGGGCACATCGAGATAGTCCATGATCTGGACCACCTGACCGGAGAAGCCGCACTGCGGGAAGGTTGGGGTGCCTTTCATGAAAAGCACAATGTCGTTGGATTTGACCTCGTTTTCGATCCAGGCCTGAATGTCGCTCATGGTAACGTCCTCATGTCGTCTCTGTTGTCTGCGCCAAGTCGGCTTTCGTCCGGGAGTGCCGTCTGGGAGGAGTGCAGATCCGGCTGTTTCGCCGGTTGGATGGGTTTATTCCGGGATGGAGGTTTGCAGTGCCAAGGCATGGAGCGCGCCGCCCATATTGCCCTTGAGTGCTTCATAGACCATCTGATGCTGTTGCACGCGTGACTTGTCGCGGAAGCTTTCCGAGACAACTTCGGCGGCAAAATGATCGCCATCGCCAGCGAGGTCGCGGATAACCACCTTCGCGTCGGGCAGGGCTTGCTTGATCAGGGTTTCGATATCGCTTGCGTCCATAGGCATGCTGCTGCTCTCCTCGTTGCGAATATTGGCAGGAAAGTTGAACAGACGCAAATAGCAGATCGGTGAATGGGCTCTGCTTCGCGTGTTTGCCGGTTCTGCCTTTCTCGGCCATCTTCCCCTTCCGGCACTGCCGGGAAGGGAAAGATGCTGTTTCCGCTAGCGTCTCCTTAGAGGTACGCCTCGGTCAAGTTGAAAAATCAGACAATCACCAGTCTAAACTCTGTGCAAATGCGTAAGCGCCACAGACCTCAGATTTCCTTGGCCATATAAGCGGGGAACCACGTCTCGTGGGCCTTTACAAGGTCTGCGACAGGGACTGAGCCAATGCCGGCGATGCTGAGGCTGTCGCCGCGAACAACGCCAATGACTTCTGCCAGAATGCCACCCGTGCCAGCCTGTGCCAGAAGGGCGTTGGCCGTGTCCTTGTGGCAGGTGACCACATAGCGTGCCTGATCCTCCGAATAGAAGGCAATATGGGTGTCCGTTGCAGGCAATTCAACCTCGCAGCCAAGGCCGGAGCGCATGGCCATCTCAGCCAATGCGACGCCGAGGCCACCGTCGGAAATGTCGTGGGCAGCGTTGATCGCACCGGCGCGGATTTCGTTGCGAACGAAGGTGCCGTAGAGTTTTTCGATCTCGAGATTGACGGGCGGTGGAGCGCCTTCCTCGCGGCCCAGCATTTCGGCGAGATAGAGGCTTTGGCCCATTTCCGTGCCGTGAGTGCCGATGAGAATGATCACGTCATTCTCGGCCACAAAGCCGTTGCCGACCGCGACGGAGACATCGGGCATCAGGCCGACGGCGCCGATGGCCGGGGTCGGCAGGATCGCTTCGCCGGAGGTTTCGTTGTAGAGCGACACGTTGCCCGAGACGATCGGCATGTCGAGGGTTGCGCAGGCTTCACCGAGGCCTTTGATGCAGCCGACAAACTGGCCCATGATTTCGGGCTTTTCGGGGTTGCCGAAGTTGAGGTTGTCGGTGGTGGCAAGCGGTTCTGCGCCGACGGCGTTGAGGTTGCGCCAGCTTTCGGCAACGGCCTGTTTGCCGCCTTCGAACGGGTCGGCCTTGCAGTAGCGTGGGGTCACGTCGACGGTGAAGGCGAGGCCCTTGTTGGAGCCATCCACGCGGATCACACCGGCATCGCCACCGGGGCGCTGCTTGGTGTTGCCCTGAATCATGGTGTCATACTGCTCCCAGACCCAGCGACGCGAACATAGGTTCGGGCTGCCGACCATTTTGATGAGGCTGGCGAGAAGATCCTCAGGGGCCGGGACGGTGGCATTGTCGAGCTTGGCAAGCTTGGCGCTTTCGACCCATGGGCGATCATATTCGGGGGCTTCGTCGCCCAGTTCCTTGATCGGCAGGTCGGCGACCATTTCGCCATCGTGGAAGATGCGGAAGCGCAGGGTATCCGTGGTCTCGCCAACTTCGGCAAAGTCCAGTTCCCACTTGCGGAAGACGGCTTCGGCTGCTTCGCGTTTCTCCGGGTGCAGGACCATGAGCATGCGTTCCTGAGATTCGGACAGCATCATCTCGTAAGGGGTCATGTTCTCTTCGCGCACAGGAACCTTGTTGAGGTCCAGATCTATGCCGAGATTGCCCTTGGCGCCCATTTCAACGGCGGAGCAGGTGAGACCGGCTGCACCCATATCCTGAATGGCGATCACAGCACCGGTTTTCATCAGCTCAAGGGTGGCTTCCATCAGGCGTTTTTCGCTGAAGGGGTCGCCAACCTGAACGGTAGGACGCTTCTCTTCGCTGTCGTCGTCGAATTCGGCCGATGCCATGGTGGCACCGCCGACGCCGTCGCGGCCAGTTTTCGCGCCAAGATAGACGACCGGCATGCCGACGCCTTTGGCCTCAGAGAGGAAGATCTTGTCAGCATCCGCAAGGCCTGCCGCGAAGGCGTTGACAAGGCAGTTGCCGTTGTAGGAAGCGTGGAAGTTGACCTCACCGCCAACGGTGGGCACGCCGAAGCTGTTGCCATAGCCGCCAACACCGGCAACAACACCGGAGACGACGTGGCGGGTACGCTCATGCTCGGGCACGCCGAAGCGCAGAGAGTTCATGGCAGCAACGGGACGGGCGCCCATGGTGAAGACATCGCGCAGAATGCCGCCAACGCCGGTGGCCGCGCCCTGATAGGGTTCGATGTAGGAGGGGTGGTTGTGGCTTTCCATCTTGAAGACCACGGTCTGGCCATCGTCGATGTCGACCACACCGGCATTCTCGCCGGGACCCTGCAGCACGCGCGGGCCTTTGGTCGGCAGGGTGCGGAGCCATTTCTTCGAGCTCTTGTAGGAGCAATGCTCGTTCCACATCGCCGAGAAGATACCGAACTCGGTGAAGGTCGGCTCACGACCGATCAGCTCGAGGATGTGGTTGTATTCTTCGGGTTTCAGGCCATGGGAGGCGATCAGTTCCGGCGTGATGTTGGGTTCGTTCTTGCTCATGCCACCTTCTCCAACAGGCTTTCGAACAGACCGCGGCCATCGAGGCCACCGTGCAGGTCTTCAATCAGATTTTCAGGATGAGGCATCATGCCCAGAATGGTGCCACGGGCATTCATGATGCCTGCGATGTTGTTGCGTGAGCCGTTGATATTGGCTTCCGGCGTGGTCTCGCCTTTCGCATCGCAATAGCGGAACAGCACGCGACCTTCGCCTTCGAGCATCTTCAGGGTTTCGTCGTCAGCAAAGAAGTTGCCGTCGTGATGGGCGACAGGGCAGCGCATGACTTGACCGGGCTCATAGCGTGAGGTGAAGACGGTGTCCTTGCGCTCAACGCGGAGCAGGGTTTCCTTGCAGATGAAGTTGAGGCCCGCGTTGCGCATCAGGGCGCCGGGCAGGATGCCGGTCTCAGCGAGGATCTGGAAGCCGTTGCAGACGCCAAGGATGCGGACGCCCTTCTTGGCTTTTTCCAGCAGGTCAGCGACGATGGGCGAGCGGGCGGCAATGGCACCCGAACGCAGATAGTCGCCGTAGGAGAAGCCGCCGGGGAGAATGATGAGGTCGGCCTCGGGGATTTCGGTCTCGGCATGCCAGACCATCATCGGGTCGGTTCCGGAAACGGAGCGCACGGCGGCGGCCATGTCATGCTCACGGTTGGTTCCGGGGAAAACGAGGATCGCAGTTTTCATGAAGTCCTGCTCCGTCAGTTGAAGGCCTGCAGCGGCCGGATTAGAGAAGGAAGAAGATGGCCAGCGCGGACGCGATGATCGGGATCAGAATGAAGATCGCCGCCTTGACGAGCATGAAGCGTATGGCCTTGGCGGCTTCCTCGCGCTGGTCGATGCGGGCGGGCTGTGCCTCTGCACTCTGGTCCTGGCTCTGGTCGGTCATGGTCCGGGGTCCAAGCTTTTCCTTGTGATCGGGTGCTGCCACACGGTGACGCGGGCAACCGTCACGCAAACCTTAGAGAATATCGATGTGATAATTCTCGATAACGGTGTTGGCGAGCAGCTTTTCGCACATGTCGGCGAGCTTTGCTTCTGCTGCGGCCTTGTCGCTGTCGCTCAGTTCGATATCGATCACCTTGCCCTGGCGGACGGAGTCGACGCCGTCAAAGCCCAGCGATCCCAGTGCGCCTTCGATGGCCTTGCCCTGAGGGTCGAGGACGCCGTTTTTCAATGTTACGGTGATGCGTGCCTTCATCTTACTGCTTTCCTTGTGTTTCACCCCTTGGCTGGCTGGCGTTGGGTGCCCGAGCGGCGGGTGCCAGAGATGGGGGAAGAAGAAATGGCAAAGGCAGGAGCGGGCTCCTGCCTTTCTTTGATTATTTGACCAGAACCGGGCCGGTGCCCTTGTGTTCGGGATTGTCGTTCATGATGCCGAGGCGTCGCGCGACTTCCTGATAGGCTTCGAGCATCCCGCCCATATCGCGGCGGAAGCGGTCCTTGTCGAGCTTGTCGTTGGTGTTGACATCCCATAGGCGGCAGGAATCGGGCGAGATCTCGTCGGCGAGGATGACGCGCATGGTGTCGCCCTCGAAATAGCGACCACATTCGATCTTGAAGTCGACGAGGCGGATACCGACGGCGCGGAACATGCCGCACAGATAGTCGTTGATGCGGATGGCGAGCGCCATGATGTCATCGATTTCCTGCGGGCTGGCCCAGCCGAATGCCGTGATGTGCTCTTCGGAGACCATCGGGTCATCAAGAGAGTCATTCTTGTAGCAGAATTCGATGACCGAACGCGGCAGCTGCATGCCTTCTTCGAGGCCGAGGCGCTTGGCGATCGAACCGGCAGCAACGTTGCGGACGATGACTTCAAGCGGGATAATCTCGCATTCCTTGATCAGCTGCTCGCGCATGTTGATGCGGCGGATGAAATGGGTCTGGATGCCCATGTCATTGAGATTGGTGAAGATGAATTCGGAAATGCGGTTGTTCAGAACGCCCTTGCCGTCGATGACTTCGTGCTTCTTGTTGTTGAAGGCGGTGGCATCGTCCTTGAAATGGCAGATGAGCGTGCCCGGTTCCGGACCCTCATACAGAATTTTGGCTTTGCCTTCATAGATTCTGCGACGACGATTCATGAGCGTAATACCGTTTGATAGAGCCCTGAGGCGGGCTTGTGTTCTGGAGTGAAAAGCCGCGACGCTTTTCGCGCTGACCTTCGGCTTTGGTTGTTTCAGTTCTGTGTCACTCAGGCCGCAAACTGCTGCTCACCTGGTTGCGATTGGCCTGTCTTCCACGTCCCTCACGGAGAATCAGGATGGATCACCCCGAGACTATAGCGCAAATCGGACTTGCAACGGGAGGACAGGACGCGATTCCGGCGGGTTTCGCGCAGTCTGACGCACAGGCTCGGTGATTAGCGAATTCTGAGCGGATTCTCAATCTTGGAAACGCACAAAACGCAAGTTTTTTGCGATGTTCGTGTGATTGTCCGCGTGTTGGCATCATGTCACAAATAGCAGGGGCGTAAATGAGGACAGTCCCTGCTGCTACGACATATTGATAAGGCAGGTGTTTTGGACTGTCACTGAGGTTTCGGACAGTTTGTGGTAGAATGATAACGAGGGTACTTTCCGGTATGAGATCCAGCACGTGCTAAGACGAAAGTGGGAGGGAAATAGAAAATGGTCCTGTTGTCTTCACTGGTGCACTGAACATATAGGGGAAAGCAACTAGCGCTCGGAAAGATCCGAATGGGGAGAAGCTTGATGACAACATTTGATAAGCGTGAACAAAGCTATGAAGCGGGATTTGTGCATGACGAGGAAATGCGCTTCAAAGCAGAGGCGCGCCGAAACAAGCTTCTCGGGCTGTGGGCCGCGGAAAAGCTGGGCCTTGAGGGGGATGAAGCGGACAATTATGCCAAGGAAGTGGTCCGCTCTGATTTCATCGAGCCGGGTGAGGAAGATGTTTTCCGCAAGATCCATGGCGATTTTCAGGAAAATAACGTCGAGCAGTCCGAGCACCAGATCCGCCGGACCATGGGTCAGCTGATGGCTGTTGCCCTCGAGCAGATCAAAAGGGGCGAGTAGCCTATATTCATAATCTGCTATTTTAGAATGATGCCAACTTGTCGCACCTATTTTTGATATAGGTCAGCGCAAGAGCGCTCCTTCCTGCGCATTCTCCCGATAAGAGGAATATTAAATGCGTATTTTGTCCGGACCGACAAAAGGCGCAGCAACTCGGGGAGGAGGGGTCCGAATGTTCAAGCTTACGGCCATATTTTACATCATTGTCGCGCCAACTCTGGCAGGCATCTTCGCACTGGTTCCGCTGACCATGTATGGAACGCTCGACTTCGAGCCGATGCTGTTTATTGCCTTCGTGGTGGCGGGTGTGGTTCTGGCGTTGCCGGTGTCCTGGTATGTAGCAAAACGTGTCGATGCTGCAATCTCGGGCAAGGGGCCGGCAGCGGCAGCTTAATCCTCGGGTTTGAGGATGTTGACTGGGCCTGACCGACGTCAGGCCCTTTTTTGTTTCAGGACAGTTTGTGCATGAAGTTGGCGAAGGTCATCAGGCCTTCGGGCCATGGGCCCTGACCACTCTTGTCGTTGATGTGGCCGGTGTCGCCTGCGTCAACGAGCTGGGAGCCCCATTTCGCGCTGAAATGCTCTGCGGTCTCAAAGGCGCAGTAGGGATCGGAGCGGGAGGCGACGAGAATCGAGGGGAAGGGAAGCGGCGCATCGGGGATGGGGGCAAAATGCCGGATGTGGCCCGGCACGTGATCATCGCTTTCCACATTCGGCATGCCGACCATGAAGGCTCCCTTGACGATGCCGGGCCTTATGGCGTGGGCGGCTTTGACCGTTGCCACGACGCCGAGGGAATGGGCCACCAGCACAGCCGGCTTGGTGGCTTTTTCCACGTCGGCGATGATCTTGGAGACCCAGGCTTCCATTTGCGGGTTTGCCCAGTCTTCCTGTTCAATCCGGCGGGCCGACCTGATCTTGTCTTCCCACCGGGATTGCCAGTGATCGGGGCCGGAATTGTCCAGCCCCGGGATGATGAAAATGTCTGCTTCAGACGCTTTCATGAGGATCCTTTCAGGGTTTCTCTGGCTGGCTGCTCTCAGCTTTCGCCGAACACGCGCTTGAAGATCGCGTCGACATTCTTGGTGTGGTAGCCAAGGTCGAAGCGGTCTTTGATCTCTTCCTCAGAGAGATATTTCCGCACGTCCTCATCTGCAAGAAGCTCGGTGAGAAAATCGACGGTGGCGTTGCCTGCCATGTGATAGCTTTCCCAGACCTTCATGGCATTGCGCTGGACGAGGCGATAGGCGTCCTCGCGGGAGGAACCGGCCTGTGTCAGCGCCAAGAGGATGCGCTGGGAATGGACGAGACCGCCAAGGCTGTTCATGTTGCCCAACATGCGTTCCGGATAGACCAGAAGCTTGTCGATGACACCGGTGAGGCGCACGAGCGCGAAGTCGAGGGTGACGGTCGCGTCCGGGCCTATCATGCGTTCAACGGAGGAATGGGAGATGTCACGCTCATGCCAGAGGGCGACATTCTCGAGGGCTGGCGTTACGGCAGAGCGCACGATGCGGGCGAGACCGGTGAGGTTTTCGGTCAGGATCGGGTTGCGCTTGTGCGGCATGGCCGACGAGCCTTTCTGGCCCTTGGAGAAGAATTCCTCGGCTTCGAGCACTTCGGTGCGCTGCAGGTGGCGGATTTCGGTCGAGACGCGCTCGACGGAAGAGGCGATCACGCCAAGGGTGGCGAAGAACATCGCGTGACGGTCACGCGGGATGACCTGTGTCGAGACGGGCTCGGGCTGTAGGCCCATGGCTTCGGCGACATGCTCTTCGACAGCCGGATCGATGTTGGCGAAGGTGCCGACAGCGCCGGAGATGGCGCAAGTGGCGATCTCTTCACGGGCGGCCAGCAGGCGGGCCTTGCAGCGGTCAAACTCGGCATAGGCTTCGGCCATCTTCAGGCCGAAGGTGACCGGTTCGGCATGGATGCCATGGGAGCGGCCGATGCAGACGGTGTCCTTGTGCTCGAAGGCGCGACGCTTGGTGGCTGCAAGCAGGGCATCGAGATCGGCCAGCAGCAGGTCGGCTGCGCGGGTGAGCTGCACGTTGAAGCAGGTGTCGAGCACATCCGAGGAGGTCATGCCCTGATGGACAAAGCGGGCGTCGGGGCCGACGATTTCGGCCAGATGGGTCAGGAATGCGATGACGTCATGCTTGGTTTCGCGCTCGATCTCGTCAATCCGGTCGATGTCGAAGGTCGCTGCGCCGCCTTTTTCCCAGATGGTCTTGGCTGCGCTCTCGGGGATGACGCCCAGCTTTGCAAGGGCATCGCAGGCATGGGCTTCAATCTCGAACCAGATGCGGAACTTGGTTTCCGGGGACCAGATGTCGACCATATCGGGGCGGGAGTAGCGAGGGATCATGTCGGTTGCCTGTGTTCGGTTGTGGGGCCGGTGAGGGCCGGACGTGCCATCGGGATCATTCGGGCATGTCGTGGAATAGTGGTCTTTTTACCAGCGTTGAACACTGGGGAAGCGTTGATTATTGCGCCTGTTCGGCGGCCTTGCGGATTTTCTCGATTTCCATGCGATAGTCGTCGACGCTGTTGCCCTTGAAGATGGCAGATCCGGCGACGAGCACATTGGCGCCAGCGGCGGCCACAAGAGCGGCGGTTTCTGGGGTGACACCACCATCGATCTGGATGTCGATATCACGGTCGCCAATCATCGCGCGGACGCTGCGGATCTTGTCGATGGTCGAGGGGATGAAGGACTGGCCACCAAAGCCCGGGTTGACGCTCATCAGCAGAACCATGTCGATCTTGTCGATGACATATTCGATGGTGCTTTCGTGGGTTGCGGGATTGAGCACCACGCCGGCCTTCTTGCCCATCGCCTTGATGGCCTGCAGGGAGCGGTCCAGATGCCGTCCGGCTTCGACGTGGACGGTGATCATGTCGGCACCGGCGTTGGCGAATTCTTCCAGATAGGGATCAGCAGGAGAAATCATCAGATGGGTGTCGATGATCTTGTCCGTGTAGGGGCGGATGGCGCGAACGACTTGCGGGCCGAAGGTGATGTTGGGAACGAAATGGCCGTCCATGACATCGACGTGAATCCAATCGCAGCCGGCTTCGTCGATGGCTTTGACTTCTTCGCCGAAGCGGGCAAAATCCGAAGCGAGAATGGAAGGGGCAATGATGATGGGCCGCGCCATGGTTCCTGATCCTGTGGTCATGTAGGGATGTTGGTTCCGCGCGTAGCATATGGGCGGGGATTGGGCAAGCATTGGCCGTGCCGGTTCGACCAATTGTTTCCTTTTTGTCACCTATATGGTGCATATTCTCGCTCAGTTAAGCGAGGCGCGTGGCATCGGTGCTGTTCGGTTGGGGGAAGATGCGGGAAGTCATTGCTCTTTTGTATTTTATTTGTATATTAGAGGTATTTCCGGGGCGCGACACTCTGTCGTCATGATCAGCCTGTCTCAATGATACTGTTGTCCCGTTTGATGTGATGCCCCCGCGATGCTGGGTCACCTCGGGCTGGCGATTGGAGTCTATTGTGATGAGTGATAAAGAGAAGAGCGCTGACGTGATTGTTCTGGGCGCGGGGATTGTCGGTGTCTGCACGGCATTGCATCTGCAGGCTGCCGGACAGTCCGTGGTGCTGTTGGATCGGCGCGAACCGGGCGAAGAAGCGTCCCACGGCAACGCGGGCATCATCGAAAAAGATGGGATGATTCCGCTGACGATCCCGAGCAATCCGATCGAAGTGCTGAAATATGCTTCGAATCGGCAGGTCCACATGCATTATCACCCCACCTTCATGCCGAAGCTTGCGCCGTGGCTCTACCGTTTGTGGCTGTTGTCCAACGACAAGGGCATCGATGTCTATGCCCGCAAGATTGCGCCTCTGCGGGCCGTGGCTGCCGATGAGCATGCTCTTTTTGCCGGGGATGCCGGGGTGACTGAGCAGTTCCGCTCGACCGGCTGGATCCATCTCTATCACAGTGCCAAATCCTTCCGGAAAACCGAAGGGGCTCGTCGCTATGCCGATGAGTTCGGGGTCGAGTATGATGTGGTCACGAAAAGCGGGCTCGAAGAGCTGGAGCCGCACATCCATTTCGACAAGGATGACCATGGTGTCTTCTGGAAGGGCTGTGTCTCCGTCTCGTCACCCAAGACCGTGACCAAGGCCTATGCCGCAATGTTTGAGGCCCGTGGCGGTTCGTTCGTCAAGGGCGATGCTGCCAGCCTGAAGCGGGAAGGGGAGGCATGGCCGTCACCAGTCAGCAAGGGGACATCAAGGCGGCAAAAGTGGTTGTCTCGCTTGGCGCCTGGAGCCTCGATCTGCTCAAGCCGATGGGCTACAGCTTCCCGCTGGCGGCCAAACGTGGCTATCACCAGCATTTCGCCAGCAAGGATGGGGCTTTCCTCAATCGTCCGATCGTTGACGAGGATGTCGGCTTCCTGATGACGCCGACCGAGGCAGGCATTCGCATGACGTCGGGCATCGAATTTGCGGCGCGTGATGGCAAGAAGACGCCGGTGCAGATCTATCGGGCAACCGACTGGGCTCGGCATCTCTATCCGCTGGGCGCCCCGGTCGAGGATGAGCCATGGATGGGTTTCCGGCCCTGCTTCCCCGATTCCCTGCCCTTGATTGATCGTGCAGAAAAGCATCCGGGCCTGTTCTTCAACTTCGGCCACGGACATCTGGGGTTTGCCACCGGTCCGGTGACCGGGCGCATGATGGCGGACATGGTTCTGGACCGCGAGCCTGCCTATGACCCATCAGGCTTTTCCGCAAGCCGGTTCTAGTCGGGAAAAATGGAGCGAGGACGCTGCCATTGGCGGCAGCGTTCTATTCGCTCAGAGGAAGGGAGACGGTTTCCTTGACGGTCGAGACGACGATGCGCGACTGCACATCGGAGACCAGCTCGGAATTAAGAAGCTTGTTGCAGAGGAAATTGTCGTAGGCCTTGATGTCGTCGGTCACGACCTTGACCAGATAGTCGACGGCACCTGTGATGCGCTCGCATGTGACCACTTCGGGCCATGCGTCCACCAGCTTGTCAAATTCTTCCATATTTTTCTTGCTTGGGACCGTCAATTTGACGAAGGCGTAGGACACAAAGCCAAGGCCGACCGACTCGCGGTCGATGATCGCGGTGATCTGTTTGAGGACCCCTGCTTCCTTGAGCTTCTTGATGCGGCGCCAGCAGGGCGTTTGCGACATGCCGGCCTGCTTGGCGACTTCGGCGATGGACAGCGAAGCATCACTCTGCAAGACCTTGAGGATGCGCACGTCCCCTGAATCCAGTGTCATTTTTTCCATATCTTGCTCACATTAGAAAATTTTGTTCGAAGGCTACAAAGAAAATGCCTGCTTGTACATAATTATTTTTCTTCGCTTTGGACGAGCTGAGGAAAGAAAAACGCAAGTATTTGACTGAAATTTGAACAAACCGCCTCTGGGTGGCAAGGGATGAAAAGAAACGTTCCGAAGTGGTGATATTCCTGCCGGGCTAAGACTGGCTCGGGATTGGCTCAGGAAGCAAACATCGCCTGCCAGGTCGGAAATGGGTCTCCGGCTGCTGGAGTGGCCTCATAGACGCCTCTGGCGATGGCACGGGCCATGGTGGCTGCGGCATGTGCTCCAAGGGTGCTGAAACTGTCCTCGTTTTCGGGCAGGTCTTTGGCGCCGGTGGAAAGAGCAAAGATCAGATCGCCATCCATCGGTGAATGGGCCGGCCACAGGGCGCGGGCAAAGCCGTCGTGTGCCATGATGGCGAGGCGTTTGGCTTCGGCCTTGGTCAGTCTTGCATCCGTGGCGATGATGCCGATAGTCGTGTTGCCTCCATGCCCGGTGGGCGAGCCCTTGGACATGCCCTTGCGCATGGCGTCGAGCTTGGTGAAGGGCACGTCGACATCGCTTGGCATGGTCGCCGGGTGGCCGAGGCCACCAAATTCCCCATCCTTCTCGAACGGTGCCGCCCAGAAGTGCGGCGTATCGCCCATGGTGGCACGCCCAACCGCATTGACGGCGACGAGTGCGCCGATCTTTATCCCACCTTCTGTCTGCATGGAGGCTGAGCCGAGACCGCCCTTGAGACCTGCGGTGAAGGCGCCGGTGCCTGCACCATAGCTGCCCAACGAGAAGTCGGTTGATGCCTCTTCTGCCGCCTGCCAGCCGAGGTCCCAGTAGGGGCTTTGCCTTGGCCATGCCTTGTCGCCTCCGTTGATGAGGTCGAACAGGATGGCGCTCGAGACAATCGGGACACGGACGGGACCGATGGCGAAACCGCGGTCCTGTTGTCGCAGCCAACCCTGCACACCGCCTGCTGCATCCAGTCCGAAGGCCGAGCCGCCTGACAGTACAAGAGCATCGACATGCTGGACACTCTGGTCAGGGGCAAGGAGATCTGTATCTCGCGTTCCGGTGCGCCGCCAAGCACCATGCAGGAGGCAATCATCGGGTGGTCGCAAACCAGAGCTGTGGTGCCGGATTTGAGCGTCCGGTCGGTCGCGTTGCCAACCTTCAGGCCTTCGATGTCAGTGATGAGGTTTTTCATTGTCTCTTTGCCTTGGGATGATCTCGTTGGCCGCAGACCGACAGCGAGTGACAGAAGGACTGCGGCGAGGCCGACAAGTTGCAGCATAACGAGGCTTTCGCCCAACGCCAAGACGGCAACTGCCAGAGCGGTCGTTGGCACAAGGGCGGTGAAGAGTGCACCCGTCGACGCGGGAACTGTCTTGATGCCGACGCACCAGAGGTAGAAGGACAGGACGCTCGAGGTGATGATGTAATAGACCGCCAGCAACCAGAAGGTCGGGCCCGCATCAGGCAGGAGCCAGCCGCCGTCCTGCCAGAAAAGGACCGGCAGGGAGACCGGGATCGCGATGAGATGCACAATCATGGTGAGGGTCCAAGGCGGGATGAGACTGGAATAGCGGCGGGTCAGGATGACGAAGACGGCCTCGGAGCAGACAGCGGCAAGGATCATCGCGTTGCCAAAGAGGGTATTGAGCCCGCCTGCGGCCTCGTTCTCGGCAACCGGGTTGGCGAAGTTGATGCAGGCGATACCAATCACGGCAAAGCCGATGGACAGGGCCGTGCGTGCGGTGATGATTTCACCAAGGACGAGGGCGCTCAAAAGGGCGATGGCTGCGGGCAGGGCAGAGGCGATGACGCCTGCGTTGATGGCGGTGGTATATTGCACGCCGATCAGCATCAGGGTGGTGAAGCCGACCACACCGAACAGGGCGAGGAAAATGATCTCGAGCCACTGTCGCGGGCGCAGCGCCATCAGACTTTTCCATCCATCACGCTCCGTGAGGGCGAGGGGCACAAGACAGAGGCTCGCCAACAGACATCTGAGCAATGTGAAGGAGGCTGGGGTCATTTCGCCGATGATCGCCTTTCCAAGAGCGATATTGATGCCAGTCAGCATCATGGCAAGGGCCAGCGTCAGATAGGAAATGAGGGAGGGCATAGGGCGCCACGCAAGGAAGACGGCACAGAGGTCGGAATTGGGAAGGAATGAGAAAAGCCCCTCAGCGATGGGCAGAGGGGCTTTCCTTTTTGTCAGGAGCGGTCAGGCCGGATGGCCTGAAGGACCGATCTTATTTGTAGGCGTATTTGCCTTTGCTCCATTCGTACCAGACATAGCCTGGCAGGGTAACGTCGCCTTTGTCGTCGAAGGACAGCTTGCCGAGAACGGTGGAGAATTCACCGGCGTTCAGGGCTTCAGTCACACCGTCATAGTCGGTGGAGCCAGCTGCTTTAACGGCTTCGGCCCAAGCCTGGATCGCTGCGTAGGTGTAGAGAACATACCCTTCGGTGGTCAGGCCTTTTGCCTTGAATTCTTCAACAACCGGAGCTGCTTCAGGGTTCAGAGCCGGATCCGGGGAGAAGGTCATCAGGGTGCCTTCGCCAGCGTCGCCGGTGATGGACCAGTATTCGTCGGTCACAAGAGCGTCACCAGAGATCAGAACGGTGTCCATGCCCTGTTCGCGCATCTGACGAACGATCAGGCCTGCTTCGGTGTGGTAACCACCAACATACAGAGCGTCGATGCCAGCCTGTTTGAATTTGGAAACCAGCGCGGTGTAGTCTTTTTCACCAGCGGTGTAGGCTTCGTACATGGCAGGCTTGCCACCAAGAGCTTCAAAAGCAGCCATGGTTTCGTCGGCAAGACCTTTACCGTAAGCGGTCTTGTCGTGAATGATGGCAACTTTCTTGTCACCATATTCTTCGAACAGCAGTTTGCCTGCTACTTCGCCCTGCTGGTCATCACGACCGCAAACGCGGTAGATGCCCGGTCCCGGACGTTCGTCGGTGAATTTCGGGTTGGTGGAAGCAGGAGAGATCTGGATGATGCCTTCTTCAGCATAGACTGCGGAAGCTGGGATGGAAGAGCCAGAGCAGAAGTGGCCAGCCATGAAGACAACACCTTTACCAACCATCTGGTTGGCAACAGCTACAGCCTGTTTCGGGTCGCAAGCGTCATCGCCGATTTCCAGCTTCAGCATTTCGCCGTTGATGCCGCCAGCTGCGTTGATGTCCTCAACAGCCTGCTCGGCGCCGATTTTCATCTGCATGCCGAAGGATGCATACTGACCGGTCATCGGACCAGCCGTTGCGATCACGATATCAGCCATTGCAGCGCTGGACATAGCGATAGTGCTTGCAAGGGCGACGCCTGCCAAAAGTGCTTTTTTCATCAAAACTCTCCCATGAGATGTTTGGTGCGTTCCGTTGCGCCTGATGGAGCGCAACTCCGGTAGTGATTGTTATTGAACCTTATCGGTTGCTTGGATTAGGACTGAATTTCTTGAACAATTCAATCCCTTTTTCTCCTTCATAGACCGAACAAACAATTATGTCCTGCATATGTCGAAGCGGGTGTGGCGTGCTTCGTCACACTCGATCTTTCGTCTATCGGCTCAGCTGTTCCGCTCTTTCCAGGAAAGAGGAGAAACCTTTGTGTAAAGCCAATGATACTGCCGCACCATCTGGTTGGTGCGGGTGTAACGGAAGCCCAGCCAGGAGATCACAAGGAGGATCACGAAGCTGACAATATAGTAGTAGAGGGACAGCAATTGTCCCTCATAGAGGGCGAAATTCAGAAAGCGTACAGCTGCCGTGAGGAGCAGCATGTAGATGATGATCTGCTTCATCGGCCGCCAGCTGATCGCGATGGCGCGGCCTGACATCCACGCGGCACCACCACCCAGAAAGAGGGTCAGGACGAGAAAGGCGGAGAGGGAATTGTCCCAAAGCAAGTTCATGAAACCGGTTCCTTCTCTTAGTGCCGACCGCCTTCGAGGTAGGCTGCCTGGACTTCCGGGTTTGCCAGAAGTTCATGGCCACCACCTGTCAGGGTGATCTGTCCGTTGATCATCACATAGCCTCGGTGTGCGAGGCGCAGTGCGTGGTAGGCGTTCTGCTCGACGAGGAAGACGGTCAGGCCCTGCTTTTCGTTCAGTTCCTTGACCACTTCGAAGATCTGTTTGACGACGAGAGGAGCAAGCCCGAGGGACGGCTCGTCGAGCATCAGCAGTTTTGGTCGGGCCATCAGGGCACGAGCGATGGCCAGCATCTGCTGTTCGCCGCCCGAAAGGGTCCCGCCGCGTTGGTTCTGACGCTTCTCCAGAATAGGGAAGAGGTCAAAAACCATGCGGAGATCCTTGTCCATGTGGGCATAGTCGATGACGGCCGCCCCCATAAGCAGGTTTTCCATCACGGTCATGCGCCCGAAGATGCGACGTCCTTCCGGGGACTGCGCGATCTGTTTGTGGGCGATTTCGTGCGTGGGCAGTTTGGTGATGTCTTCACCCTTGTAGATGATCGTGCCCGCACGTGCACGTGTCACGCCGCAGATGGTCATCATGGTGGTCGACTTGCCGGCGCCGTTTGCGCCGATGATGGTCACGATCTCGCCTTCGTTGACATCGATATCGATGCCCCTCAGAGCGACGATCTTGCCATAGTAGGTTTCAACGCCTCTCAGGCTGAGGAGTGGCTGGCTCATGAGGTCTGCTCCTCCTTGTGCGCGAACTTCGCTTCGGCTTCGGCTTCTTCGACCTCTTCGTCATCAACGCCAAGATAGGCGGCAATCACGCTTGGGTCATTCTGGACGAAGTTGGCATCACCGTCGGAGATCTTCACGCCATAATCGAGAACGACGACGTGGTCGGAGATCTGCATCACCATGCTCATGTCGTGCTCGATCAGGAGAACGGCGGTGCCATCTTTCTCGCGGATGGAGTAGAGCAACTGGTTGAGCTCGTTGGTTTCCTTGGGGTTGAGGCCAGCAGCCGGTTCGTCAAGGCACAAGAGTTCCGGACCGGTGCACATGGCACGGGCGATTTCGAGACGACGCTGATCGCCATAGGGCAGATCAGCAGCCGGATCGTCGGCGCGGTCGATCAGGTGGATCCGCTCCAGCCAGTCCTTGGCCTTCTCAATGGATGCCTTTTCCGATTTGCGGAAGCTGGAAAGCCCCAGAATGCCACCAATGGTGAAATTCGATGCTTTCATAAGCTTGTTGTGCTGGGCGATCATCAGGTTTTCCAGAACCGTCATGCCGCCGAAGAGGCGAATGTTCTGGAAGGTTCTGGCGACCTTGGCCCGTTCCGCAATCTGGAAATCGGGAATGCGTTCCAACAGCAGGTTCTGACCGTTGGCACGATTCATGGTGATCCGGCCTTCGGTGGGCTTGTAGAAGCCCGTGACGCAGTTGAAGACCGTGGTCTTGCCAGCGCCGTTGGGACCGATCAGGGCGGTGATGTCGTTGCGTCCTACTTGGAAGGAAAGATCGTCAACGGCAACAAGGCCTCCGAAGCGCATCGTGAGATGCTCGACGGTCAGGATGGGATTGTCATTCCAGGTGCTCATCCTTCGCCCTCCGCAACCAGATCGCCCGATACGGCTTTTTTCTCTTTGAGGTAGACCGATGGCTGACGGCTAGAGACCAGCCCACGCGGTTTCCAAACCATGATCACGACCATGAGGAGACCGAAGACGAGCATGCGCAGCTCTTCGAGATCGCGGAAGAGCTCGAAGCCGCCGATCATCACGATGGAGGCGACGACCACGCCAATCTGGCTGCCAAGACCCCCGAGAACCACGATCGCCAGAATGATCGCCGATTCCATGAAGGTGAAACTCTCCGGAGAGATGAAGCCCTGACGGGTGGCGAAGAAGGCTCCGGCAAACCCGCCAAACATGGCGCCTAGCGAGAAGGCCGTCAGTTTGGTGTTGGTGGTGTTGATGCCGAGGGAGCGGCAGGCGATTTCGTCTTCACGCAGGGCTTCCCATGCGCGACCAATCGGCAGCTTGCGCAGACGCATGGTCACGAAGTTGGTGATCAGCGCCAGAATCAGGATGAGGTAGAACAGGAAGATCACCCTGTGCAGCGAGGAATAGTCGAGGCCGAAGAAATCGGCAAAGCCATCCTTGCGCTTGAATTCAAGACCGAAGAAGGACGGGCGCGGGATCTGGGAGATACCGTCCGGACCTCCGGTGAACTCATACCAGTTGAGCAGGACAACGCGGATGATTTCCCCGAACGCGAGGGTCACGATGGCGAGATAATCGCCGCGCAGTCGCAGGACCGGGAAGCCCAGAATGATGCCCCAGAAGGCGGCCAGAATACCGGCAAGCGGCAGGCAGACCCAGAAGGACAGATCAAAATAATGGGCGAACAGCGCGTAGGAATAAGCACCCACCGCATAGAAGGCCACATAGCCAAGATCGAGAAGACCGGCAAGGCCGACCACGATATTGAGGCCCCAGCCGAGCATGACATAGGTGAGAACCAGAATGCCAAGGTCGATCATGTAGCGATCGCCCCACATCGGCAGGGTCACGGCAAGGGCCAGAAGAGCCGGGCCGATGAAGGTGCCGACCTTCGACATGGTGTCGGAGGAGGGCAGGACCGATTTGGCTGCATCTGCGACCGGATTTTGACCGCGCCAGACAAGCAGACTGATGAGGAATCGGCCGATGCCGACGACGACGACCATGGAAGCGACCAGCGTCCATTCTCCGTCGATGATCAGACCGCCGGTGTCGGTTCTTGTTCTCAGACCGACCAGAATCCAGGTCAATCCGAGCGTAACCAGTGCCGCTAGGCCCGCATCCTTGAGAGCGGAGCCGACGCGGGTGTCATTGAGAAACTGCATCTTACACTTTCTCCACTTCAGGCTTGCCGAGCAGGCCGGACGGCAGGAAGATCAGCACGATCGCGAGGATCGAGAAGGCTGCCACGTCCTTGTATTCGACAGAGAAGTAACCGGACCAGAAGGTCTCGATGAGACCGATCAGCAGACCACCGAGCATGGCGCCGGGCAAGGAGCCGATACCGCCAAGGACTGCAGCGGTGAAGGCCTTCACCCCGGCAAGGAAGCCGATGTAGAAGTCGATCACGCCATAATAGAGCAGGAACATGATGCCCGCGACCGATGCAAGGGCTGCGCCCATGACGAAGGTCAGCGAAATGGTGCGGTCAACGTTGACACCAAGCAGGGCTGCCATTTTCTGATCCTGCTCGCAGGAGCGCTGGGCGCGACCAAGCGAGGTCTTGTTGATCAGCATGGTAAAGCCGACCATGAGCAGGACGGTGGTCACGATGATCAGGATCTGCATGTAGGACAGCTGAACAGCGAAGCCACTTGCGCTCTCCATGAGAGTGAAGCCACCGGTTACCTGCGGCGGAAGGGGCTTGACGCGTGCGCCCTGAACAACCTGAACGAAGTTCTGCAGTACGATCGACATGCCGATGGCAGTGATCAACGGAGCCAGGCGGAAGGAGCCGCGCAAGGGGCGATATGCCAGTCGCTCTACGGCCCAGCCCCAGACCGATGTCATCAGCATCGAGATGATGAGGACGATCAACAGAGCAATAGGGAGAAAAGTGACGCCCATGGCCGTGACAGCCAGAAGCGCAATCAGCGCGATGAACGCGCCGACCATGAAGATGTCACCGTGGGCAAAGTTGATCATGCCGATGATGCCATACACCATGGTGTAACCAATGGCGATGAGGCCGTAGATGGACCCCAGTGTGATGCCATTGATCAACTGTTGTATAAAATATTCCATTTGACTCGCTGTTCCTGCGTTCGCTGTGGCTTGGAACCACTTATTATGATGGAAGTTATTGTTCGTTTTTAATTGAGACGTTTCTCGCCAACTTTTTTAGCAAGAAGTCGTGAGGAGTACAAATATTTGTGTTGGGGTTTCAATCAATTTTGGCGAAATTTGAAAAAAATGTCTAAAATTTAGCCATTTTTCCATGGTTTGCTGGTGTATTTGGCACAAAAATTTACGAAATTGAGAAGGTTGATTGCAGAATAGACGATAAATGTGGAACGTTTCTATTGATCTGTCTGATATTTGTGCAGAGATCCGTTCGCGTTCAACTGCTCTGTTAGAATCTTGCGTATTAATTGCGCAAAATGGCGGAATTTTTGGATCTGCCGGTTGTTTCATCGGCCCCTGAAAGAAGGCTGACTCCACTCGAGAGATGGGCGTGTACGGGAAAATTCTTAAGTCGGAGCGGTTTTCAGATCAACCCAAGCGAGCGAAAACTGACGTGACCACTGCGCGCAACGATGATGTGATCGTGCAAAAGGACACCCAGAGGTTCGGCGGCATCGGCAACCTGCTTGGTCATGTCGATGTCTGCGCGTGAGGGAGTCGGGTCGCCGCTGGGGTGATTGTGGACCATGATGATCGCCGTGGCGGACAGCTCGAGGGCCCGCTTGACGACTTCGCGGATGTAGACCGGTGTATGGTCCACCGTGCCGGTCTGTTGCACCTCGTCGGCGATCAGCTTGTTCTTCTTGTCAAGAAAGATGATCCGGAACTGCTCGATGTCATTGTAGGCCATGGTTGTGCGGCAATGGTCAAGCACCGCATTCCAAGAAGACAGCACAGGCCGATCCTTGACCTGATCCGAGGTGAACTTGGCGGCGGCCGCCCGGACAAGCTTGAGTTCGGTGGCCACCGATTGGCCGATGCCGGGAGTTTCCATTAGCAGCTTTTCAGGGGCTGCCAGCACTTCGGCAAAGGAGCCGAAGCGGGCGAGCAGGGCCTTGGCGATGGGTTTGGTGTCGCGTCTGGGGATGGCGCGGAACAGGATCAGTTCTAGCAGTTCATAATCATGCAGCGCGTCGGGCCCGGCATCGCGGAATTTCTGGCGAAGCCGATCCCGGTGGCCCATGTAATGGGGCGTGCCTGCTGCATCCTTCAAACCACCCATCGCTTACCTCAGCTGCCGCTGATATTATAGGGCGGCTTGTCGTAGCCCTTCGGGGAGAGGGTGAAAATCTCGCAGCCATCCTCGGTGATGCCGATGGAATGCTCGAACTGGGCGGACAGCGACCGGTCACGGGTTACTGCGGTCCAGCCGTCGGACAGGACTTTCACATGGGGTTTGCCCAGATTGATCATCGGCTCGATGGTGAAGATCATGCCCGGTTTTAGCTCGACGCCTTCGCCCCGTACGCCATAGTGGAGAATGTTGGGAGCATCGTGGAACAGCTGTCCGACGCCGTGGCCGCAGAAATCACGAACAACGCCGCAGCGCTCGCCTTCGGCAAATTCCTGAATGGCCGCGCCGATATCGCCGGTAGTGTTCCCCGGCTTGGCGACCTCGATGCCGATCATCAGGGATTCGTATGTCACTTCGAGTAGCCGTTCGGCGGCCCGCTTGATTTGGCCAACCGGATACATGCGCGAGCTGTCGCCATACCATCCATCAAGCACATAGGTGACATCGACGTTGACGATATCCCCTTCCTTCAATGGCTTTTCATTGGGGATGCCGTGGCAAACCACGTGATTGATCGAGGTGCAGGTATATTTGGTGTAGCCACGATAATTGAGGGTCGCGGGCAGGGCGCCATTCTCTTCGCCGAAATCGCGAATGTAGTCGTCGATCTCCTGCGTGGTCGTACCCGGCTTGATCAATTCGGCGACGCCGTCAAGGGCGCGGGCGGCAAGTTGGCCGGCCTTGCGCATGCCTTCGAATGCGTCTTTGCCATAGAGGCGAATGTCACCTGTGTTTCTGAGTGGGGCGCTGGCGGCCTCGATGTAATTTACCATCTCATATTGCTTTCAATCACTTCTTTGCTTCCATGGATATCGCTCTCGTTCGCAATGTGCAAACCGGAAATGGGAAAAGACCTTACTTTCTGGTTCAATCCAGAGAACGTGGGCTCAATCTACCGTCTCTTGCACTTTTCAGGCAAAGGGGATGGGATGGGAGAGCGTGATGCCATCAAGGGTGATGTCGCAGGCATAGACAAGGGCTTCCACGCCGCGTTTGCGTGCTTCGTCAAAGGCGGCTGCATAGTCGGGGTCGATGTCTGCGGCAAAGGAAAAGCGGTCCGTGTCCGTGCGCTGGACGAGATAGAGCATGACGGCCCGATGTCCTTCGGCAACCATGTCGCCGAGTTCGACAAGATGCTTGGCACCTCGCTTGGTCACCGAGTCGGGGAACTCGGCCAGACCGGGCTCGCGCAGCAGATGGACATTCTTCACCTCGACATAGCAGTCGGGCAGGTCCCCGCCGCTGAGCAGCAAATCGATGCGGCTGTTCTTGCCATATTTGACTTCGCGGCGCAGGGACGGGTAGGCGGCGAGCTCTGTCACCTTGCCCGCCAGAATGGCTTCCTCAACAATGCGGTTGGGGTGGGCGGTGTTGATGCCGATCATTGCGCCGTCGAGCTCCAGCAGCTCCCAGCTATAGGCGAGCTTGCGCTTGGGATTGTCCGATTTTGACAGCCAGACCGTCACACCGGGCTCCTTGAGGCCCATCATGGAGCCGGGGTTGGCGCAATGGGCGGTGATCACGCTGCCATCCTCCAGCTTGATGTCGGCCAGAAAGCGCTTGTATCGCTGGATCAGGGTTCCTCGGATCAGGGGGGCGTCGAATTGCATGGCGGGTCTTTGACTGTTCGAAGGGTGGGATGAGACAAGATTAAGTATCCTCTCCTCGTCTTTCAAATGGAAAGTCGCCTTATTGTTCGCTTTGCAAGGAAGCAGGGATGCACGGAATTAGCATGACGGATGTGCCATCTTCTTGTTAAGAGTAGGATTATCGTTCCGCAGTCCACTTGAGCCGACCCCGACCATGGCGTAAAGCCAAGGCATTCTTTCAGGCTTCTCTCAGCGCGACCGTTTGGAGCGAAGAGACCGCTGGTCATATGATGCCAGCGACAAGGATGAGAAAAGACGATGAACGCAAATTTGATAACCGCAGCGGTGCTGGTGATCGGGGACGAGATTCTCTCGGGCCGTACCAAAGACAAGAATGTCGGCTTCATTGCCGACTATCTGACGCAGGTGGGTATCGATCTCAAGGAAGTGCGCATTGTCTCCGATGACATGGATGCCATCGTCGAGGCGGTCAATGACCTGAGGGCGCGCTGGACCTATGTTTTCACCACCGGTGGCATCGGGCCAACCCATGATGACATCACCGCCGACGCCATCGCAGCAGCCTTCGGGGTCGGGATCGACCACGATCCACGCGCCATGGCCATCCTTGAAGAGCATTACGCCAAGATGGAAGGGGCCGAGTTCAACGAGGCGCGCAAACGCATGGCGCGGATCCCGTTCACCGCAGATCTGATCAAGAACAAGGTTTCCAGCGCTCCGGGCTTCCGGCTCGAGAATGTGCATGTGATGGCTGGGGTTCCTTCGGTGATGCAGGCGATGATGGACGAGATCATTCCGACGCTGAAGACCAACAGCCAGATCGAGAGCGAGACCGTCGACACCGGTCTTGGCGAGGGTTTGGTGGCCGGAGCCCTGTCCGATCTGCAAAAGGCGCATCCGCTGGTGGTGATCGGCTCCTATCCGTATATCAAGGACGAGATCTTTGCCACCAACATCGTTCTGCGCAGCCGGGACAAGGCGGCGCTGAAGGCCGCTGTTGATGCCGTTCATGCGCTGGTCGCCGACCTCAAGGGGCAGAAGCAGGCCCAGTTCTAGATATTTTGTGCGAAAAGGCAGCAGCCCTTTGCCAAAAAACTTGATAAGTTGACCCATTGATTTGCGCGTCCTGACGGAACCGATGCTCTGTCATGACGCGTCTGGAAGCGGCCCTCGGGGGCCAGACGTGATCGAAATCGAGAAGGAAAAGAAAATGGCTGAGGCTTCTTCCAATGCCTTTCCCGTCTATTGGGAACAGTTTCATCGGGATTGTCGCGCCCTTGCATGGCGTCTCAAGGGTGTGTCTGAATGGAAGGCAATCGTCTGCATCACCCGTGGCGGTCTGGTGCCCGCTGCGATCATCGCCCGCGAGCTCGGGGTGCGCATGATCGATACGGTCTGTGTTGCCTCCTATCATGATTATGAAAGTCAGGGTGACATGCAGGTTCTGAAGCCAATCGATTCTTCTGTGATCGATGTCGAAGGTGGTCAGGGCGAGGGCGTGCTGATCATTGACGACCTGGTGGATACCGGCAAGACGGCACAGGTGGTTCGCGCCATGTTGCCGAAGGCTCATTTTGCCACGGTCTATGCCAAGCCGATGGGGCGGCCACTGGTAGACACCTTTGTGACGGAAGTGTCTCAGGACACATGGATCTATTTCCCGTGGGATATGGGCCTGCAGTTCCAGGCTCCCATTGCCAAGGGACCGGTGGGCTAGGGCCTTGCTGACCCCATCCGAGCTATCGAACGGGCAGTTTCCTCAAGGAACTGTCCGTTTTTGTTTGTCAGATCGGGGTGCTTTGTGGATGGCCAGAACAGCATTGCTTGCAATTGTTCCTTGCGGGCTTTAGCAATGATCGCACCATCTTCGCGGGCATGGCGGAATTGGTAGACGCAAGGGACTTAAAATCCCTCGATCCTAGATCGTCCGGGTTCGATTCCCGGTGCCCGCACCAGTCCTTCGGGCTGTCAGTTTAGCAACAGATTTTGCTTTTTCAGCAGCTCCTGCAGCCAGTCGATGAAGACGCGCAAGCGGAGCGACTGGTTGCGTCGGCTGTGATAGATGAAGGACAGCTGCACGGGCGCGGCGCGATAGCCCGGTAACACTTCGACGAGCCGCCCTTCTGCGATATCCCTCTGTACGCTGTGTTCGGGCACCTGAATGAGGCCGAGACCGCTGAGTGCTGCGGCGAAATAGGCTTCAGAATTGTCGACACAAATGCGGCTGTTCATCGAGATAGAAGCTGCCCTGTCCCCGTCCATATAATCCCACTCGGCAACTGGCGCGGGCATATGCTGGGCGTAATTAACCAGCCAGTGCTCGGTGAGGTCGTCCGGCGTCTGGGGCATGCCGTGTTCTGCGACATAGCCGGTGCTGGCGACCGTGATAGTTGCCATGTCGCCCAGCCGCCGGCAAATGAGGTCGGAATTCTCAAGCTCGGCGAGGCGGACAACGCCGTCGACACCCTCCGCCATGAGGTCGATCAGCCGATCTGTTGCGCTGAGATCAAGGGTGATGTTGGGATAGCGGCGGAAGAAATCCGGCAGAGACGGGATGACGTTGAGGCGAGCGAGACGGATGGGCAGATCGATGCGCAAGGGGCCGCGAATGTCTTCGGGCTCTTGCCGGAACAGGTTTTCTGCCCGCTCCATGGTTTCGACCAGTTCCCTTGCTGTCTCAAGGAAGCGAAGGCCGTCCTGTGTCGGCTTGACCTGCCGGGTGGTGCGCTGGAACAGGCGGGTGCCGATCCTGTCCTCAAGGGTCTGGACGGTGGTCGAGATGGTTGATCTGGGCAGGCCGAGCACCTCGGCGGCACGGGTAAAGTTGCCGCTTTCGACGATCTGAATGAACACCTGCATTTGCTGAATACGATCCATCGCTCATTGTTCGCATTTTTCGACATATCCTGTCAATGATGCGCTATTTTTTCTGAATTCTCGTCATATTACCTTGTGCCATGACCCAATTACACACAACAGGGATTGAATGATCATGACGATTGCATTGGTAACAGGCGCCAGCCGCGGGCTGGGCAAGGATATGGCTCTCTCTCTTGCAGAGGCTGGAACGGATGTCGTTCTCACCTATCTTGGCAATGAGGCCATGGCAGAAGATGTCGCAAGCGAAATCAGGGCCAAGGGTCGAAAGGCCGCTGTGCTTCGGCTCAATGTCGCCGATAGTTCGAGCTACCCGGCCTTTTTCGAGGCGCTCAAGAAGACGCTTGAGGCCGAGTTCGGGGCCACTCAGCTTGATTATCTCGTCAACAATGCCGGTGTTGGCATCCGAACCGGATTTGCGGATACGACCGAGGAACAGTTCGACGAGATGGTCAACATCCACCTCAAGTCCGCTTTCTTCCTGACGCAGCGGGCCTTGCCGCTTCTTGCCGATGGGGGCGGGGTGGTGAATGTCTCCTCAGGGCTTGCCCGGTTCACATTCTCGGGGACCGACGCCTATGCCATCATGAAGGGTGGTGTCGAAGTGCTGACCCGCTATCAGGCCAAGGCGCTTGGGGCACGCGGGATCCGGGTGAATTGCCTTGCGCCGGGGGCCATCGAGACGGATTTTGGCGGCGGCAGTGTGAGGGACAATCCCGAAGCCAACAAGTTCGTTGCCTCCCAGACGGCGCTCGGACGGGCCGGACGGCCTGATGACATCGGATCGGTGGTGGCCTTCCTCTGCTCGGATGCGAGCAAGTGGATCAACGGGCAGCGGATTGAAGTCTCCGGCGGCATGTGCCTCTAGGTTCCGTGCTTCGATAGCTTCGATATCGGGCGAAAAGGCGTGGCCGCATTGGCCACGTCAACCGAGCAGTCTATTTGCCCTTGCGGACGATTTTTGCACCAATGGTGAAGCCCAGATGGGACGATACCATCATGGCAAGAACGGCCAGAACCACGGACAGGGTGTAGAGACCTGCGCTCTGCTGGGAGAAGATACCCGAGTTCATGAACATGATCGCGCTGGCGGCCAAAAAGGCAGCAATGCTCGCCTGCCAGCGTTTTTTCAGGATCGTGCAGATGATGAAGTTGGCGATGCCAGGGGGGCTGAACATGGCCGCGATGATAAATCTCAGGATGGTCTCGAAATCCATGGGTACGTCCGTTTGGGCGGGTCTTGAAAGTGCGCCGATCATGGACCGGGCGCCTTTCAATTGGAAGAGAAAACCGCCCCCGTTCCCACATCCTTGGGAAAACCGGCTGTCGGCCCATGGTGAGTTTCAAGCCGGTTCTCTCCAGATCCGTTGCATTCAGAACGGCAGAACGATGGGGATCGCGATCGTGGAAATGATCAGGGCGATGACCTGAAGCGGTACGCCGATGATGGCATAGTCGCGGAAGCGATAGTTGCCCGGCCCCATGACGAGAGTGTTGATGGGCGAGGCGACCGGTGTCGAGAAGGCGGTGGACGCGGCAATGGCGACGCTCATCAGAAGCGGCTCGGGATTGACGCCCATGATCTTGGCAACCTCAAAGGCCACCGGCGCAAGAAGGACTGCCGTTGCCGTGTTCGAGGTGAACTGGCTGAAGACCGAGGTCAGCAGGAAGAAGGAAATCAGCATCATGTAGGGCGAGTTGGAGCCATTGAGAGCCAGCATCTGGTCAACGATGAGGGCAAGTCCGCCAGTCTTGCTGAGTGCGGTTGCCATCGGGATCATGCCCGCAATGAGCACCAGACTGCGCCAGTTTATCGACGTGTAGGCCTTCTTGGGATCGACGCATTGGGTCACCACCATGGCGGTCGCCGCCAGAATGACAGCAAGAACACTCGGCACGATGCGAAAGATGATGAGGCACAGCATGACCGCAAGAATGGCAATAGCATAGGGAGCCAGCTTGCGGCGTGGCAGGTAACTGTTGATCTCTTCGGGGAATGACAGCAGCAGGAAATCCTCCCGCGAGGCGCGCAGTTTCTGGATATCCCTCCATTCGCCCAGAACGAGAAGCTGGTCGCCGAACTCCATTCTGATGTTGCCGATGTTGCCTGCAATGGGGTGGCCGCGCCGCATGATGCCAACGACGCTCAGATTGTGCTTGGTGCGGAACCCTGCCCCGGAAATCGTGCGACCAACGAGCCGGGAACGCTGGGTGACGATGAGGTCGGCGATGCCGAGTTCGCGGGCGGAGAGATGGTGGCCTGCCTCGTTCATGTCGATGACTTTCATGCCGACAGCGGCGAGGGCCTCTTCGGTGAGGGGCTCTGCCATAACACCGTAGATCACGTCGCCTTCCTTGAAAGTGATCTCGGAGTGCATGAAGTTGACTTTCGGGGTCGAGGCGGTGTTTTCCCGGTCCTCGATGCCAAAGACGGTCAATCCTATCCTGCGGCGCAGCTTGACGCTGACCACGGTTTCGTCGATCAGGATCGACTCCTTTTGCAGTTCCAGCCGGACAATGTTGTCCTTGACGCCGTAGGCTGAAATCATGTCGTTCAGAGACCGGCGTTCCTGCCCCTTCTTCATGCTGCCCTTCTCATCGCGCAACATCTTGCGTCCATAAACGAGCATATAGACCACGGCAATTGCGAGGATGATGAGACCGATGGGGGTGAAGATGAAGAAGCTGAAGGGGGCATGGCCGAGTTTTTCCAGCTGGGCGCTTGCGACAAGGTTGGGTGGCGTGCCGATGAGGGTCAG
This sequence comes from uncultured Cohaesibacter sp., assembly GCF_963662805.1. Taxonomy (NCBI): domain Bacteria; kingdom Pseudomonadati; phylum Pseudomonadota; class Alphaproteobacteria; order Hyphomicrobiales; family Cohaesibacteraceae; genus Cohaesibacter; species uncultured Cohaesibacter sp. The sequence goes on from NZ_OY759877.1 coordinate 86,933, forward strand.
CATCCCGCCGATGAGCGCTCCATAGGCCAGCGGCATCAGCAGTTTTGATGGCGAGATGCCTGCCCTGGTGGCAAGGCGAATCGCAACGGGAATGAAGATTGCGCCCGATCCCGTCACACTCATGACAGAGGCGAGTGCCGCCACGGACAGCATCAGCAGCAGGATGAGCTTCCATTCTTCCTGTCCTGCAATCTGTACGATCTTGTCGCCCACTGCGTAGGAAATGCCGGTCTGGGCAAGGCCTTCCCCCACAATGAAGAGGCCTGCAATCAGGATCACGACGGTGGAGCCGAAGCCGGCCACCGCTTCACTCGGGGTCAGGACGCCGGTCAGGCCCAGCGCCAGCATAACGCCGATGGCCACCAGATCCAGTCTGACCTTGTCCGTCACAAAGAGGATGATTGATATTGCGAGGACAATAAAGGTGAAGACCATTTCCCAGGGCATGCCGGATCCGTTCGATTGGAGATATTTGAGGTGATTCACATCACCGTTGCAGATGTTGCCGGGACCATAGCAGACCGCGCGGCTTTTTCAGCATGGCTCGGCAATAGCGGCTATGTCCCAGACGCAGGGCTCTCTGGTGATATCGGAAATTATATAATATTTTCAGATAGATATATGTCTTTCTGTCCGGTCTTTCGATTTGCATGTCTGCTCCTTGCCATGAGAAAGCATGTTGACAGTCTTTGTCTCGCGATCTGTGAGAAGGCACAAAAAATCCTTCCTGACTGAGGTCAGGAAGGGTGTTGTCTTGTTGGCTGACGGACTTGCACTCAGCGGCAGAATTGCTTGTGGCCGCTGTAGGTCGTGAAATAGCCGGTACGCGGATTGAAGGACCGGTATCTGCTGTGGCAATAATCATACCACGCCGGAGACCAAGGTGCCGGACGACCGTAATGCACTGGAGCAGGACGCCGAGGCCGATAGTTGCCATGGCAGTGGCGTACGCCGTTGTGCGTGTGGCAACCTTGCCAGTTGCCGCGGTGATAGTGGTTGCGTGGCTTGTGCCAGCGATTCTGGGACGCGCTGTAAAGCACCGCCGCCCCCACTGCGCCAGCGACAAGGCCAGCAACGAATGCCCCTTTTCGTCCGTTCGCGGCATGTGCATCACTGGTCGGAATGGTTATCGCTATTGCTGGCAGAATGGCCATCAGCAACGCGTAAATATAAAGCTTTCTTGTGGTCATGGTGTGCTCCTCGAGATCTCCCCAACGTCTTCCAGTCGCAGGCAATAGGCTAACGATACCGGCGGATCATGGCAGAAATACGTATGTCAGGCCAGCGATAAATCGTCCATTCGTTTACCCGCATGCAAAAGGGCCACCCGCTCAATCAAGAGCTGGTGGCCTGGACCTTTGGCGTTCAGCCCTGATTAGCGGCAGAAACGCTTGTGTCCACTATAGGTGGTGAAGTAGCCGGTGCGCGGGTTGAAAGACCGGTATTTGGAATGACAATAGCGATACCATGCACGCGTCCATGGGCGTGGAGTCCCATAGTGGGGGGCACGATAGGGTCGGTAGTGCCGGCGAGGATAGTAGGGCCGATAGTGACGATGCGGATAGCCGCGCCAATGGACATTATGCGTCGCGATTGCTCCGACGGCAAGGCCTGTAACCGCGCCTGCCACGAATGCCGCATTGCGGCCTCCTGCGGCTTCTGCTTCAGCAGTTGGCAAGGTTACGGTCGCGGTTGCAGATAAACTGACCAGAATTGCAAGTGTTGCAATTGTCTTTGTAAACATAATCTCTCTCCGATAATTCTGTTTTCTCTGTGCTCTTTCCTTCCAGATCTGACACCCACCTTAGAACAACATTACCAACTGTTCAGAATAAGGCCGAAGGAAGGGGATTTAATCACTTATACGTGATGGATGATCTTCTTGAGCTCTCCTTTGCTGTCAGGTGGGTTGAATTATGAGCCAGTCGGCGTCTTTCGGGTCGAACTCGTAAGCGCGCTTTAGGGCTGGTGAAGGAAGGATATGGTCGGGCGATTGCACGCCGACTTTCATGGTCGTGATGATGGAGGCTGCCTCTGCGGCCTTGCGGCCGCCTGAAAGGCATTTGGCGCTATCCGGGATGGAGAAGACAATCGCGGTGCTCAGCGAGGCTAGAAGGCCGATGGTGACGGTTGCCTTTCCCATTGTGCTTTAACTCCTGTGTCCTGTTCCGGGTTCCATCCCTGCCATGGTGGCTGCGGGGCTGAGATTTGCTGTTTCTCTTAGGTCGCTCAGAGCAGCCCAATCGTTCATGGGAAAGGTCTGTACTGTTTAGAAAAATTTCAGTTTTCTGGCTGGCGTTCGGGCAAAAAAAAGCCGCCTCACGAGGAGGCGGCTTTCTTTTCCGGGAGGGGTCGCTCAGCGGCAGAAGTGAAGGCGACCATCATAGCCACGGAAATATCCGGTGTGCGGGTTGAAGGACCGGTAGCGGGAGGAGCAGTAGCTGTACCAGCCGGGGGTCCAGGGTGCCGGGCTGCCGTAGTAGACCGGGGCAGGGCGGTAGGGGCGATAGTGATGGCGCTGGTTAGCGTTGACTGCGATGGCGCCGACGGCAAGGCCGGTGAATGCACCGATCGCGAAGGCTGCGTTGCGGCCACCTGCTGCTTCAGCTTCAGCGGTCGGCATGGCGACCGTGGCTGCGGAAGCGAGGGTTGCTACGAGGGCGAAGGTTGCGATGGTTTTCTTGAACATGGGTTATCTCCGTAAGGTGTCTGTTGTGATTGGCTATGAAGGTCTTGGTGTCGCTTGATTGGTTGGCGTTGGTTTCTGCCGCCTATACTCATCAGTCGTGTCAGGGCTGGAATCGGTTCAAGAAATTTTCGATTTTTCTTTCTCTTTTTTGAAAATCTAATGATTTCAATGGTTTTACTCGAAAATCATTTTGATGGTGAGGTGTGGAGACCTCCAGACCGCTTGAAGCCTGTCACTGATTGTTTGGACGTCGCCTGTCTTCAGACACAAAAAAAGCCGCCTCACGAGGAGGCGGCTTTCTTTTCCGGGAGGGGTCGCTTAGCGGCAGAAATGAAGTCGACCGTCATAGCCACGGAAATATCCGGTGTGCGGGTTGAAGGACCGGTAGCGGGAGGAGCAGTAGCTGTACCAGCCGGGGGTCCAGGGTGCCGGGCGACCGTAATAGACCGGGGCCGGGCGGTGCGGACGATAGTGGTGGCGCTGGTGAGCGTTGGCTGCAATCGCGCCAACGGCAAGGCCGGTGAAGGCACCGATTGCGAAGGCTGCGTTGCGGCCGCCGCGGGCTTCGGCTTCGGCGGTCGGCAGGGCGACGGTGGCTGCGGAAGCGAGGGTTGCTACGAGGGCGAAGGTTGCGATGGTTTTCTTGAACATGAGTTATCTCCGTAAGGTGTCTGTTGTGATTGGCTATGAAGCTTTTGTGTTGCTTGATTGGTTGGCGTTGTTTTCTGCCGCCTATACTAATCAGTCGCGTTAGGGCCAAAACTGGTTCGAGACATACTTTCTACGGATGTGTCGGTTCGGAAAAGTGAATAAATTCAGCTAATTAGAATGAAAAATATTTTTTCGATGTGTCTGTCTCGGTTGGTAAAGGCCAGGGAAGCGGGGCGGTGCGTCTGTGTTCGGGAGGGGAATTGCCAGTTGGGTGCTGCCGTTGGACAAGCGCAAAAAGACCGCCCTTGAAGGGGCGGCCTTGAATGCCGAGAGGAATGCGGCTTAGCGGCAGAAGTGCAGGCGACCGTCGTAGCCACGGAAGTAGCCGGTGTGCGGGTTGAAGGACCGGTAGCGGGAGGAGCAATAGCTGTACCAGCCGGGGGTCCAGGGTGCCGGGCGACCATAATAGACCGGAGCCGGGCGGTAGGGGCGATAGTGGTGGCGCTGGTGAGCATTGACTGCGATGGCACCAACGGCAAGGCCGGTAACGGCTCCGATTGCGAAGGCTGCTTTTTTGCCGCCTTTTGCTTCAGCTTCAGCGGTCGGCATGGCGACGGTGGCTGCGGAAGCAAGGGTTGCTACGAGGGCGAAGGTTGCGATGGTTTTCTTGAACATGACTTCTCTCCGTAAAGTGTGTGTGTCGCGTGATTTGAAGGTCTTGGTGTCGCATTTTGATTTTGTTGGCGGTGTTTTCTGCCGCCCATACTCATCAGTCGCGCTGGGGGAGAAATGGGTTCAAGAAATTAGGTGTTTTTGCTGAGATTTCTTAATTGTCTATAATTTTCAATTGCTTATTAAATGATAATTTTCATTCATCTGGAGGGAGTTGCGGAGAGCAAAAGACCCGAGACATAAAAAAGACCGCCGATTGGCGGTCTCTCATCATTATTGCTGAAGAGCGTCTGCCCTTATTTGCACATTTGTTTCTTGCCGTTCTTGTCTTTGTAATAACCGGTCTTCGGATCGAAGGATTTAAACTTGGTCTGGCACTTCTTCTTCCATTCCGGAGAGAATTTTTTCGGTGCAGGTTTGGCAGCCATTGGCTTGTTCGGAGTCGGTTTGGCCTGCTTCGCTTTCGGTGGCTGTTTTGGATCATCGGACGTTGCTACAACGATACCTGCGACGACACCCTTGACGACATCCGCTGCTGTAACATCCTTGGCATTTGCAGAAGTCGTGGGGACGATGAAGGTGGTGGTTGCAATCATAGTTGCAATGGTGGCTGCAGTGATGATGGCTTTTTTAAGCATGGATATTGCCTTTGCTGGTTCTTGGTGGGTGTGAGTTGTCGCCCCGTACCCAATTCATTGTTCGTTTGAGGCGCTGCGATCAGGCGCATGCGCTCGTTGTTGATTCCATCCTATCAACGAATAAAGGCATTCCGAGTTCCAAAATGACTTTCCGGTCTCCCATGATTGTTCAATGACTTGGCTTTCGTGGGCTAGTCCGCGCGCGATTCCTGTGCCAATAATATGTCCGGGCGTGTCTGGATCGGTTCCAAATTTTTTTTGAACCGATCGGCGCTCTCAAACGACACAGGTATGACAGTGAAATCGAGGATCGAATGTCTGGATCTGACAATGCCCGTGATTTGGAGCTGTTGCGACAGATTGCGAGCAATGATCGAAAAGCCATAGCTCTTCTATATCAGAGGCATCATCTTCGGCTTTATCGTTATCTGCTAAGGTTCGTGAAAAACGATGCTGTAGCAGAGGAACTTGTGAATGAGACCTTTATCGATGTCTGGCGTTCGGCAGGCAAATTCGAGGGTCGCTCTCAGGTCTCGTCCTGGATCATTTCCATCGGGCGAAACAAAGCGATCTCTCTTTTGCGAAAGAAGTCGGATGCAGAGCTGGATGATGATTATGCAACCGGCCTTGAAGATGACAGCGATACACCCGAGGTCACAACACTGAAGCAGGACAAGGCAGCAGCGATGCGGGCCTGTATCGACAAGCTCAGTGATGAACATCGGGAAGTGATTGATCTCGTTTACTATCAGGAGAAGGCAATCAAGGAGATTGCGGTGATCCTGGAGGTTCCTGAGAATACGGTGAAGACACGGGTGTTTCACGCTCGGAAGAAACTGTCCGAACTCCTGTCCAAATCCGGCATTGACCGGGGATGGCCATGAAACCCTTTGGATACCAGTGTCGAGGATAAAGATTATGACTTACGAACCGGAAATCGAAAAGCTCCTGCCTTGGTATGCAAAAGGCCTTCTGGAGCCTCAGGAAACCGCTCAGGTGGATGCCTATCTCGCCGATAATCCCGAGATGCGCATGCAGCTTGACCTCATCGCCGAGGAAGATGTCGCCGTTGAACAGATCCATGCGAGCCTTGGGGCACCGCAACCCGGCGGTCTGGATCGGCTGATGGCCGAAATCGATGCCCTTGAGGCAAAGCAGGCACCTGTTACTCATGCTGCAAACAGTCTTGCCAGCAAGCTGAAGGGCTTCCTTGGCAATTTCTCGACCCCGGGCATGAAATTTGCGGCGATGGCTGCAGCTCTGGTGGTGATTGTTCAGGGCGTGGTCATCGGCGGTCTGATCGAGGGTGGACGCGATGCCACAGCGCCGGGCAGCTTCACCACGGCCTCCGGCCCACAAGAGGTGATGCAGGTTGTTGACGGAGCCGTGTTCCTTGTGGCCTTCCAGAAGGATGCCCGGATGGACGCCGTTGCAGCCCTGCTCAAGGCACAGTCAGCACGGATCATCAGCGGTCCGAAAGCCGGAGGTTTCTTCGAACTCGAGGTGCCGAAAAACAAATTGCCGGAAGGCGGCGCGAAAGCCGTCGTTGAAGCACTGAAGTCAAACGGCGACCTGATCAAGTTTGTCTCCGTTTCCGAGTAATCTAAGTATTTTTCTTGAGGTATCGCACAGAGGCCAGCGCTTTTGGCGCTGACCTATGGTAAGATGACACCTCGTCTATATGTAGTGCGAAGCATCGGTGGGCACAAAATCGAGCTTCTTTCTGTTGAATATCTCTAGTCACCGTATCGGGGAGAAGCGATGAAACGGACAAGAGTGAAGACGGTTTTGGGACTTGCTCTGGTGAGCGTAGTGGCTGTCAGTTTCGTTGAAACCGGATCGGCATTGGCTCAGACTTACAGCGGCAACAGCAACAACAGCAGTTATTCGAGTGATGAAAGCGATAGTTCTGACCACAGTAGTAGCAGTAGTCGGCGCAGGATCATTGCTCCGTCGATTGGCTTTGGTTTCGGCGTGATTCGCGATATTCACCGCCAGCGGCAGATCGATCCCTATTATCAGCCACCGGTCGAACAGTATATTCCACCCCAGACTTATCAGCCTCCGAAGCGGACAAGGCCACGCAAGGCATCAAAGCCCCAGCGCACCTACAAGCCCAGAAATCCGCGCATCCTGCTGCCCGAGAGCCTGATGGTTGTATCCAAGGCGAAGCCTCGGATCTATTCCATCGGTGACAAGCCATGGGCGAGTGACACCGAGTTTCTGATCACCCTCAATCCTGGCATGCAGCCCTCGGACATTGCGGACTTTCTTGAGGAGTTCGACCTTGCAGTCGTGACGCAGGTGCGGGTCGGGCTTCTTGATCAGGTGATGCTGAAGGTGACCTATCCCAAGGTCATGTCGCCGCGGCTGGCGCTTCAGATGGCGTCCGATGATCGGGTGTTCCGGGCTCAGCCCAACTATTATTACTATCCCACTGCGAATGGTGCTGCCCAATCGGTCAGCCTCTATGCCGAGCTGCAGTATGCCTTCGATAAGATGCGCCTCAGCCAACTCAATGGCGATGAGAGTGGTCGCGGGGTGAAGCTTGCCGTGATTGACAGTGGTATCAGCACCAGCCACCCGGCTCTGGCCGATGCTGTGACCGCCAACTTCACCGCTTTTCCCGATGCGGATCCCGAGAGCCTGAACTTCGATCACGGCACGGCTGTTGCCTCCATCATTGCGGCGAGAGCCGGAATGCGGGGCGTCGCGCAGAATGTGTCGCTGATGTCGGCGCAGGTTTTCCGCTTTGGTGAAACCGGCAACATGGTGGCGGACAGCTATGATATCGTGCGGGGCATCGATTGGGCCGTCAGCAACGGTGCCAAGATCCTGAATCTCAGTTTTGCCGGTTCGAGAGACAAGGTGCTTGGAGCCGCGCTTGATCGGGCGAGCGAGCAGGGCGTCATTCTTGTTGCTGCGGCTGGCAACGAGGGAGCTGATGCGCCTGCTGCCTATCCCGCCGCCTATGACAATGTCATCGCTGTGACGGCAACGGACGAGGATGATGGTCTTTATGTCTTTGCCAATCGCGGCGAGCATGTGGAACTGGCCGCCCCCGGCGTCGATGTGCTCGTTGCTGCGGGTGAGGATGGCTATGGTCTTCAGACCGGCACCTCTATGGCAACCGCCTATATTTCCGGGTCGGTGGCGCTGATGCTTGAGCGGGAGCCGGGCCTGAATGTTCAGCAGATCAAGGATCGTCTTGCCAAGTCAGCCCTCGATCTGGGTACAGCCGGGCGCGATCCCGAGTTCGGTTTTGGACGTCTTGATGCCTACAAGGCGATCACCAATGAAAGCGACGTGGCAGGTCAGACACCAGCCGAGGTGGTGCCCGATGCCGTCAAGGTGACCAATGCGCTTGATTTTGGCGGCACGGCTAATGCCGAGAATGCGGCCAATGCACCCAAGGCGACCCAGCAATAGGGTAAGGTTGCCTGTCATCCCTCGCTAGAGATGTGGATTGATGCAGGATCTCGAAAGGCTGCTGACAGGATGCTGTCAGCAGCCTTTCTCTATGGTTGGTGCAAGCGGCGCTTGTGCCGTGCCAAACATGGAGAAAGACATGACCTTTAAGCCTCAGAACGCTGCTACCTGGTTTTCCATTCCTGCCCGCGACTTTGACAGCTCTGTTCGGTTTTACGAGCAGCTTCTAAACATTTCCCTAGATCGCGTGATCATGGACGGGGATGCATCGTCCTATGCCCGCTTCCCCGTCACTGAAGGCGGTGTATCTGGTGCCGTGACATCGGATGAGCGATACAAGAAGGGCGGGACAGGCGCTGGTGTTGTGGTCTATCTTGCCTGCAAGGATATCGATGCGGCTCTGGCGAAGGTGGAAGAGCTGGGCGGCAAGTTGCTTGCGCCAAAGATGGATCTGCCTGCCGATATGGGACAGGTAGCCGTTGTTGCGGACTGTGATGGCAATCCGGTGGGGCTGCATCAGGCATGATCTCGCAACACCCGCCGCATTGCGCAAGGGCTGGTATCCTCAAGGACCGGAGAGAGATGATGCGGCGGGCGGATCGTTTGTTTGAAATTGTTCAGTATCTGCGGGGTGGGCGGCTGCTCACCGCGCAGGCGCTTGCCGACAAGCTTGAAGTCTCCAAGCGGACGATCTATCGCGACGTCCTCGATTTGCAATCGAGCGGTGTTCCCATAGAGGGAGAGGCCGGGGTCGGTTATATCCTCTCAAGTGACTATCATGTGCCGCCGCTCAGTTTCACGCCGGATGAGATCGCGGCACTCGTGCTTGGGGCGCGGATGGTTCAGGCGTGGGCGGGTGATGAGCTCAAGGGGGCGGCCGAGGAGGCCCTCGTCAAGATCGATGCGGTCGTGCCGGAGGGTATGCGCAGCCTGATGAGCGAGACGCAACTGTTTGCCATGAATTTTGAGGCGCACCGTAACGAGCGGGCGTTGCTGGATCGCCTCAGGCTGGCCTGCAAGGAGCGCCGCCTTGTGACCATGACCTATCTCAGCCTTGACGGGCAGAGCAGCAGTCGGCGGGTGCGTCCGCTCGGGCTCTATTTCTGGGGACGGGTCTGGACGCTTGTTGCCTGGTGCGAGTTGCGTGAGGATTTTCGCTCGTTCCGGGTCGATCATATCGAGGTTCTCGATGTGGAGGAGAGCCCGTACCCTATGGAAAAGGGGAGGGAGCTTCGGGATTTCGTTGCCCGCATGAAGGCGCTTGGCAAGATGCCGCCGTCGAAAGGGGCCTCTACAGAGGAGGGGCGTGATGGTTGAGTGTCATCGCTTCAGATGTCGAACTGCACCTGATCGGGGCGCCAGCTATAGATCCAGTCGAACTTCTTGAGCAACTGGGTGCGTGGCATCAGACGCATGGTCATATTTCTTGCCGTCGCCAGCGGGCCGGAGAAATGATAGATGTCGCCATTCTTGGCCGCTCGGTTGACGACCTGCGAGACCCTTGCCTTGCGCGCCCGTTCATAGGCCATGAGGCGGATGTGCATCGAGGCCGAAATCTCGTCGATGGCGCGGGCGAGAATGGCTGCATCCTCGATTGCCATGCCTGCACCCTGAGCCATGAAGGGAAGCATGCCATGGGCTGCGTCGCCCAGAAGCGCCACCTTTCCCTTGACCCAGTGCTGGTCCGGCTTGTGGCCGCACAGAGCCCATTTCAGCCATCCCTCGCGCTCGGCCAGCAGTTCGCGGATTTCAAGCGGCCAGCGAGAGAAGCGCTTGTTCAGCCATGCGGCATCCCCGGGCGCGCTCCAGCCTTCCTCGGTCCAGTTCTCGTCGACAATGGCCACGATGTTGAGCATGTGCCCACCCACCACCGGGTAATGGACCAGATGTGCCTTGGGCGAGAGCCAGAGGCCGACATTCTGGCTGTCGAAATGCTTTGGCACCATTTGCATCGGCATGGTGATCCGCCAGGCGGTCTTGCCGGAATAGGTGGCCGGGCTGCTGCCGACATGCTCGGTTCTGACGCGTGACCAGACGCCGTCTGCGGCGATCAGGGCGCTGCCGCGATAGAAACGCTGAGTGCCATTGTCGCGCTTGCTGCGTACTTCGATATAATCGTCTGTCTGAGCGATTTCGCGCACTTCGCGGTCTTCGAGGATTTCGATCAGATCGAGCTGGCTGGCGCGATGATAGAGCGCCTGATGCAGGTCTGCGCGATGCACCACGAAATAGGGCGAGCCGTAGCGACTTTCGAAATCGCGGGTGTCGAGCGAGGAAAGAGGTCGACCGGAAAAGCCGGAAAAGATATTGATCTGGGGCGGGGTGACTGCGTGCTCGGACAGGTAGGGCCACACCCCCCAGTCTCTGAGGCTCGCGGTGGCATTGGGTGAGATCTGAACACCGGCGCCGACTTCGGTGGGTACCCTGTTGCGTTCGAGAAGCAGAACCGGGATATTCTTGTGAGCAAGGGCCAGAGCTGCAGACAGGCCTCCGATGCCAGCGCCAGCAATGATGATCGGCAATTGTTCAGTCATGTCCTGTCCCTATGCATTCCCTGTCTGCCGCTCGTGTCGGCGGGTTGGCGACTGCCAGCCTGCGGAGGGCAGATTAGTCTGGCCTGTTTGCGGCTGAATTGATCCTTAGCAAACCCGACGCTTTCATCCCGTTGGCGCAAATTTCTTCCCCAGAAGAATGGCGCTTGAGGCTATTCGTGATAGCAGCCGCTTGGAATGGACTTGGTGGGCCCGAGTTTTTGATTGTATTTATAATGGGTTGAGCAGTAGGGGCAGAGGATCTCGTCGTCATGTCCCATGTCCAGATACACGTGGGGATGATCCTGCGGCGGTGTCGCTCCCATGCATTGGAACTCACGGACACCGATCTCGATTTCAGAAACACCCTCGTCATTCTTGAAGTGGGGGATCTTGTGGTCTGCCATGGCTGGATCTCTCTTGATGCTGGGCTGTTGCCTGCCGGACCATAACCGGACTGGCCGGTAAATCATAGTCTGTACAGGATATTGCTTAGGAACAATCCCGGTTTTCACCGCCCGATGCAATTGGCCGTCCGTATGCGATCCCTTGTTGCTCTTTCGTGCCAACCTGTTATGACACTAGGAAAATGACCTTACAAACCAAGCTGAAATTCCATGCCTTCTTTTCAATCCGATAATGTCACGCTTTCCTATCTCGACGAAGGTGCTGGCGAGCCCATTCTGCTGATCCACGGTTTTGCCTCCAACAAGACGGTCAACTGGGTGAACCCCGGCTGGGTGCAGACGCTGACCGGAGCGGGCTATCGGGTGATTGCCATCGACAATCGCGGTCATGGCGAGAGCGAAAAACTCTATGATCCGGCGATGTATTCCGCCCTGACCATGTCAGAGGACGCAAAGAACCTGCTTGATCATCTGGGTCTGGAGAGCGCCTTCGTGATGGGTTACTCGATGGGCGCGCGCATTTCGGCCTTCCTGTCGCTCAATCATCCCGAGCGGGTCCGGCGCGTGGTGTTTGGCGGCCTTGGCACGGGCATGATCCATGGTACAGGCGATCCCGAGCCGATCATCAAGGCACTGCGGGCCGATACGGTCGAGGAAATCCGTCACGTGGTGGGCAAGTCCTTCCGGCAGTTTGCCGAGCAGACCGGTAGCGACCGGCTGGCTCTGGCCGCCTGCATGGCCGCCTCACGCCAGAAGATCTCCGAAGAAGAGCTCTGCGGCCTCAAGGTTCCGGCGCTGGTGGCGGTGGGAACCCGCGATGCAATTGCGGGCTCCGCGCAGGGGCTTGCCGATATCCTGCCCGAAGCTCGGGTTTGTGACATTCCGGGACGCGATCATATGGTCGCGGTGGGCGACAAGGTCTTCAAGAAAGCCGTTCTGGAATTCCTTGCCGAATATTGATGGTAGCAGGTCCTGATTATTTGCCCGTGAAGACGGGTTTGCGCTTCTCGGCAAAAGCCTTGCGTCCCTCTGCATAGTCCTCGCTATCATAGCAGGCGATGCCCATGGTTCTGAGCTCATCCGGGGACAGGCAATCGATCTGATCGATGGCATTGTTGATGGCTGCCTTGTGATATTGGGCGCTCAAGGGGGCGAGGGTTGCAACCGTAAGGCAATAGCTCTCGGCTTTATCGTCGAACTCCTCATCCTCGAAAATCTCGTTGAGCATGCCAAGATGCTCGGCTTTTTCAGCATCATAGACATTGGCGGTGAGGTAGAGGGCCTTGGCATTGGCCGGGCCGACGAGGGTCACGATGTCTGCGATGGCGCCTGCCGGATAGCCGACCCCGAGTTTGCCTGCCGGAATGCCGAATTTGCCGCTTCTGTTTGACAGGCGCAGGTCGCAGGCTGCGGCAAGTCCAAGGCCGCCGCCCATGCAAAAACCCTTGATCAGGGCGATGGTTGGCTTCTTGGCGTTGCGGATCTGTCGGTAGCAGTCGGCGTTGATGTCGTCATAGCGCGAGGCCGAGGCGGTATCCTTGCGCACGGTGTCGAATTCGGAGATGTCGGCGCCCGAGATGAAAGCCTTCTCGCCCGCGCCGATGAAGGTGATGACATAGATGGCGGGATCTTCGTCCAGTTCCTTGACGGCTGGCGGGATTGCCTGCCACATGTCGAGGGCCATGGCATTACGGCGAGCTTCGTTGTTGATGATGATGCGGCCAATGGGGCCATCGCGTTCAATGAGGATTTTTTCGGCTGGTTGGGTGTTTGTCATGACTGTGCTATCGTACTGTTTGGTGACGGAAAATGAATGACGTTCAGGGCAAATATCAAAGCGTGAGCCAGAATTGATGGCGCTGCTCTTGCGGGTAGCATCTGTGCAGACTATGTCTATCGTCAATGCCCCGAGGTTGATATCGGGCAATAGGCGAAGGAAGAGGCAAGGGTAAGATGGCAGAAAGCAGTTTGAAAAGCGCGAGCGGAGAGAAGCTCGATCTGGTCGATCCGATCTGGCATCAGGTTCGCCGGGAAGCCGAAGAAGTGATCCGCGCCGAGCCGGTGCTCAGCAGTTTCATCTATTCTACCGTCCTCAGCCACAAGCGGTTGGAAAATGCGGTCATCCACCGGCTGGTGGATCGCCTGCACAACCCGGCTATGGATTCGGAGGCCATTCGTCAGGCCTACCGCGAGGCCTATGCATCCGATCCCTATCTGTCCGAAGCGATGCGCGCCGATATTGTTGCCGTCGCCGACCGTGACCCGGCCTGCGATCGCTATCTCGATCCGCTGCTCTATTTCAAGGGGTTTCAGGCCATTCAGACCCATCGTTTGGCCAACTGGCTCTGGAAGAACGGGCGCAGGGACTTTGCTGCCTATCTGCAAAGTGTCAGCTCCGCCGTCTTTCAGGTTGATATCCATCCGTGCGTGCCGTTCGGCAAGGGCATCTTCTTCGACCATGCCACGGGGATTGTTGTCGGCGAGACAGCCGTGATCGAGGATGATGTCTCCATTCTTCAGGGTGTTACCCTCGGAGGGACCGGCAAGGAAGTTGGTGATCGCCATCCCAAGATTCGCCATGGCGTGTTGATCGGGGCGGGGGCCAATGTGCTCGGCAATATCGAGATTGGCAATTGCTCGCGGGTTGCCGCCGGGTCTGTCGTGCTCAAGGAAGTGCCTCCCAATTCCACGGTCGCCGGTGTCCCTGCGAAAATCGTTGGCAAGGCCGGTTGCGCCGAGCCAGCGCGCAGCATGGATCAGATTTTGCAGGAAACCGAATAGCATCTTGCGCGTTTCTCTTTACGACTCGCCCAAATTGGTTCCAGAATGGGTGCCGTGCGTAAGGAGGTGTGGAAAGCCGCTTTACTCTGACCGCCGGGTGTGCGACTTCACCAGCAAGCAAGGTCTGTCACTTGCTCGCAAGGAACTGCAGGCCGATGGGACCGGGGTTCGATCCACCCCGACCCGAAGACACAAGACATTTGCAGGAGGCAATTTTGGATAAAACCGAGCTGGCAAAACTTCAGAACTTCATGCGTCGGACCTTGCAGTCCCCGAAACTCGAAGTGCGTACCCGCCCCCGCAAAGATGATTCTGCCGAAGTCTATGTTGAAGACGAATTCGTCGGCGTTCTGTTCAAGGACGAAGAAGACGGTGACCTGTCCTACAATTTCTCGATGGCCATTCTGGAATTTGACCTCGAAGAGGAATGAGCTTTCAACAAAGACTTGTGCTTGATAGCGCTCAGAAAGCCGCGCGGGTTCTTCTAGACCCGGCGGCTTTCTTATTTTGGTGACGGGCCACGATACGAGCCTTCAGGGGAAGTGAACAAAGCCGGTGATGCGTTCCTTGACCAATTCGTCCATCTTCTGCCACTCCTTGAGCAGGGGGAGGCGAAAGCGGTAGCTGAGCTGGACCTTGCCCGTCAGCATGATGTCTCGCATGCAGAAGGCTGGCGTGCTCTTGACCGGTTTGACACAGCGCGCAACGAAGGGCTCGCTTTCGTCCGGCTTGAAATAGATGGTCTCGCCGGAGAAGCCGGAGTCCTTGCTCATGGCAAAGCCGATGAGATTCGCCGGACCGCTGATCGGGTCGCCGTCAAAATACTGGCTGTAGACCGTATAGAGGCGTTCGGAGCTCGACAGGATTTCCTCGGGCTCGCTGAGGGACGCAAAAATCAGTCGTGAGGATGAAGATGCATTGCTGAAATGGACCTGCTCCTCGAGGGAGAAGCCGTCGAGTTCGGGCCACAGCAGAACGAGGTCGAGCTGGTCAACCATGGAATCTTCGCGCTGCTCGGGGCGTCGGATCATGTTCTCCGGCACTGTGAATCGGATATCTCCGATCAGAATGATCTTCGGCTCGGTCTTCACGCTATAGGGGCTGTTGAGCAATTCCGGGCCGGAATATTCAAACACCCGACTGATGACAAACAGGGTCGTGATGGCAACAAGACCTGCGATGAGGAGGAAGAAGATCCATCTCTGCGGGGAACCCTGCTCTTCGATCGGTTGCTGCATGTCTCGCCTTTTTGTCTCACTCAGCCTTGTCAGGATGGATAGCGGGCATGCCAAGCTTAGGCAATCCTTCCCTTGGCTTCAATGAACAGTTTGGAGTGCAGTTGGCGCAACTGACATCCTGCGGCGGCGGCACGCGGATTGCACTTTCCTTTCCAAAGGGTTCGCCCTGTTTCAGCTTGGTACGAAACGGCGGCGTCAGATAGGAAAGGTGTCCGAGTATGGGACTGGAAGTGTTTGCGTTTGCCTATGTCACATGCGTTGGATTCGTCTGTGCGGGGATTCTTTCGAGCTGTTACCAGCTGGTTGCCCAGCGTCCGGTAGGCTTTCGCGTGAATGTTGAAACCTGGGCTGGCACCGTTGTCTCTATCGGCATGTGTACCTTTGCCGGACCGTTCATCATCATGCGCAATGCGCTGCGCGGGCGGCGGATCGAGAATCGGCCAATTGGCTGGTTGTTCGGTTCTTCTGCCATTGCCGGGCTCTGGAGCGCCTGCTCGGGCGTGCTGCTGCTCAATGTCGCCATGGGCGCCGCGACTGCCATGGGCTGAATGGCTGGTTGCCTTTTGCCGCGCCGGGTGGAAGCATGGCACGAGAATCGCGGGTGGTGTGATCATCGCTCGGAGACGAAAATGAGAGGATATCGGCGTGGCGCTTTATCAATTGGGAGATGTTCGGCCTGAGCTGCCTGAAGAGGGGAACTACTGGATTGCTCCGACGGCGAGTGTGATCGGCAAGATCATATTGAAGTCAGAGGCAAGCATCTGGTTTGGGGCTGTTCTCAGGGGCGACAACGAGGCCATCACCATCGGCGAGCGCAGCAACATTCAGGAAGGCTCGACGCTCCACACGGATATGGGCTATCCGCTTGATATCGGGGCGGACTGCACCATCGGGCACAATGTGATCCTGCATGGCTGCACCATCGGCGACAATTCGCTGATCGGCATGGGGGCAGTTGTCCTGAACGGTGCGAAGATAGGGCGCAATTGTCTGATCGGAGCCAAGGCGCTCATTCCCGAGGGCAAAGAGATCCCGGACAATTCCCTTGTCATGGGGATGCCCGGCAAGGTGGTTCGGACCCTTGATGATGAGGACGCGCGCCGACTGACCAGATCGGCCGCCAACTATGTGGCCAACTGGAAGCGCTTTTCTGCCGATTTGAAAGAGATTTGAATGGCTTGATCGTCCCGGGGCGGGGCGAAAGAGTAAGGGCCAGCTGCGGGGACAGCTGGCCCTCAAAACCTGACCGTCGCGGACGGGAAGTGGGGATTTCTCGATCAGGTTTTGTCTTCGTCTTCATGTCAAGAGCTGTCACTCTGGCAAGAGTAGACCCCACAAGACCTCATTTTCGCCATCGGCGTAATCTGTTCGTGAGTGCGGCTTATGACAGTCGCTCTCGTGTGTTGTTTATCGTGCGTCGACAATGGCCGTCCAAGCGGATGGATGCAGGGCTGCCTGTCGTTTGACATAGTGGTAAGGTGTCTGGTCCCAGGGCAGGATGCGTGGATCCTGATTGTCCAGAATGAGATCACCCCGGTCAGTGCGTACTGTCAGGACAGCATGACCATTTCCGTTTGCTTCTTTCACGACCGTAATCAACAGAGCCGTTTCCGGCCAGCCAGCGTTACTGAGCAAGCGGCGCTTCAGAAGAGCATAGTCTTCACAGTCCCCGGCGGCACCCGGATAGGTCCAGAGTTCCTCGGTGCTATAGAGTTCCTGATCCGTCACAGGTTTGATGGACTGATTGACATGACTGTTGATGCTGATGAGCTGCGCCCAGTTTTCGGGCGTCAGTCGGATGGCCTGATCCACGCTGAAGGACTTGTTGCATTCGCCGGGATTATTCCGGCAGAAATTCACATGTCCAATAGGTGCAGATGTATTGCCCTTAAGGGTCATGAATGGTGAGAAGGATGCTGCTTGCGATGGGCCCGCGAAGGCCATTGCTGTGAAGCAGAAAAATGCGAATCCCCAAATGCGCTTTTTCATGTAAAACTCCCGTCGTTTCGAGAGTATTTATAGCGCTATCGATTTTATATACTTCCAATTTTGCAGTCTTGATTTGAGTTGAATATGAGTATTATTTTTTCTAAGTTTTATTTGAATTCAATTTTACTTTGAATGTACTTTTAATAAAATTCAATTTTACTTTAAATAAAATTCTTCGAGAGTTTTCAGAAAAACAGCGTCAAAGTTTGATAAAATTGTCCTCAACCTGAAAAATCAAGTTGAAACAATGGTTTGTTTTCTGGTTGGGAGATCTGTTCGCCTGTTGCGATGTGCGGAGGCGCGGTCGCTCGGCGATATCTTTGGTCGCGTGGTAGCGGCTTGCTGCACGGTTTCAGGCCAAATGGGAGGGAGACCTTGGCGGGGTGCCTTGCGCCTGTCGGCGCTTCAAATGCCTTGTTTGAGGCCAAAAAATTTTTTGAAAAAAATGTACTGAAGAGCGTTTTTGTCGGATGGTGACGCGAAAATGCCTGCGCCCAGCCGTCTGGAGTGGCCGGGTGTTCAAGATTTTCGAGTAAAAAAGGGGGCGGTCAGGATCGATCGGCGCCAGCGTTGCTAGCGCAGATTTTCGTCGATCTTGTCTCTTTGCTGAATGGCGGCGAACTCGATGGCGAGGCCATCGTCAAGATGGCGGACAACACGGGCGCGGATCTTGCCCACGTGGATGGCCTGACCGACGCGCGGACGCACCTTGGTCTTGACGGCCGCGCCGGAGAGAGACAGATCGAGCACGCGGCAGATATGTTCAGAACCATCCTCGAGGATCAGCTTGGTGATCGGGTTCTTGGGCTGGCGACGTTCGTGGCGACGGTCTTCGGGCAAATCGAGAATATGGCGGTTGGCTAGCCAGGTCAGCTGTGAGGCCAGCTTGTCGCGCTTGCGCATGGTCGCGTCGACCGTGATGGCAAAACCGCCTTCGATCTTGCGGACGATTTTTCCTTCGATGCGACCGATATGGTCGATGTAGGCGATCACTCTTTCTCCGATCTCACCCCGGATAGGGGTGATCATGGCAACGCCTCCCGGGGACATGTTGATCACCTGACACGGATATTCCTGCTTGTTCTCAAGCATGAACCGTCCGAGCAGGTTCACTTTCACCCGTTGGTGGCGCCGACGCTCGGTGATCCGAGGTAAAACGGATTTTTGGAGTATTGCCGACATAAAGGACCGCTTTTCGCCATAAAAGGGACACGTTTGACGTAATCGGCTCTATCCTAGGCCGGTCATGGTTAACAAAGCCTTTTTCAACAGCGGTGTTTAATGCGGTTTTGGTCTTTTGATGCCGGGATTGAAAGCCTGAGGAAAACGGGGCCGATTTTTCAACGAAAATGCCCTGATCGACGGGTGCTCAAGGGCGGTCGATCAGGGCAATAATCAGGCAAGATTTATGCTCGAGATGGTGGGAAGCACCAAGTAGGATTGGTGTCAGTCGCTACGACCGCCTTTGATTACTGTGAGGTGCCCGATGCGCTGTTCCGAGCGGAAGGTCGGGGTTTCCTGCAGGTGCGGAGCGATCTGTGGCGCCGTGACCGGAGCAAGGTCAAACTTGTTGCTGCCGGTGTCGCCTGCGCCCTTGCGCATGAAGGACGGCCGTTCGTCCGGCCAGATCAGGCGCATCGAGGTGACGCTGAGTTCGGTCAAGGGCCAAATGCCGACCCAGTAGGGGATATCGGCAGGGCTAGCTGCGCCAAGAATGCGGGATTTTGGCTGACCATAGTGACGCAATGGCAGAAGGATCGCTTCGAAATCCAGCTCCTGATTGCGTTCGGTCTTGCCCTTGAAGCCGACGACTGCGGCGGCTTCATCTTCGGCAACAGCGGTGAGCAGCAACCGGATGCTCGAGATGTCTTCCCGATTCCAGATGCTGAGGAAATTCTGTCCCTTCAGCTCCCGGCAGAACGAGCCACAGAGGCGTGTTCCTGCCAGACGGAAGCGGAGGCTGTTCTGGTTTTCATATTCGAGGATGAAGGTGTCGCCTAGAATCTGGTGGATTTCGGCGGGATCAATGTCACTGCGTTCCGGAGCCGTGCGACCGCCGCGCAATCCATCCCAGTAAGTGAAGAGTTCGCGTGTCACCTGGTGTTTCATGGTTCATCTCTATCTGAGCCAGTTTGTGTCAAAGCTGTTTCAGCTTGGGACATTGTTGGCCTTTTGCCTGTCTACTGGCCTTGTCGTAGCGAATGCCATGCCAGACGCTCCCCCTGAGTAAAGAAAAAGTGAGGTCAATTTTAGTCCTAAATGTCGGAACTCTTGTTAAGCTTAATTTTGTCTTTCGCTTGCCTCATTCTGTTCCAAAGCGTAAACAGTGTCTTAACAGCATCCACGGTGTCGGGACGGACTCAGTCAAACCCTGACATCGCGGCTCTTCAAGACTATCCTGACGGAGTTCAGGAGGCGTCAGCCATCCGAAATGATCGACAAAAGATCATCGGGTGGCTTTTTTTTGCCTGTTTGTCCCATTCGATCTCTAGGCGTTGTTAAGACAATTGCCTTATTCGAAGAAGAAGTGCTCAGGTTCGCCCCCGGTGGTGTGGACTTGATGTCACCACAAATAGCCCCCAAATTGGGAAAGACAGGCGCCTGTAAAGACAAGGATAAGACATGGCATTGCAACCTCGCGGCTCTTGGCAGATGCCTGCCGGGACACCCCCTCCAAGAGAACCCATGTTCAATCTGCCGCAGCCCATCATGGTGCTGGGTGGCATCATGATCCTGATTCAGTCGTTACAATCCTTCGTGCTTTCGCCGATCCAGCAGCAGGATTTGTTGTTGTGGTTCTCGTTCCTACCGCCACGCTATAGTGCTGCGGGGCAGGGCTTTGCCTTTCCCGGCGGCGTGTTCGGGGATGTCTGGACCTTTGTCAGCTACGCCTTTCTGCATGGGGGATGGATGCATCTCATCCTCAATCTTGTCTGGATGGCGGCGTTTGCGACAGTCCTGTTGCGCAGGATCGGAATTCTCAATTTTGTGATTTTCTTCATCGTGACAGCAGCAGCGGGTGCGCTCGTGCATCTGTTCTTCCATATGAACAGCTCTTCGCCGCTCGTAGGCGTATCTGCCGTTCTGTCTGGCGCGATGGCTGCAACGGCGCGCTTTGCCTTCGTTGGTGGATATGGTGGCTTTGCGGCTCTTCAGGGCACGCACCGTTATCCGGCACAGTCACTGAAGCAGCTTTGGCACAATCAGCAGGCCATGGCATTTCTGGGAATTTGGCTGGTGCTCAACCTCGTCTTTGGGCTCACCTCGATGTTTGGCGGTGGCGGTATCGCATGGGAAGCGCATCTGGGCGGCTTCATCGCAGGGCTGCTCGTGCTGCCCTATGTCGATCCCTACAGCCGGCCTCCGCGCGGTCCGAAAAAGCCGAAAAAGCAGGAAGAGAAGAAACGTCCTGAGCATTTGCGCATTATCAAGTAGGGGCGATTGACGTGCGCTCCGCGAGGGCCTCACGGGGTGGGGCCTTCCTTGTTTGTCGGGTTTTGGTCCTTGTCAACCAGTATTGAAGTTGGTTGATAAAGCTTAAATGAAGCAACAAGCATGTGTTGCTGCCAGTGGGTTTAGTCCTAAGTTTTGTTCGGTAACACTTGCCATGCGCTTCATTTCGTCGCAGACTTTCTATAGTGAGGTTTTTCAGTCTGCGGCATCCGACGAGTAAGAATTGGCACCGGTGAACTGATTTCTAGGGGAGAAATGCATGACGATCGCAACTATTCTTGATCAGAAAGGACGCGAGGTTTTTACGATGAAGCCGGCCAGCACGCTGACCGAGGTCGTGAAAATGCTGCGTGAGAAGAAGATCGGTGTGGTGTTGCTCGCCGAGGGCGCCACCCTGAAGGGAATTCTGTCTGAGCGTGACATTGTCCGGGCTCTGAGCGACCACGGCGCCAGTGTTCTTTCCGAACCGGCGTCTTCCTTCATGACGGCCAAGGTGGTCACCTGCACCGAAGCGGACACGATCGTGTCGGTGATGTCGAAGATGACAACGGGACGTTTCCGTCACATGCCGGTGCTTGCGGGCAAGAAGCTGGTTGGCCTTGTCTCCATCGGCGACGTGGTCAAGCGCCGGATCGAGGAAACCGAGCGCGAAGCAGAGGATATGCGCCAGTATATTGCATCAGCCTGAACTGACACTGCTTGTGACACATTCCTACAAAGTAGGCTTACAAGGCGGGAGAGTATCCCGCCTTTTTTTCATGTCAGCTTTTCAGGTCGGCGGATAAGTCGTTCAGTTCGTCAATTACTTTACGGGTCGCTTCATAACCGGCGGCAATGGCCTCGTCGGCCCTGTCGAAATCGAACATGCCGATATCCTTGAGGCGAGGCTTGATGGCGATGTCCGGTGGGTCTCCGGCAAGACGCGAGCGGGTGATGCGATCCTGAATGATCGTATAGGCGTCGAACATCACACTGGTGATGCCCGGTGTCTCCCTGTTCTCATCCCCGAAAACAAAGCTGCGAAGGGTGTCGAGCCGACTGCCGGAGGAGGCAGGCTCGTTTGCCGCCTCAGACGAAGAATGCTGATCCTGTCGGACATGGGCATGGGGGATGACAGAGCCTCGGCCAAAGGTGTCCGAGCTGAGGTCGACGGCAATGACGATCCTTGCCCCCATGGCGCGGGTGAGGGAGACCGGCACAGGGTTGACCAGCGCCCCGTCGACCAGATAGCGCCCTTCGATGTTGACCGGAGAGAAGATGCCCGGCAGGGCGTAGGAGGCCTGTATTGCCTTGACGAGCGGGCCATGTCGAAGCCAGATCTCGTGGCCCGTGGACAGTTCTGTTCCGACCGCCATGAACGGCCGGTCAAGATCCTCAATAGCAATGTCATCAAGATAGCGATCGAGCAGTTTTGTCAGGCGCGTGCCATTGATGAGGCTGCTGCCCGAAAAGCTGACATCGAGAAGACCGAAGATCCGGCGGCGGGTCAGGCTGCGAGCGAATTCTTCGAGCTTGTCGAGGCGACCGGCGAGATAGCAGCCGCCAACAACGGCCCCGATGGATGTCCCGGCGATGATGTCTGGGCGGATGCCAGCTTCGTCGAGTGCCTGGAAGACGCCGATATGCGACCATCCCTTGGCCGCGCCACCGCCAAGGGCCAGTCCCAGCGGTGCGTTGAAGAGGGGAGGAGGGCCGAGCTCTCCGGATTGCTCGACGTCTTTGTTGTCGGGGGCTGGGGTGCCAAGCCAGTTGGACAGCATTGCCATCTCCTTCCAAATCTCAGGTCATGAACGTCTTTGTCTCAAGACCATTCATGCTTGGCTTGGAGGGTCTCGTCAATTGCCGGAAGGGGTTAGGACTTGCCATAAACCTCGGCAGGATCGAAGAGGGGCTTGTCTTCCCTGAAGGTCAGTTCGGCTTTTCCGTCGACAAGACTGGCCGAGCGATAGAAGCAGGATTTGTAGCCCTGATGGCAATTGGCGCTGGCACCGCGCGTTCGCACCTTGATCCAGATGGCATCCTGATCGCAGTCTGTCCTGAGCTCGATCACGTCCTGAACATTGCCGCTGGTGGCGCCCTTGTGCCAGAGTTCCTGCCGCGAGCGGCTCCAGTAATGAGCCTCTCGAGTCTGAAGGGTGAGCCGGAGGCTCTCTTCGTTCATGTAGGCGAACATGACCACGTCGCCACTGTCCGCGTCGGTCACGATACAGGCGATGAGGCCTCCGGCGTCGAATTTGGGCATCATGTCGTGGCCCAGCTCGATGGCGTCGTGGTCTTTGCCGTCACGCGATGAAAATGGAGTGGACATGGTGGCCTCTTTGTCTCTGTTGTCTGTTGGTGCCTTCCCGAACCTGTCAGGGTGGGTCGGCGCTTGTGTCTGCCATAGCCTTGATGGCGGCAAAAGAAAAGGGGCAGATCCGGATCCACCCCTTCATGTCAGTCTTGATGTGGTTCGGTGTGCGCCTGTTAGCGCTCTCCGACCAGACGCATGAAGCGATCCTGTTTTTCCGCGTCATGCTCGAAGACGCCGGTGAAACAGGTGGTCACGGTGGAAACGCCCTTCTTCTGGACGCCCCGCATGCTCATGCACATATGTTCGGCCTCGATCATCAGCGCGATACCGCGAGGGGCAAGCGTCGTCTCGATGGTTTCGATGATCTGCGAGGTCATGGATTCCTGCGTCTGCAGGCGGCGGGCAAAGGTGTCGATGACCCGCGCCAGTTTGGACAGGCCGACAACGCCATTCGCCGGATAATAGGCGATGTGCGCCTTGCCGACGAAGGGGACCATGTGATGTTCGCAGGCGGAATAGAATTCCACATCGCGCAGCAGCACCATGTCCTTGTAGCCATTGACCTCTTCAAACGTGCGCTGAAGCGGAATGGTCGGGTCTTCGCGATAGCCCTTGTAGAGATCTTCATAGGCCCTGACCACGCGGCGTGGCGTGTCGATGAGGCCTTCGCGCTCGGGATCGTCACCAATCCATTTGAGCAGCGTACGTACGGCTTCCTCGGCCTCTTCGCGCGATGGGCGTTCGGTCAATGCCCAATCTTCCTTGGCGTTTTCAGCGCGCGGGAAGGGGTGCAGATTCTCTTGGTTCTTATTGTTTTTCAATGCTGTTGTATGCCCACTTTTGAAAGCCATGGGGTGCCACTCATTGTGAGGATGATGTTCACGCGAGGCCCGATGCCTTTTCTTTGCAGGTGCACGGGGCGTTTGATGCGCCGAACTGTCATCTTCAAGCGACGATCGATCAGATTGCGCCATCATGCACTTTTTTGCCGATTTGTCAGCAGCTATTTGCCCTTGGAAGGCAGGCTAGCTGCCGATTGGAGAGAATATTTGCCTCAGGGTTTGGAAAAGCTGCGACATTCTTGTTTCACTCCCTATATAGGGGTTGTAGGGTAAAGCACCAGATCCGGATCGCATCGGCGATCAGCAAAGCGAGGCACTTTTCATGTTAGACGCCATCTACAACAAGAAGATCATGGAATTTGCTGGCAATATTCCGCGTCTTGAGCGTCTTGCCGAGCCGCAGGCCTCCTCGAAAAAGCATAGCAAATTGTGTGGTTCGACCGTTGAGGTGGATCTTGTCATGGAAGATGGCAAGGTCGTCGACTATGGCCATGCGGTGAACGCCTGTGCCCTCGGTCAGGCGGCGTCCTCGGTGATGGCGCGGCATGTGATCGGATCGGACGGGGCGGAGCTGCGCCAGCTGCGCGACGACATGCGCGCCATGCTGCTCGAAAATGGCGAACCCCCTCGAGGCAAATGGGAAGATCTCAAATATCTGGAGCCCGTCAGGGACTATCCGGCTCGTCACACCTCGACACTTCTCGTCTTTGATGCGGTGGTTGAAGCGATCGATCAGATCGAGTCCGGGAAATGAAGTATCTGGCGATCGGTCTGATCAAGCTCTATCAGATCTTTCTCTCCCCCTTCATGGGGCGCTCCTGCCGCTATCTGCCGACCTGTTCCCACTATACCGAGGAGGCAATTCTGCGCTTCGGCTTCTGGGCCGGTGGCTGGATGGGCCTTGCGCGCATTCTTCGCTGCCATCCTTGGGGACATAGTGGCTATGACCCTGTGCCTGAACGGTTGCCTGATGGAGCCTGTTGGTATAAACCATGGCACTATGGTTTGTGGGGTGGCGACCACATCGATGACGCGACGAGACCGGGGTCCCGCGATTGATGCCCTTGCTCACCCGCCTCAAGCCATAGACTGATCGCAATTTATGATGAAACCGGGCGCTGCCCGAAAGCTTACCTGCGTTGTAGGCAGGAGTTGAGCAGGAGAATACCAATGGTCAATCTGACTTTCCCCGACGGTTCTGTTCGCGAGTATGATGCTGGTACCACCGGCGTCGATGTTGCTGCGGGCATTTCCAAATCACTGGCCAAGAAGGCCGTGGCCATGAAGCTGGATGGTGTGCTTACCGATCTGGCTGATCCCATCAAGAGTGACGCATCCATCGAGATCGTGACCCGCACGGATGATGCGGCTCTCGAACTGATCCGGCATGATGCGGCGCACGTGATGGCCGAGGCCGTTCAGGAGCTTTTTCCCGGAACGCAAGTCACCATCGGTCCCGTGATCGCTGATGGCTTCTATTATGATTTTGCTCGTAATGAGCCCTTCACCACCGAGGATCTGACCGCCATCGAAACCAAGATGCGTGAGATCATCGCCCGCAATGCGCCTTTCACCAAGGAAGTCTGGAGCCGGGATGTTGCCAAGAAGCATTTTTCGGACAAGGGCGAGAGCTACAAGGTGGAACTGGTTGACGCCATCCCCGAAGGGCAGGATCTGAAGATCTACCGTCAGGGTGAATGGCTCGACCTCTGCCGTGGTCCGCACATGACCTCGACCGGTCATATCGGTAACGCTTTCAAGCTGATGAAGGTGGCCGGTGCCTATTGGCGCGGGGATTCCAACAATGCGATGCTGAGCCGTATTTACGGTACTGCATGGGCCTCCGACAACGAACTGAAGCAGCATCTCACTCGTCTTGAAGAAGCCGAGAAACGCGACCATCGCAAGCTGGGTCGCGAGATGGACCTGTTCCATTTCCAAGAAGAGGCACCCGGTTCGGTGTTCTGGCATGACAAGGGCTGGACCTTGTTTCAGAGCCTGATCTCCTACATGCGTCGCCGTCAGAAGGATTGGGGCTACAAGGAAGTCAATAGCCCCGACATGATGGAAAAGACCCTCTGGGAGCAGTCCGGTCACTGGGAGAAATTCGGTGAGAACATGTTCACCACCCAGACCCCGGATGAGCGCGTCTATTGCTGCAAGCCGATGAACTGCCCGGGCCACGTGCAAATCTTCAAGAATGGTCTCAAATCCTATCGTGACCTTCCGCTGAAGATTGCTGAGTTTGGCAAGGTGCATCGCTATGAGCCGTCGGGTGCGTTGCATGGCATGATGCGTGTGCGCCACTTCACGCAGGATGATGCGCATATCTTCTCGGCCGAAGACCAGATCACTCAGGTCTGTGTTGATCTGCACAAGCAGATCATGTCGATCTACAAGGACTTCGGCTTTGAGGACATTCATGTGAAGTTCTCTGATCGTCCCGAAAAGCGCGTCGGTTCCGATGCGGTTTGGGATGCGGCCGAGGCTGCCCTGAAACACGCGATTGATGCAGCCGGTCAGGCGTGGACGCTCAACCCGGGTGAGGGTGCATTTTATGGTCCGAAGCTCGAGTATGTGTTGCGCGATGCCATCGGTCGCGACTGGCAGTGCGGCACCGTTCAGGTCGAACCTCAACCTGCCGGGCCGTCTTGGTGCCTTCTACATCGACACCGAGGGCAACAAGGTCAATCCGGTGATGATCCACCGGGCGCTGTTCGGCTCGCTCGAACGCTTCACCGGCATCCTGATCGAGCACTATGCTGGTCACTTCCCGCTGTGGCTTGCGCCGCTTCAGGTGGTGGTCGCGACGATCACCTCCGACGCTGATGACTATGCCAAGGAAGTGCGGGAGTTGCTGATCGCTGCTGGCCTCAATGTAGACCTTGATCTTCGCAACGAGAAGATCAACTACAAGGTCCGTGAGCATTCGCTGGCCAAGGTGCCTGCGCTGCTTGTTTGCGGTAAGAAGGAAGCTGAGGAACGGACCGTTTCGATCCGTCGTCTTGGCTCCAAGAATCAGACCTCGATGAGTCTTGAAGAGGCAATCTCTTCGCTGGTCGAAGAGGCAATCGCTCCGGATCTTCGCCGCGAGCGCGATGCCGCGAAGGCTGAAGCGGCTGAGTGATCATATTGGATCTCTTGAGAGATTGATTCAACGGAAAATGCGAAAAGGCGGCACTTTAAGTGTCGCCTTTTTTACGTTTTACTTCAGATGCTTGATGCTGTTTGGTGCGAAGATGATTCCATCACTTCAGACTTTGATTCAGGCTGCTTTTCTGGCCATGTTCCGATCTGGGATAAAGCTGCCTCATAGGAGCGTGCAGGGGTGGATGTCCCTCTGAGCCTTGAGGGACAGGGCTGGCGCAGTCCCTGTCTTTGCTGGACCAGCGCGCCCGCGGGTGAAGACCTGCGACCGGGATGGATATCTCACCGCTTCGACAGGCTTGTGCGAGATGTCCGAAGGCGTGCCTGAGGCTGTAAGCGCGGGTCTCGAAGGCGAAGAGCTGGTAGCCTTCAACGGTATCAATCAGCACTGACAGATTGCATGCCGGGTCGAAGCCATAGTCGAAATGGCAGGTGACGTCGAGGCCTTGAAAGGCAGCGTCAAAGCTGATCAGGACATGATCGGAAAAAGGGCCTTGTTGCGTCCCCCGGCGGAGGGCCGGGAGGGTGCAAAGACGCGAAACGGTGTCGGTCCCCAGATCCAGGCGGTGAGCCACTCTCTGGCCAGAAGGGGCTGGGGCTTTGCCGCGATGACGGCACGGGCTGTCATGGCTCAACGCACCGTCGCCAGAACCTCGATATCTCTGTCGATGCCGGAATCCACCGAGAAGTCCCTGTTGTAGACCTCGTTGTTTTGCTTGGCGATGGCGGTGTAATCGCCGGATGTCAGGGCGAGGGTGGGGAAGGCACCAATGGCGCGCTTCACGATGTCGCCACCGGGGGTGAGGACGGTCCAGACAGTGTTGGCAAGGGCCTCGCCACCGGGCTCGGAGACGAGGCGCAGGGTCACCTTGGCGGCGTTGTGGATCATCGTCACATTGACCAGCTTGCCTGCCGACACCTCGACGTCGCCGCGCACCTTTGCGTTGGAGGAGCCGTAACTGGAGACGATGTGGTAGGTGCCTTCGGTCAGCTTGATGACGTGGTTGGGTTTGATATTTTCGGCCACCAGTTCCTGCGCTTCCCCCCCTCGGCCTTGTCGCGGGTGTAGATGTCAAACGTTAGAATGGCGTTTGTCGAGGGGGATGTCGCCGGTTGCCACCGCATTGAGGCGTACGGCTCCGGCCTGCAGATTGAAATTCTCGGCGTAATCGCCTGCCTTGTTGAGCACGATGCGCTTGGTCAGGTTGGCATAGCCATAGCCGGCATAGACGATGTATTTGCCGGTTGGCAGTTCAATCTGCGTCGGGCCGCCCTCGACATTCTCAATGAGGGGCATGCGGCCGTTTTCGTCGCGCTTTTCTTCATAGATTCGCCAGTCAACGCCACGCTGAAGAACGTCACCCTCATCGGACAGGAGTGCTGTGAGCTGAAGGCGCGCGACGCCGCCTTCCTCGATTTCCGGTTCGGGCGGGGTCTCTGGCTGGACTGACTGGCCCGGAATCGGAGCCATCAGAGGGTCTACACCATCCATGGCAGAGGCATCCGGGGCGGTGCCTTCGTTGCCAGTAGTTGGTGTCTCGGCCTGCTCCGCTCCGAGCGGATCGTTGATGGCGTCAGGGGTGTCTGTCGGCTCTGCTGCTGTGTCCGTCCCTGCTTCTGGGGCGTCCTGTTCCATTGCGGGTTTCGCTTCCGGGATCGGGACCGTTTCAGGCAGCTTGAGGTAGGACGGTGCGGGCTTTGCCTCTTTCTGAATGACCTCGCCCAGATTGAGCGGCTGGCCTGCGTCCTGAGCGCGTGCAAAATTCGGGAAAACTGATGCCGTGAAAATCAAGAAAAGCAAGCAGAAGGCGATCTGAGCTGATCGAACGGATCGATAAAGAAGACCGGTGCGTTTCACGTTTCTCGTCCTTGCTTGCGATGCTACTGGATACAGACTTCTTTGGCGCGACAGACTCGAACGCGCTGATCCCCTGTTTAGCATCTGGTTCCCGCTTAGCAAATCCAAAAACCATGGTCATTTCTGGGCACAATGAAGGCGGGGGCTGGTGTCGGTGCATTTCTTTGCATAGGCTTTGATGACTTTTTGAAGCAGGAGCATTCAATGTCGGTATTGCTTGACTATTTATTGACGCGGCGCAGCGTTCAGGCCGCTTTTCTGGAAGCGCCAGCCCCCACCGAGAGCCAGATCGAATCGATGTTGACCGCAGCGGCGAGGGTGCCCGACCACAAGAAGCTCGTGCCTTGGCGGTTTCTGCGCTTCGATGCCGCAGGTGTTGCGCGATTGGGTGAGCTATTGGCCAAGCGCTGGCTTGAGCTGGAGCCGAATTCGGATGAAGGACGGGTTGAGGTTGAGCGCGGGCGGTTTCAGCGTGCCCCGCTGGTGATTGCTGTCGTCTCTTCACCCAATCCCGCCGCTCCCGTGCCGCAATGGGAGCAGGTGCTTTCTGCCGGTGCCGTCTGCATGAATCTCGTCCATGCGGCTCATGCCAGTGGCTTCAGCGCCCAGTGGTTGACGGAATGGTATTCGTTCGACGCGCCTTTCCTTGAGACGCTAGGGCTTGCCGAAGGGGAGCGGATTGCCGGTTTCATTCATATTGGCACGTCCTCGGCCAAACCGGCCGACCGGGATCGCCCGAAGCTTGATGACATCGTTACATTCTGGGAGGAATGATGTTCTACGACTCACGAACCAATGAGCACGGCCTGCCGCATGATCCGTTCAAGGCGCTGGTAGCTCCGCGCCCGATCGGATGGATTAGCAGCAAGGGGCCAGACGGGGTTTCCAATCTCGCGCCCTACAGCTTCTTCAACGCCATTTCGTCTCAGCCAAATCTGGTGATGTTCTCCAGCAACGGGCGCAAGGACAGTCTGACCAATGTTGCCGCATCCGGTGAATTTGCCTGCTCATTGGTGAGTTATGATTTGAAGGATGCGATGAACCGCAGCTCGGCACCTGTCGGGGCGGACGTGAGCGAGTTCGAGCTGGCTGGCCTCACGGAAGCGCCGTGCAAGTTGATAGATGTGTCATATGTGGCCGAGGCCCCCGGTGCACTCGAATGCCGGGTGCTCGAGATCCTGCCGCTCAGCAAATATGACGGGATCGACACCGGCTATGAGATGGTTCTGGGTGAGGTTCTTGGCATTCATATCCGTGACGAGTTCATTGAGGATGGGCTCGTCGTCGCCTCGCGTCTCAATCTGCTGGCCCGTCTGGGGTATATGGACTATTCGTCGGCGGGGGATGTCTTTTCTCTTGATCGTCCAAAGAGTTGATGGTTGGTGCTGGCATTCTGATTCGATGACTTGAAGCATCGGGTCCGGATGGTTGGTGTTCTGATTCAAGTTGTTCAGATACTGATTCAACTGCTTGGGAAACTGATTCAATGGTACTGTTTAAGTCGTTGAAGCGGAACGGAAAAGCAGGTTTTTAATCTCGCTCCACACAGCTTGGTCAGAAGATTTGCTGAATGAGGGTGACCTGTTTCTCGCAGGTTGCCCATTTGCCCTGAAAGCCATCCCGTTTCGCTTCCATCGCTTCGCGTCCGAACGCTTCCAAGTCGGTGTGGTCAGGACATGCGGTGTCGATTGCCTGGATGCCTGCGGCGGCTGCTCCGATCAGGCAAAGGTCGCGTGCTGTCTGACAGGGGGGGATGAAGCTACCATTCCTGGTGCGCACCACTGTGGCGCCGATCGCCTTGGCGGTCAGGTCTGCATCCCATGTGAGAGCCTTGAGGCGTGGACTTGCGTCTTTGTAGCTTCCCAGTCCGAAGAGTGCCGTCGCCGTATCTGTGACTTGAGCGATGATGCCGA
This sequence comes from uncultured Cohaesibacter sp., assembly GCF_963662805.1. Taxonomy (NCBI): domain Bacteria; kingdom Pseudomonadati; phylum Pseudomonadota; class Alphaproteobacteria; order Hyphomicrobiales; family Cohaesibacteraceae; genus Cohaesibacter; species uncultured Cohaesibacter sp. The sequence goes on from NZ_OY759877.1 coordinate 117,464, forward strand.
GTGAGCCGATCTTGCGTCCTGCGATCGCTTCAGCCGCACTCATCCTGACATCCATGGCGGTGACATCTCTGCCGCTTTCGCAATGGTCAAGAAGGAGGCCGTCGAGGTTCGAGGCCGCGATGTGCGCGAGCGCGTCTTCCATCTCGTCAGATGCGTTGGCCTTCAGGCGCAGGTAGATTGGCTGGCTCGCCTTGTGACGTTTCATGTCGGTGCAGCAAGAAAGGGCAATCTCGATGTTGTCTGGTGCCTCTAGGATCAGGCAATCGGCTCCCGAGGCGAGAATTGCGTCGTAAGCGTTGCTGCTCGCTGGGTCGAGTGGGACGTTCAGAAAGGATCGCATGGGAAGGTCCCGTCACGGTTTAACATTGGCACGAACCCATTATAGTCAAGAAACAGAGTGCGGCGAAGCCTTGTGATGAATGGGGGCAATTTTTAACCAGTAAAACTGACAGGTAAGGCCGGCAATATTTGCCGCGTTAAGCTTTCGTTAACCAAAGCTGGGCACGATTGTTAAGAATTGGTAACCAGGACGAGTCTTCCTTGTTTGGAACTGTAGGGCGTGAACTCCGAGCAGGGGACCATTTAAAAGGATCGAGAGAGCCGTGGCCAGTCCCGTTACAAACAATATGCCCCAGAGGTTTCAGGCCGTCTTTGAAGAGGCTAGCCGGACCACAGGCACGAGCTTTGAGTTTCTGCTCCACACAGCCCAGCGTGAAAGCGGCATGCAGCCGACCGCCAAGGCTCCGACGTCGTCCGCCACGGGCCTGTTCCAGTTTGTCGAGCAGACTTGGCTTGCAACCATGAAAAATTCTGGCTCAGAGCTTGGCTATGGCGATTTGGCCGACAAGATCACCAAGGTTGGCAGCCGATATTATGTCAAGGACGCGGAGGCGCGGGAACAGATCCTCGATCTGCGCAACGACCCGAAGGCTTCGACGCTGCTGGCGGGTGCTCTGGCGCAGAAGAACGAAGATATTCTCGCGCAAAAGCTCAACCGCGATCCGTCTTCTGGTGAGCTGTATGCGGCGCATTTTCTTGGCGCGAGCGGTAGCAGCAAGCTGATCGAGCTGGCCAACAGCAATCCGGATCTGGCTGCAGCGAAGGTCTTCCCGCAGCAGGCGCGCGCCAACCGCGGCATTTTCTATGAACGCAATGGCGAAGCGAAAACCGTTTCCGAGGTCTATAACGATCTGGTCTCGACTGTTCCGCAAAAGGAAACAAAGAAGAGCCGGTCACTCGCCGACATTCTCGGGCTGGGGGATCTGTTCAAGTCGCGGCAGTCAGAGAAGGCCAGCCGCTATGTGCAGGTGAATGAAGAGCCCGCCGAGACCACACAGCAGGCCAGTGCCGTTCAGCTTGCTGCCAAGGTTGCCGAAGCCACTCAGACTGCGTCCGAGAAGGCCGAGCCGGACTTGTCCGAAACGACCCTTGAGAGCTTTTTCGCTCGGCCCGGCAAGCCACTTCTGCCGAGCCGGTATGGCCTAAGCTACAATTCGACGGATGCTGGAGTGGAGGCACGCTCCTCGCGTCTCGTGCTTGGCTCTGACGGCCAGCGGATCATTGAGGCTGCGCGGGACGAAATGCGCAAGAGCCGGGTGTTTACCGCTGAAGATACCAAATATGTCAGCATTGATCCGCCTGCTGCAGCCGAAGCTATGAAAGCCGAGGCGCTGTCCCTCGAAATCACGCCGTCTGATGCCTCCATGCCCTTGCCTCGCGGCAAGTCTGAAGCGAGTGTCGAACGGGCCCCATCGGTCGAGGCCATCGGCGCTGGTGGAGCGATCCCAAGAACCAACCCTGTGACTGCGGACACTATCATCCCAGCCCCGATTGATCTGGTGGGGGATGAGGAGACGGCCTCTGTCAGCACCCACGAGGTGAAGCGTAGCCGGACGGCGCTTGATCTCACCGCGTTCCTCAGCAGGGAGGTTTTCAAGCTCGTCCGCAACAGCTGATTCCTGTTCCCTTTGCCTTTGCCATTTATGGTGAACCGATCGTTAAGGGTTGGTAGGGCAAGATGTTCCCAAGTAGGGGCCCTGTTGGTGCCTCAGTATCAGTACTCGCGTATTGGCCTTCGGGCCTGGGACATTTGGGATGATTGTTGCGAAGTTTCTCTCTTGGATTGAAACCGCCCCTGTCGAGCGTCGGGCGGAAGCGACCAGCGCCTTGGCGCGCGCCTATCTCTATTCCGACCTTGAGCCGTTTGAAAAGCAGGCTGCAGAGACCGCTTTGACTATCCTGCTAGATGATCCCGCGCCGATGGTGCGCGAGGCTCTGGCCCATGCGCTTGCTGCTTCTCCCTATGCGCCCCGTCAGGTTATTTTGACCCTCATTCAGGATATCGAGCCGGTTGCCGTGCCGGTGCTTGCTGCCTCTCCGGTCCTGCTCGATGGCGAGCTCGTCGATTTGATCGCCGATGGCACCTTGCCACAACAGATGGCTGTAGCAGCGCGCCCGTCTGTCAGTCCGTCTCTTTCCGCCGCGATTGCTGAGGTCGGGCCGGTGGAAGCCTGCCGGGTGATGCTGGAAAATCCCGGTGCCCAGCTTGCGGTGTTCAGCCTGCGCCGTCTCGCCGAGCGCTTCGGTCGTGAGCCCATGGTCCGCAATGCGCTGCTCAACATGCCCGGACTGCCCGTCGATATCCGCCAGATGCTGATTGTGCAGCTCGGGGATGCATTGGGGCAATTGTCCCTTGTTCAGTCCTTCGTCAGCGACGAGCGCCGGTCGGCTCTGGTCAAGGATGCCTGTGACAAGGCGACGGTTGATCTTGCCTTCTGCTGTGCGCACGGGGATGAGCTTGTGGCTCTCGTCGAGCATTTGCGCCTGTCGGGTCAGTTGACCGCCGATATTCTCATTCGCGGACTCTGCATGGGCAATGTGGAATTGTTCGTGGCCGCGATGGTCAGCCTGTCCGACCTCAGCGACAAACGCGTGCGGGCCTGTGTGTCTGATGCGAGCGAGAGCGCCGTCCGGGCCCTCTGCCGCAAGGCCGGGCTTTCGGAACGGGTGTTGCCGACGATCCAGTCTGCCCTGATTGCCTATCAGGATCTGTCCGAAGATCTCGATCCGGAGGTGCCACGCTCGCGCTTTGCGCGTTTGATGGTGGATCGCATTCTGAGCGACTATGACGGGGTGATCGACGATGAGCTCGATGACCTTCATGCCCTGCTGCGGCGCTTTGCAACACAGATTGCGAGGGACGAGGCCCGCGAGATGCGCGCGAAATTTCAGCAGGTCAATGCCGCTTGATGTGAATCGAGGGGCCAGATCAGGCTGCGCTTGAAAATGGCAGCCGTCAGGAACAAGGGCGAGATCGCTGGTCGATTTGCGCCCTTTTGTTTTGAGGTCTCTTTCAGAGATCCGGATCGTATGGCTCGCCGGTGATCTTTTCGATCATTTCCTTGGTCACTGTGGAGAGTTCACTGGCGAGCTTGTTGCCAACCAGATTGTCTTCTTCGCGGGCGTTTTCGTTGACGACTGCCGTAATGGCCTGCACATGCTTCTGGACGATGTCCTTCGGCAGGTCCTCGATTTGCGGAATCCGTTCGATCAGGTCACAAAGAGAACCGGCAATCACACCCGCAATGGGAAAGCCCATGGTGTGTCCCTGACCCTTGATGTCGTGGGCCGAGCGGAACAGACCATCGATGGTCTCCGGTGTCCATTCGCCTTTCTCAAGGGGCGTCCAGGCCTTCTGTAACTTGAAGACTTCTTCTTTCATCCAGTTGCCGAAATTTACCGACAGGCGCTGCATTGCCTGCTCGGCCTTGGCGACTGGATCAAACTTGTCGCTACTGGGCAAGACCCGGATTTTCTTCCTCAAGTCGACTTTGGGCTTTATGATCTCATAGTCGGCCATTTTGGTTTGTCCTCTGTTCTTCAGGTGATCTTAAGCCACTTTAGGCGCCGCGTCACCTGCGACGTTAACTAACAACAACCCGATCCGCACCGGTTTCACCGGCTCTGCGTTCGCTTCCCTTGTAAAGGGGGTTGGCGAAGCGTCGGCGGTCGGGGCCGTAATAACCGGCGGCCTTGATGAAAGGCCTTGGATTCACAAGGCAATTGGCAACCCTCGCATAAAGCGCGTTTGCCGAAATCGGTTTGCACAGAAACTCGGTCACGCCGGCGTCTCTGGCGTCGACCACCTTCTTCTTTTCCGAGTGGCCGGTCAGCATGATGATCGGAACCGTCGGATTCGCTGACGAATCACGATTGCGCATCATGCGGGTCAGCTCGATACCGCTGAAAATGGGCATAAACCAGTCAGTGATCACAATATCGGGCTGCGTCGACTGGAAAAGTTCCAAACCCGTCGCGCCGTCTTCTGCTTCTGAGACTTCACGTGCCCCGAAACCATTGATCAAGGTCCGCAAGACGCGCCGCATATGCGCGTTGTCTTCTACGACCAGAAAGCGTAGCTGAGAGAGATCGACATTGATCATTGCTTCTTTTGCCCTGCATTGCCCATCGTCTGCCAGAGGTCTCTCGCTTCCGGTCAGACGTCATGATCGGTAAGTATAGAGGCTTGTTGTTAAGGAAGACTTTCCCCTATGGCTGTCTATTACAGACTAGCAGGGAACGGCCGGGGAGAACAAAGGTCAGTAGCGAAATTGCTCTGTGAGGATGCGTTCGGCCCAGCCATGTTCGGGATCGAGCATGATCTTGCAGGAATGCTCCGTGTCCTCCCGGATTTCGACTTCGAGGACCGATCTGATTTCGGAATGGTCGGCCACCGCGCTCAAGGGGCGTTTGTTGGGCTCACGCACCAGAAGATGAACCTCTGCTGTGTTGGGCAATAGGGCTCCGCGCCAGTGACGGGGGCGAAAAGGGCTGATCGGGGTCAGGGCAAGAAGCGGCGAGTCGATCGGCAGGATTGGGCCGTGCGCCGACAGATTGTAAGCGGTGCTGCCGGTGGGGGTTGCGACCAGCACGCCGTCGCAGATCAACTCCTCCATTCGCACCTTGCCATCAATCTGGATTTCCAGCTTTGCGGCCTGCGCTGTTTGACGAAAGACGGAAATCTCGTTGATGGCGAGCGCTTCATGCACCGTGCCGTCGGCGGTCGTGGCCTGCATGTGAAGGGGGCGGATCTCGGAGACTTCGGCCTTCATGAGCCGTTCCCTCAACGCATCCTCGAGATATTCATTCATCAAGAAGCCAATGGAGCCGCAATTCATGCCATAGATGGGAATGTCGCTGTTCATATATCGATGCAGCGTCTGCAGCATCAGGCCGTCACCGCCGAGAGCCACAATGACGTCCGCTTGATCAGGAGGAACGGAACCATAGCGATGGGCCAACTTTTTGCGGGCTTTTTCCGTCTCTTCGGTGGCGCTAGAAATAAAGGCGATATTCTCAAAGGTCCGGGACATTTCGATGGTCCGTCTTTTACTCAACTGATCCGCTTTGCGTGAACCCGTAGTCTGGAGTAGCATGGATCAGACTTTTTTCCAATTGGGAGCTGTCCTTGGACACCAAAAACAACAAAGAGCATCTTATGCTCTATGCAACCTGCCCGGATATGAAGACCGGCAAGGCCATCGCGCGGGCTCTGCTTGATGCGCGGCTCGTCGCCTGCGTCAATCTGTTGCCCGGCATGACCTCGCTGTTCCGTTGGGACGGGGAGGTGCAGGAAGAAGGGGAGGTGGCCTTCATCGCCAAGACCACCAGACCCGAAATCGAGGCAGCCAAGGCCCTGTTTGCCAAGCAGCATCCCTATGATGAACCCGCGCTTGTTGCTCTCCCGATTGTTGACGGTCTGCCCGGTTTCCTCAGCTGGATCGAGACCGAGACAGCGGACGCCGTTCCGGATTAACCCGGTCTTGATCCGTCCCGCTCCCAAGGCGGTCTCGCCTTTGCCATCGCCTCGCTTATGGCCGGAGTGATTGCGGTCTCAGAGCGTCAATCTTGGTTGTAGTATGGTGTTAATACCTAGATAAAGCTGCGATGTGTCATGTTTGTCCTGTTCACAGACAAGGGAGGAGTGACAACATGGCCAAGAAAATTCTGCTGCTGGCAGGCGACTTTGGTGAAGATTACGAGATCATGGTTCCGTTTCAGGCTTTGCTGGCCGTGGGGCATGAGGTGATTGCGGTCTGCCCGGACAAGAAGGCGGGCGAGCAGATTGCCACCGCCATTCATGATTTCGAGGGCGATCAGACCTATTCGGAGAAGCGGGGTCACAATTTCACGCTGAACGGGACCTTTAACGCGATCTCGGCTGAAGATTTCGATGCGCTGGTTGTCTCTGGCGGGCGGGCTCCGGAATATCTCAGGCTCAATGAAGCCGTGCTGGCTCTGGTGCGGCACTTCTTCGAGGCCAACAAGCCGATTGCCGCGATTTGCCATGGGGCCCAGTTGCTGGCCGGGGCCGGTGTTCTTCAGGGGCGCACCTGTTCAGCCTATCCGGCCTGCAAACCCGAGGTGGAGCTTGCCGGAGGAACCTACGCCGATATTGCCATTGATGCAGCCGTGACAGATGGTAATCTGGTGTCTGCGCCAGCCTGGCCAGCTCATCCAGCCTGGATTTCGCAGTTTCTTGCCGTTTTGGGAACCAAGATAGAAACCTGAAACAATCCCGGGATGGCCGGAACCAGTGAGTGCTCGGTATGGGAGGATGCCATGTGCCGTTTGTTTATCGGGTCTGACCCGGCCATGTGGGAAAGCGAAACACGATCCCTTCGGATTGATGGCATGGTGACGTCGATCCGACTGGAGAGTTTCTTCTGGCAGGTGCTGGAGGACATCGCAGCGCGTGACGGTCTTGCCGTCACGCAATTGATCGCAAAGCTTTACCACGAAGCCGAGGAAGCCGACCACAATCTGGGGAATTTCACCAGTTTCCTGAGGGTTTGCTGTGGTCGCTATCTTGCGTTGCAGCTCACCGGAGACATTCCCATGGATGCCTCCATTCCGATCCGCTCGCTTGATGCCGAGAGGATCCTTGATCGAGAGCGCAAGGGTTGGAGTGAAGAACGGCTGCGCCTTGTGACGTGATCCCTAGAGATCTATTCGTGTGGCCGGTCTTTGCCCGAAGTCGCAGCTATCCCGAAAATTTTTCCTATTGCAGCATGAATGTGATCAAATTCTTTCAAATTGGGTGGAATATATCGAATAAAAGATTGCATTTCTCTTTTGTTTGGGCTCGACTTTGGTACTGCCGGTCTGACGTTGGGAGTGGGTGTTACGGGGGTAGACTTCGGGAATGGCAATGGTCGACTGAGGGTCGCTTATTGCATCCAGGCCTGTCGCGCCGGCATATCAAAATGATAACGAATAGAGGGATATTAACATGAAGCTGCTAACCAAAGCTCTGGCTGCTACTGCTTTGGCTGTCGTGTTGTCCGCGACTGCGCAGGCAAAGACGTTGGTCTATTGTTCTGAGGGTAGCCCTGAAGGTTTCACCCCGGCGCTCTACACGGCCGGCACGACTTTCGATGCGTCTTCTCACACCATCTACAACAAACTGGTTGAGTTCGAGCGCGGAAGCACCAATGTCATTCCCGGCCTGGCAGAAAGCTGGGATGTTTCTGAAGATGGTCTTGAATATACTTTCCATCTGCGCAAAGGCGTCAAGTTCCACACCACCGAAGACTTCACTCCGAGCCGCGAGTTCGATGCCGATGACGTGATCTTCTCGTTCATGCGTCAGAAAGATCCGAACCATCCGTACAACAAGGTTTCCGGCGGTACCTACGAATATTTCGGTGGCATGTCCATGGACAGCCTGATCAAGGAAATCGTCAAAGTTGACGATAACACCGTGAAATTCGTTCTCAATCAGGTTGAAGCTCCCTTCATCGCCAACATGGCCATGGATTTCGCTTCCATCCATTCTGCAGAATATGCAGCTCAGGTCGAGAAAACCGGCAACCTCGAAATGTTCGACCAGAAGCCGGTCGGCACTGGTCCTTTCCAGCTCGTCGCCTATCAGAAAGACGCTGTCATTCGCTACAAGGCCTTTGCTGACTATTGGGGCGGCAAAGCTGACATTGACGATCTGATCTTCGCGATCACCCCGGATGCATCTGTTCGTTACCAGAAGTTGAAAGCTGGCGAATGCCACGTGATGCCTTATCCGAACCCGGCCGACATCGAAGCCATGAAGGCTGACGACAGCATCAACATGATGGAACAGGCCGGTCTGAACGTTGGCTATCTGGCCTACAACAACCAGATGGACAAGTTCAAGGACGTACGTGTTCGCAAGGCGCTCAACATGGCCATCAACAAACAGGCCATTCTTGATGCCGTCTTCCAGGGCGCCGGTCAGGTTGCCAAAAACCCGATCCCGCCGACCATGTGGTCTTACAACGAAAACACCGTTGACGATCCGTATGATCCGGAAGCTGCCAAGAAGCTGCTGGCTGAAGCCGGTGTTGAAGGCATGAAAACCAACATCTGGGCGATGCCTGTCCAGCGTCCGTACAACCCGAACGCACGCCGTATGGCCGAGCTGATCCAGGCTGACTGGCAGGCTGTTGGTGTTGAAGCCGAAATCGTGTCCTACGAATGGGGTGAGTATCTCAAACGCTCTTCCAACGGCGAACATGATACCGTGCTGCTCGGTTGGACCGGTGACAATGGTGACCCGGACAACTTCATGTATGTTCTGCTTGGCTGCGATGCCGTTGAGTCCGGTGCTAACCGTGCGAAGTGGTGTAACGAAGAGTTCAACGATCTGCTCGTGAAAGCGAAACAGACCACAGACGTTGCAGAGCGCACCAAGCTCTATGAAGAAGCCCAGCTGGTCTTCAAACGCGAAGCTCCGTGGGCGACCATCGCGCATTCCGTTGTCTTCATGCCGCTGAGCAGCAAGGTCAAAAACTACAAGATCGACCCGTTTGGTGGCCACATCTTCTACGGTGTGGACATCGAAGAATAAGATTTTTAGGACAGAGGCGGTCTTGCCGCCTCTGTCTTTTTTGGCTACATGGCTCACATTCGGGCACGCTGCTGACCCGAAAACCCCTGCCTTTCGCAAAAGGTTTCCCATCGAGGGAACCAAATACAAGAAAAGAAAAGGCGGGTTGCTGCTGAACTCAAAAGAACCTGCGCACTGCGCGTGTTCTCAAACGGACTGGCACATCAATGTTGGGATTTCTCTTGCGCCGTGTCGGGATGCTCATTCCGACCTTTATCGGCGTGACACTTGTTGCATTCTTTTTCATCCGGCTGTTGCCCGGTGACCCCATTCTGCTTCTGGCCGGGGAGCGCGGAATTTCTCCCGAGCGCTATGCCGAATTGCAGAAGGCCTTCGGTTTCGATCAACCGGTCATGATCCAGTATTTCCATTATCTGGTGGGACTGTTTCAGGGTGACTTCGGTATTTCCATGGTGACCCGGCGTCCGGTGTGGGATGAGTTCTTTGCGCTCTTTCCGGCAACGCTCGAATTGTCCTTTGTCGCCATCATCATCGCGGTCTGTCTTGGCATTCCTGCCGGTGTGATCGCTGCGGTGAAGCGCGGCTCCTTCTTCGATCATTCGGTGATGACCACCGCACTCGTCGGCTATTCCATGCCGATCTTCTGGTGGGCCTTGCTGGTGATCATCGTCTTCTCGGGCTGGCTGCAATGGACCCCGGTATCGGGCCGCATCTCTCTGATGTATTTCTTCGACTCGGTGACCGGCTTCATGCTGGTTGACTCGCTGATTTCCGGTCAGGCAGGAGCGTTCAAGTCCGCCGCCATGCATCTCATCCTGCCGTCCATCGTGCTCGCGACCATCCCCATGGCCGTGATCGCCCGTCAGACCCGCTCGGCGATGCTGGAGGTTCTTGGGGAGGATTATGTCCGCACCGCGCGTGCCAAGGGACTGACGAAATTTCGCGTCATCGGCCTTCATGCATTGCGCAATGCACTCATTCCGGTGATCACGACTATCGGCCTCCAGGTCGGCGTTCTGCTGGCCGGGGCCATTCTGACCGAAACCATCTTCTCCTGGCCGGGCATCGGTAAGTGGATGGTCGACAGCATCTCGCGGCGTGACTATCAGGTCGTGCAGGGCGGACTGCTCATGGTGGCCATGCTGGTTATGACGGTGAACCTCATCGTCGATCTGCTTTATGGCCTCATCAATCCGCGCATTCGGCATAACTAGGGGAACGCTTCATGACTGATACAGTAGAAAAGGTCGAATCCGTCTCCCGCCAGTCGACACGGGCCGTGTTGAAGGAATTCTGGTTCTATTTCAGCGAAAACAAGGGTGCTGTCATTGGCCTTGCGGTGTTTCTCACGCTGGTTCTGATCGCATTTCTGGCGCCCTATCTGGTGCCGCATGATCCAAACCATCAGTATCGCGACGCCTTCCTTCTGCCGCCCTTCTGGCAGGACGGCGGCCAGAGCGCCTATATTCTGGGTACCGATGCGGTGGGGAGGGACATTCTCTCCCGTCTGATCATGGGATCACGCTTCTCGCTGTTTGTTGGCGTCGTGGTTGTTCTGATCGCGCTCACAGGCGGCATCGTGCTTGGCCTGATTGCAGGCTATTATGGCGGCAAGATCGATACCCTGATCATGCGCATCATGGACATCATTCTGGCGTTCCCCAGCCTGCTGCTGGCGCTGGTCATGGTGGCCGTGCTGGGGCCGGGCCTGATCAACGCGATGATCGCGATTGCCGTGGTCTATCAGCCTCACTTCGTGCGCCTGACACGTGCGGCGGTGATGGCCGAGCGTGAGCGGGAATATGTGGTCGCGGCCCGGGTGGCAGGAGCGAGCTCGCTTCGGTTGATGTTCCTGACCATTCTGCCCAACTGCACCGCTCCGCTGATCGTGCAGGGCACGCTTTCCTTCTCCAACGCCATTCTCGATATTGCGGCGCTTGGCTTCCTCGGGCTTGGTGCGCAGCCGCCGACCCCGGAGTGGGGCACCATGCTCGCCGAGGCGCGCGAGTTCATCCTGCGGGCCTGGTGGGTTGTCACTTTCCCCGGTGTCTCAATCCTCGTGACGGTGCTGGCGATCAATCTCATCGGTGACGGTCTGCGCGATGCGCTCGACCCGAAACTCAAACGGTCTTAAGGAGGATTTCTCATGTCATTGCTTGAAATCCGCAATCTGACGGTCGAATTCGATACCGCCATGGGACCGTTCCGGGCCTTGAAGGGCGTCGATTACGACGTCAACAAGGGTGAAGTTCTGGCCATCGTGGGCGAGTCTGGTTCGGGCAAGTCCGTCGCCATGCTCGCCACCATGGGCCTGTTGCCGGATACGGCGACGGTGAAGGCCGATGTCATGACCTTCGACGGTCGCGACCTGCAGAGCCTCAGCGCGAAGGAACGACGGAATGTGATCGGGAAAGACATCTCGATGATCTTTCAGGAGCCGATTGCCAGCCTCAATCCCTGTTTCACGGTCGGCTTCCAGATCGGCGAAGTGCTGAAGACCCATCTTGGCCTTACCGGCAAGGAGGCGCGCAAAAGAACGCTGGAGCTGTTCGAGGCGGTGGGTATTCCAACGCCAGAGAAGCGATTGAACAGCTTCCCGCATCAGATGTCTGGTGGTCAGTGCCAGCGCGTGATGATCGCCATGGCGATTGCATGCCAGCCCAAACTGCTGATCGCGGACGAGCCAACCACGGCGCTCGATGTGACGATCCAGAAGCAGATCCTCGATCTCCTGATGGACATCCAGTCACGCAGCGAGATGGCGCTGATCATGATCACCCATGACATGGGTGTCGTGGCGGAGACCGCAGACCGGGTCGTCGTGCAGTATAACGGCGAGCAGATGGAAGAGGCGGGTGTGCTCGAGCTGTTCGAAAGCCCCAAGCATCCATACACCAAGGCCCTTCTTTCGGCGCTGCCGGAAAGAGCCGAGGGGGATCGCCTGCCGACGGTCAGTGATTTTGCCAGTGCCTATAGCAAAGAGGATACAGTTGCATCATGAGTGTTGAAACTTCTCCTGTTTTGCAGGTGCGCGGCATCACCCGCGACTATGTCACCAAGGTCGGCATGTTCGGCAAGACCGAGACCGTGCAGGCCCTCAAAGGCATCGATTTCGATCTGATGAAGGGCGAGACCCTTGCGCTCGTTGGTGAATCCGGCTGCGGAAAGTCGACCCTTGCGCGCATCCTGACCCTTATCGATGCCCAGACATCGGGCGAGCTTAAGATCGGTGATAAGTCGATCAACATTGCCAAGAAAAAGGTCTCAAGGGACCTGCGCAAGACGATCCAGATCGTGTTCCAGAACCCTTATGGCTCCCTCAATCCGCGCCAGAAGGTTGGTGCGGTGCTGGAGGAGCCTCTGCTGATCAACCATCCGGAGATGTCATCGGCCGAGCGCCGCGACAAGGCGATGGAAATGCTGCAAAAGGTCGGTCTGGCCCCTGAGCATTTCGGGCGCTATCCGCACATGTTCTCGGGTGGTCAGCGGCAGCGCATTGCCATCGGTCGTGCCCTGATGCTCCGCCCGGAGATCCTCGTGCTCGACGAGCCCGTTTCGGCGCTCGATCTGTCCATTCAGGCCCAGATCCTCAACCTGCTGAAAGACTTGCAGGACGAGTTCAATCTCTCCTATCTCTTCATCTCTCACGATCTGAGTGTGGTCAAGTATCTCGCCGATCGGGTGATGGTGATGTATTACGGCGAGATTGTCGAACATGGCTCCCGCGATCAAGTCTTCAGTGATCCCCAGCATGATTATACCAAGACGCTCCTTGCTGCGACGCCGCAGACGAGCATCGAGAGGATCCGCGCACGGGTGATGGAGCAGAAAAAGTCTGCCTGAGCCCTCGCGTTCGTTAAGATTCTAAGCCCGCCGCGCACCTCGCTCGGCGGGTTTTTTGTTGGCTCAATCGACTTTCGTTTTAGCCCAAAAATGCAAACCCAAGCTGAGCTGATGCGCATAGCCCTGCGGCAATTTGTCAGCTAAGCTCGCCCTGAGGAGAACCGGCGCCAACGCGAGTGCCGGCATGACAAGTCGGGGAGGAATTGAGGATGGCGCAGGTCGAGAGCCGTCAGGATCTTGGTGTGTTCGATTATGTGATCGTCGGGGCCGGATCTGCAGGCTGTGTGCTGGCCAACAGGCTGAGCGCGGACAAGCACAACAGAGTGCTGCTGCTGGAGGCTGGTGGTTCGGACCGGTACCACTGGGTACGCATTCCGGTTGGCTATCTCTATTGCATCGGCAACCCGCGCACGGACTGGATGATGAACACCGAGCCGAGCGAGGGGCTGAATGGGCGCAGCCTCATCTATCCGCGCGGCAAGGTAATCGGCGGCTGCTCCTCCATCAATGGCATGATCTATATGCGCGGGCAATCGGCGGATTATGACGGCTGGCGCCAGCTTGGCAACGAGGGCTGGGGCTGGGACGATGTGCTACCCTATTTCCGGAAGTCCGAGGATCATCACAAATGGGAAGATGAGCACCATCATCAGGGTGGAGAGCTAAGGGTCGAGACCCAACGGCTGCATTGGGACATTCTTGATGCGGTGCGGGACGCGGCAGAGGAAATCGGCATCCGACGCACGGAAGATTTCAACGACGGGGTCTGCGAGGGAACAGCCTATTTTGAGGTGAACCAGAAAAAGGGCCTGCGCTGGAGTGCTGCCAATGCTTTTCTGCATCCTGCTTCGCACCGGAACAATCTGACCATCGTCAAGCAGGCGCATGTGGAGAAGCTGACTTTTGATGGCCGACGGGTGACGGGGCTTGAGCTGTCCGTTGCGGGCAAGCCCTCGGTGGTAAAGGCCGGGCGCGAGGTGGTCCTGTCCGCAGGGGCGGTCAATTCTCCGCAGATCCTCGAGCTGTCGGGCATCGGTCCGGCGAGCGTTCTCGCAGAGCACGGGATTGAGCCGGTCGCCGTGATGGAAGGGGTGGGTGGCAACCTGATGGATCATTTGCAACTGCGCACGATCTACAGGATCTCAGGGGCAGAGACCCTCAACATGCGCCAGAAGAGCCTTTGGGGGAAGGCGAAGATTGCCCTCGAATATGCCCTCAAGCGCTCTGGCCCAATGGCGATGGCTCCTAGCCAGTTGGGGATCTTCACACGCTCAAGCGAGCGACATGCCACGCCGAATATCGAATATCATGTGCAGCCGTTGTCGCTCGAGAAGTTTGGCGATCCGCTGCATGGCTTTCCGGCCATCACGGTCTCTGTGTGCAATCTGAGGCCGGAGAGCCGCGGCACGATCCATATTCGCTCGACCGACCCTTATGACAAGCCGATCATCACACCGAACTATCTCAGCGCCGAAGCGGACAAGGAAGTTGCCGTGGACTCGCTGCGCCATGCGAGGCGATTGATGAAAACGGATGTGATGGCGCAGTTCCAGCCCAAGGAAATCAAGCCCGGTCTCAGCTATCAAAGTGAAGAGGAGATGCTGGAGGCGGCCGGGGATGTGGGAACGACGATTTTCCACCCTTGCGGCACCTTGAAAATGGGGGACGATCCGCTTTCTGTTGTCGACAAGCGCTTGAAACTGCATGGATTTCAGGGCTTACGCGTCGTTGATGCCTCCGTCATGCCGACTATCACGTCAGGCAACACCCACGCGCCTGTGGTGATGATCGCGGAGAAGGCGTCTGACATGATTCTTGCGGATAGACGATAGGGGCTGCGGACATGGTCAGATCGGGGTGACGAGGTCTTCTTCCTTGTCGCCCTTCTCGGCCTTGTCCTTCTGCTGATCCTTTTCTTCTTTCACTTCAGAGGTCGCACTGTCTTCGCCGGTTTCAGCCTGAGGCGTCGCTTCCTCTGTTTCCTCTTGAGGCTCTGTCTCCGGGTCATTTTCGGCTGCGGCCTCAGTTTCGGACACCGCCTCAGTTTCTGGCTCTGCTTTTGTCTCGGCGTCAGGCTCAGTCTCGTCGGACGAGCTGGCTCCTTCCTCGCTGACACTCTCCGCTTCGACATTTTCTTCCGGCATTTCGTCGGCGGTAGCGCTGTCCTCAGGAGTGTCGGTTTCCTCGGCCTCGTCAGCTACCTGTGGCTCTTCTGCTGATGGGGCTTCTTCCGGCTGCTCTTCGGGTTCTTTTTCTGGCTCTGGCTCTGGTTCGGGCTCAGGGTCTTCGATTTCGAGATAGACGATGTCTTCCTCGTCAAGGAAAGCCGGATCCGCGCTCACGTCCTTGGCCCTGATCTTGGTGTCGGTCTCGAGTGCAAAGGCTACGATGGGGTCGTTGAGTTCGTCGAAAATGAACAAAGGTGCGTGGCCTTGCTCCTTTACTATCAAATGCTGACAATCCGGATGACGCTCAAGCATTTCAGCAACAGTCTCTTCAGCCAGAATATCGGAATTCTCTCCCCGTATGACCATGACCGGGCAATGGGACAGGGCCATGAACTGGGGCCATGCTGTCGGCAGAGGCTGGTTGAGATCGACGGAGCTGAGGCTGTCGGAAATGGCCTTGTCATAGTCGGGCATCGGTTTGCCCTTTTCCTCGCGGAAGGTCATCTGGGTGAAAAGGTCCCATTGCTCGTCGCTCAGGTTGGTGAACTGATTGAAATTGGCCGTCTTCATGTAGGACAGCGCGTCTTCCCAATTGTTCACCGGCTTTGACATGGTCAGGTAGGACTTGATGCGCGCGATACCGGTCCCGTCAATCACGGGTCCGATGTCATTGAGAACCGCTCCGGCGATGATGTTCGGTCTCAGGGCGGCAATCGCCATGGTCAGAAGACCACCGCGCGAGGTGCCGATAAAGATCGCCTTCTCCAGCCCGGCTGCGGTCAGCGCATGGATGGCGTCGTTGGCCTCGGTGATGACCGTATAATTCTCGGGCTTCTTGTCATAGTCGGACGGGCCGCGTCCGCGGCTGTTGAGGATCATCACGAAGCGGGGATTGTCCGGATCTCCGGCTAGGCGCTCAGCAAGAGGATGAAAGTCGCGACTGCTGCGCGTTAGGCCGGGAAGGCATAGAACGGGGGTCGCTCCCCAGGAGCGGTCGCCAAAGACCTCTCCACGCAACACCAGCCCATCAAAAGTCGTGATCTCGAAACGCCTGACCTGATATTTCATCGTCTTGTCCAGTTCCCACACTCGCGAGGCAGTCCGGCCTTGATGGCCCTGCGTCTCGTTCCACGTCCTTGAAGAGTCTTAGCGCGTCTTTGAGAGGCTGCCAAGCTTGGCGAGGGCCTCTCTTTGGTCGACCATCAAAGCCGAGCGATCAGGGATGGCCACGCTTGAGATCCTTGCTGATGTCCAGTTTGCTGTCATGAATGCGGGCTTCGTAAACCTGAAGGTTTTCCATCAACTTCATCACATAATCGCGGGTCTCGGTGAAGGGGATCCGTTCCACCCAGTCTATGGCGCTCACTTCGTTGGTTCTGGGGTCTCCGAAACGCTCGATCCATTGTGGCGGGCGGCCGGGGCCTGCGTTGTAGCCTGCGAAGGTCAGAATGTAGGAGCCGTTGAAGGTGTCCAGGTTCTTCTTGAGGAACGCACTGCCGAGAAGGACTGCATATTTCGGATCTCTGGTCAGTCTGGATTTGGAATATTTGACCCCGAGGCTGCGCGCGGTGCTCTTTGCCGTTGCGGGTAGCATCTGCATCAGCCCGCGGGCGTTGGCATGGCTGACTGCGCCGATGTTGAAGACGCTTTCCTGCTTGGTCAGCGCATAGATCAGGGCAATGTCGACGCCATTGGTTTTCACACCACGCGGGATGACATTGAGCGGGAAGGCCATCTTCTGCGCGGGCATGTGGCGGCTGAGGGCGATCTGTCCAACCTGCACGGCATTCTGATGCAAACCGTAGCTCTGCGAAAGCTGATGCAGCAGCAAAACTTCCGACGGGCTGTCGAGCACACGGGCGAGATGGCGAATGATCGGCCCGGCCCTGTCTTCATGACCGACGGCCTTGAGGCGCTTGACCGCCTTGACCAGTTCGTTGTCGTTGAAACGGGCCTTGGTGCCGGCATCCGCTGCTGGCGGATCCGTGAGGGTCATGTGGGTCTGGCCAATCTCTTCCATCGCCAGTTGGCCGTAGTAGACGATCGGGTTGGCGGCGGCTTTGTAGAATTTTTCTGCCACGGAGCGATCGCCTGCCGCTTCCCACGCGCGACCCTGCCAATAGAGGCCTCGCGATTTGTCGCGGTCGGCGGACGCCTCTTTCCAGCTTTTCTCGAAATGCACCGCTGCCGTCTTGTGGTCATGCAGATAGCGCAGGGCGAAGAAACCGGCATGGAATTCGGCTTCGGACTTGTATTTGGCAGACTGGGCCGTGTGCCGCGCTGCGATGAGATAGGCGCGTTTGGCGTCGCCCTTGTTGAGCATGATGCGAGAGAGGAGGCGACGCTCGATCCACCATTCGGTGTGATTGATCAGCTTGTCGACCGTGCGCGGTGCATTGATCATGGCGTCTGCTGCCGCTGTTTCCTGACCGGTGCGGCGCAAATACTGGATCCGTGAGAAGATATAGCCCGGATCCTTCTTCAGGTCTGCCGGTACTGCCTTCAGCTTGGACTTGGCTGATCGCTCCTGACGGACGACGGCGGAGCGGGCATCGACATATTTGCCTTGTCCCTTGGAAAGATATTTCTTCAGCCGGTCCGCACCCTTGGCCCGCTCGTGATAGAGCAGATAGCTGGCGCGATAGAAATGATCGTCATTGGTCAACAGAGACCGCATGTTCGAAAGGATCTTGCTCTCGATCTTGGCGCTCAGTTTCTGGCTGCGCCATATGGGTCGGATGATGCGGGTTGCCTGTTTCTTGTTGCCGATCATGTTCTGCGAAATGGCAACCTCGATGGCCGCAGTGGTGGACTCGGGGATCTTGTTGCCAAAAGCTCCTGCAAGAGGGCGACCGGTCGGGACTTGACGAGCGACGGCTTCCTCCACACGCCGAGCCAGGAGGCTGCGGCTCGGCCAGCGGGTCTTGTGATCGTAGAAGTCCTTGATTTCCGAGGCCGGGAAATTGCGATAGGCCCCGACCGCCAGAATGTAGGTCAGGATCGAGCGGTCGAGCGAGTTTTTCATGCCCTTGTGAATGGCGAGCGCGGTTTTTGCATCCCCCTTGTCGAGGGCATCGAGCGCCTGCTTCAGGGTTCCGCTCTGTGCCGCAATGTCATTCGTTGTTTCAACGACCTTGGGCAGAACGGCCTGTTCGGGCGCATCGGTGTTTTGAGGGGCGCTCGTGGCGAGGGGCGGCAGACCCGGTTTGGCCTGCGGCAGAGCGGCGATGGCTGGCTCGTCAGAGGAGTCAGAAGAGGCGACTGGCTCTGCATGGTTTTCGATGAGCTGCTCGACGCTTTGAGGGGCGAGTTGAACCGGGGCGGGCGTGACCGCTTGTGTTGCCGCAGGCACAGCAGAAGGCCGTGCCCGGGGGAGGGGCATCGTTTCTTCCTGTGCGAAGAGGGCTGTAGAAGCCAATGTGCAGGCCAGAATGAGGCTTGTGGCAGCTATTCTATTAATGGATATGAACATATCAGCTTGAAATTCTGCTCGTTTCCCGGTTTATCATCCTAATGAGACATCATTCTTGCAAAATTATGGTGAATAAATCCCTTCGGGGATGAGATGATTCCCCATGTTGCATTGCATGCGGTTCTGTGATGTTATGCGCCCATGTGATCGGCATTTTGCTGGATTTGACAACTATATCGGCAATTTGCCGGACTATTTTGGCAATGTGCTGTAATAACAATGGCGGGACTGTCAACAACCCGCTCAAAGTGAGGAAACACGGATATGTTCAAAGGATCTTGCACCGCTCTTATTACCCCATTTCGCGAGGGCGCTGTGGACTACAAGGCCTTTGAGTCTTTTGTAGACTGGCAGATCAACGAGGGGACCCATGGTCTGGTTCCCGTCGGCACCACGGGAGAATCTCCCACCCTCAGCCATGACGAGCACAAGAAGGTCGTTGAGGCCTGCGTGTCGGTTGCCAACAAGCGTGTTCCCGTGCTGGCCGGTGCCGGTTCTAACAACACTGCCGAGGCCATCGATCTTGCCCAATTCGCCGAGAAAGTCGGTGCTGATGGCGTGCTTGTGGTAACGCCCTACTACAACAAACCCTGTCAGGAAGGGCTGTATCAGCATTTCAAGGCCATTGCGTCGTCGATTTCCATTCCCATCGTGATCTACAACATTCCGCCGCGTTCGGTAATCGACATGAGCGTCGAGACCATGAAGCGCCTGTTTGATGATTGCGAAAATATCATTGGGGTGAAAGACGCCACCGCAGACCTTACCCGTGTGACCCGTCAGCGCCTGATCGTTGGCAAGGACTTCGTTCAGCTGTCCGGCGAGGATCCGACTGCGCTTGGCTACAACGCACAGGGCGGCCATGGCTGTATTTCTGTTTCGTCCAACGTTGCGCCGAAGCTGTGCTCGCAGTTCCAGACGGCCTGCATGGAAGGCAACTGGGATAAGGCGCTCGAACTGCACGACATCCTGTCGCCACTGCATCGGGCCATGTTCCTGCAGCCAAGCCCGGCCGGGGCGAAATATGCGCTGTCCGTTCTGGGCAAAATCGAAAACGAGATCCGTTTGCCACTGATCACAGCAACAGATCCGGTGAAAGCCGAGATCGAAGCTGCGATGAAGGTTGCAGGTCTGATCTAAAGCGCTTATCTGTTGGTGCATGGCACAGAAAAAGAAGAAAAGCGATCCGAATAACCGTGTTGTCGCGGAAAACCGGAAGGCGCGACATAACTACGAGATCGGCGATGTGATCGAGGCGGGCCTGTCCCTGACAGGCACCGAGGTCAAAAGCTTGCGCACGGGCAAGGCAAACATCGCTGAATCCTACGCTGCGGATGAAAACGGCGAGATTGTTCTGATCAACTCCTACATACCGGAATATGATCAGGGCAACCGGTTCAACCATGAGCCGCGCCGTCCGCGCAAGCTGTTACTGCACAAGCGCGAGATTGCCAAGCTGGCTCAGGCCGTGCAGCGCGATGGCATGACTATTGTGCCCCTGAAGCTCTATTTCAACGACAAGGGCAGGGCGAAGCTTGCCATCACGGCAGCAAGAGGCAAGAAAGACTATGACAAGCGTCAGGATGCCAAGAAACGCGATTGGCAGCGTGACAAGGCTCGCCTTTTGCGGGAACGTGGCTGACCCTGTCGTGTGACTTGCTGAATGCGTGCGCCCCGGGGGCGTTAGGCATTCGGTGAGCGAATGTTGAAGCCTATGGGGCGTTTTCGAGAGTTTTTCCTTTGCTCAGGGTCACCATCAAAACTGTTTCAGGACATGGTGAATATCGGTCAACATATTGGAATATCATGTATCTTTTCCTGCTCGATAGGGTGGGTAAATGAGACAATTTCTTAAATGAGGGGAAAACCGGAATTTGGGGTTTAAAATTCTGTGTGGCCCTCTATAAAGATGACACTTCCATGACGCGGGGTGGAGCAGCCCGGTAGCTCGTCAGGCTCATAACCTGAAGGTCGCAGGTTCAAATCCTGCCCCCGCAACCAATTTTTCGCCCGTTGACCGGTCCGGTTGGCGGGTTTTGTGTTTCTATAGAACTCCTTTCAGATATTTCCAAATCGTCACGGGGGCGGCACCGTGAAGGAAAATACAGGCATTTTGAGGAAAGAACGTTTCCTTTTCCCTGCTGTTCCTGCTGGTGGTGAAAATGTAGCGTGCCTTTTCATTCCACATAAGTCGCCGCTTTTCTTTGCACAAACTGTTTGCTTTGTTGCCACCTTCATCTCGCGCTTTTTGCCGCAATTTTTCGCGATAGTTCAATGGCTTGATTTGAACCCTTTTCCCATACCTAAAAGCAACTGTGTTTGCAGGCTGGAACGGTCCGCACCTTCCTCAAATTCACACAATGCGGAGCTTCGAGACATTCTTTGCAGCGCCGAAATTTTATCACCACAAAATGTGTGTCTGGCAATTTGGGCGGAAAGCCGACTTGCGGTGGCGCTGCGTGGCAGCTGTAACATCAAATCCAGAGCCGTCATTCAGCATGCCGCAGAAATGTCGCCTTCAGATTCGTGCCGCTAGTTATTGGTCCTCTGTGGGCACGAGCTGCACCTTGAGCGCCGACCTCGTTCGACGCATGTCGCCTAGCAACTGTGTTTATGCGCCGGGCTGAAGCAGCCAGGGTGAGCCGGTTTTGATGATCGCGTTTGCACAGCTAAGGCGTTCAAAGGTCAGGGCGTCACTCCTCCGTTGAAGTTCGCAAAATGCTTTGTGTATTC
Source organism: uncultured Cohaesibacter sp. (assembly GCF_963662805.1). Lineage (NCBI taxonomy): Bacteria > Pseudomonadati > Pseudomonadota > Alphaproteobacteria > Hyphomicrobiales > Cohaesibacteraceae > Cohaesibacter > uncultured Cohaesibacter sp. Next base: position 138,564 of record NZ_OY759877.1, read on the forward strand.
TCCATTGCGGTCAGCGTAACGGTGGCCTTTGACGCGCTCGACGAGGATTTCTCCTTCCGGCGTGTCGCCTTTTCCGAGGTTTTCCATCACTTCCGCGATGAAAGCGTGGAGCGGCATGGCATGCGGATCGGTCAATTGATGCGCCCCCGCCAACTCGCTTTGGACGTATGGCGGCACCAGTTCGAGTACCTCAATACCTTCCCTTAGCAGTTGTACGCGCAACGACTGAACCCAGGAGTGAAGAAACGCTTTGGAAGCGCAATAGGTTGGAAAATTGTTGCGTGGTACGAAGGCGAGCCCGGAGCCGGTGGTGATCACCGTCGCGTTGGCCTTGGTCTTGATAAGCGGAAGAAAAGCGGCAGTTGCGTGGACCACGCTCATGATGTTGGTCTCGACGATGTCGCGCGTGATGCCCAGGGACGCATCGCCGGGCGTCAGTTTTTCCTGCCGCGAAATCCCTGCGTTGTTGATCAGCACGTTGAGCGCAGGTTCCTCCTCGGCTAGCCGTGCAGCCAGCGCGGAGACTACGTCGACGTCGCAAACATCGAGCGAAAGGCCGCGCATTCCAGGGTTGTCGGCCGTGATCGCGTCCAGTCGGTCTTGCCGGCGCCCCGCGATGATGACCTTGTTGCCAAGGGCGTGAAACGCCTCAGCCAATCCGCGACCGATGCCGCTGGTGCCGCCGGTGATCAGGATGGTGTTGTCTGTCATTTTCATGGAGTGTACCTCAGTTCTTGAAAGCAGGCTTCAGCACGGTTTCGCACCATTGCCGAAAGCTGGTCGGCGTGGCGGTTTTTGGCGTTCTGGTCACGCCCAGATCGAGACCGCGGCTCTTTGCGCGTGCCATGTCTGTCATTCCGTCGGCCATGGCCTCCGTGAAGCCCTGGTTGATGAACATCGTCTTGTAGCTGTCAGAATCCACGGGAGCGCAGGTGATCTTGTGACCCAGAACCTCGCTCATGATCGCGGCCATCTGGTTGAAAGAGAGATCCTCGGGGCCAAGCACGGGCACCTCGGCCTGCCCTTCCCAAGTGTCATCTAGAAGGAAGCGCGCCGCCACCGCCGCAATGTCGCTCACGGAGCAGGCCGGAAGCGCCAGATGGCCGGGGATCGGCGAGAAGAACATTCCCTTGTTGCGCATCACCGGCACCTGCCACAGCAGATTGTCCATGAAGGACGGCATCGACAGCGCCCGAAAATGCGCGCCGGTAGCCGCAAGAAGATCGTCCATGGCCAGCGAGCCGGTGACATAGCCTGCTTCGTCGGCATAGGGTGTTCCCCGCCCGAGCGCGGTGATGTCGACGACCCGCTCGACGCCATGCGCCTTGATCGCGTCAGCGGCGGGACGCGTGAATTCGACATAGGCTTCGTCGACAGAGGCCGCTTTAGGGTTGGCCGGGCACAGCCAAAAGAGATGGGTGGCCCCCTTCAAGGCGCGGTCGATGATGGCGGCGTCTCCGTGGCTGCCTTCGACGACCTCGGCATGACGACGGATCTCCGGCGAAAGCTTCTCTGCATTCCTGACAATGACACGGACCGGCACATTCGCCGCCCGAAGCAGAGGCAGCAACTGATGTCCGATCCGGCTTGTTGGAGCAGTAATGACGATCATGGTTCGACCTTTCTAGTTGGCTCGCTTCGCAATGCAAAGCTTCGTTCTTGCTTTAACAAACAGATAGACCGCAAAGGCCGGATGATCTATGCTCGAAAGTCCGCTTCTGTTTGTCGATCGTTCGGAATTTCTATGGATCCATTATCAGACCTGCTCGTCCTGCTTCGGCCCTCCGCAACCGTATCTTCCGGCTTCGAGGCGGGCGGCCGGTGGGCAGTTGATTTTGGAAACCAGAACAGTCAGATCAAATGCTATGCCATTCTGGCCGGTGCCTGCTGGCTAGCGATTGAAGGACTGGATGACCCGATACGGCTACAGGCGGGGGAAGCCTTCGTCCTGCCGCGAGGATTTCCCTTCCGTCTCGCGGGCGATTTGGACGCGGCGCCGGAGCCCGCCGGAGCGCATTTCCCGCCAGCAAGAAACGGGGGCATGGTGGTGCTGGGGAGCGGCGGTGAGTTTGCGCTCTCCGGTGCGCGCTTTGCCGTCAGCGGCGGACCGGCGCGGCTTCTGCTCGACCTCATGCCGCCTGTCGTCCACCTCGCTGGAGGCACTGAGCGCTCGGCGATGCGCTGGTCGCTGGAACGGATGATGGAGGAGATGCGCGAAGGCCGGCCCGGCGCGCGGCTGATGACGGAGGACCTCGCCCATATGATGCTGATGCAAGCGCTGCGGGCCTATTTGGAGCAATCCGGCGGAGGTCAACAAGGCTGGCTCGCTGCCTTGGCAGATCGCCAGTTGCAACGGGCCGTTGGCGCGATCCATGCCGACCCGGCGCGCCGATGGACCCTTCAGGCGCTCGGCGCTGAAGCGAACATGTCCCGCACGGTCTTCGCTGAGCGGTTCCGCACCGTGATGGGGGAAACGCCGATGCAATACCTGGCCCGCTGGCGCATGGCTCTGGCGTGCGACCGGTTGGTGCACACGCAGGCATCCTTGGGACAGATCGGAAACGATCTCGGCTACGAATCTCTCAGCGCCTTCGTCACGGCCTTCCGGCGCGTCGTCGGATTGACGCCGCAGCAGTACAAGCGCGGCGTGCAGTAAACGTGATCAGCCCCACTTGAGTGGTCCGGTTTAAATGTTAGTGGATCTCTGGCCTTGGTTCCATCTCAATGATGGTTGCAGACTTCGACTAGTCGCACTCTCGACAGCGTTCAAGACAATTGAGCATGTGTAACTTCATTGCCTGTTGGGCCGCAGCTGCGTCGCCGTTCGAAATTGCCTCGAAAATCTGTTTGTGTTCTTCAAGGGCGAGAACGACCTCAGTGTCAGTGCTCACGCTGCGCGAAGTCTCGATCGCACCTCTGATGTGTCCTTCCAGGAATTCAACAAAATCGCAGAAGAGGGTGTTCTTGGTCGCGCTGGCAATTGCTCGGTGAAATTCCAGATCCTCAGTGACTGCATCCGTTCCTGTCGCGATCGCTCCTTCCATATTTTTCAGGCTGCGGGCAATAGCGTTCAGATCCCGTTTGGTATGACGCAGGGCCGCCAATCCGGCCGCTTCGATCTCGGCCCCCGTACGGAGTTCGAAAATCTTCGCAATCGACATGCGATCATCTCCCGCATTGATGCGAAAGGGGCGTCGAACAGTCGATTTTGAAACGAATACGCCTGCGCCTTGTCGGGACATGACCAATCCCTCGGATTGTAGACGTGAGATAGCCTCTCGAATAACCGTCAAGCTCACCCCGTACTCCGCTGCAAGTTGGGCACCAGTAGGGAGTTTTTCACCGGCCGTGATTTGTCCGGAATTGATTTGTTCCATAATCGACGCAGTGACCTCGTCGGTCAGGCTTTGCCGCATCGCTCATTTCCTCCTGATACACGAATGGTTGTAGTGCTTTGACCATGTCATGATGACGATAAATATGGTTATCTGTTTACATGCAACATTTTTCTAACCGTGACAACACGCAAACATCGGATTTCTCGCCCAACTCACGAACTCGCGCAAGCCGGCGTTTTGAATTGTGAATCTATCTGGAACCATAAATGCGATTGCCAAATTTATTTTTCGCAACCTGCAGCAACCATAGATAAGCATGCGGTCTCCAGATCACTGAATGCCGCATATTCTGCATTTTCAGCGCAGTTTTCGAGCCAACTCGAGGCTAAAATACCTTCCATTTTACCCTTCCCAAAGTGCCCGTCCGGTTCTGAAAAGAGCTCTTATACGCGATGAAACCGGGCAGGCACGCTTTGCGACAAAATGGCTCAATCGCTCTCATATGGTGAATTTCTTCAAATCTGGAAAACGCCGATTGTTGACATATTGCCATGTTTGATGCAGATAATGTTACCATGTCATATGAAGAATTTTCGTTCAACGATAGGGAGGTAACTATCAATGAAACATCTGGCGTATCTGGCTGGAGCGAGCGCTTTGGCCCTCATCAGCAGCGTGTCGGCTTTTGCCGGAGAAACAATCCATATTCAGGCAGAAGAGCCGGGTAGTAGCGTCTATATCTACGCGGGTCTGTTTGACTCGGTGATTGAAAAGGCAACGGATCTGAATGTCGAAATCATCCCGCGCGGAGGATCAGTTGCCAACACCGCTTTGACGAGTGCTGGCAAGACGGAGTTTGCGTTTGCAAACAACCTGCCGCTTAAATGGGGACTGGAAGGCATTCTCGAGTTTGAAGGAAAACCTCAGCTAAATAACCGCCTCGTCCTGAGCGGAATGCAGCAAACCTACCTTCAGACAATTGCGGCAACCGACTATGTCAAAAAGACCGGCAATACTGATGTTCGCAGCGCCTTGACTGGCGATGATGCCGCGACTGTCCTTGTCGAACCAGCTGGCAGCCTCAACCCCGTTGTGCTGGACATTTTCTTCAAGAATGCAGGTACCAGCCTTGAAGACATGCGAGCGAAACGGAAAGTGGCGCAGGTGCCTTCTTCCCAAATGGGACAGCGTGTTCAGGACGGTTTTGCAAATGCCTATTTTGGCAATGGCACTATCGGCAACCCCGATGTCGCTGAAGTCATGTTGACTGAGGACATGACTTTCCTGAAGTGGAATCAGGAAGATCTCGACGGTTTGGCTCCCTACGGTTTTGTGCCGAGTGCAATGCCAGCCAACTCCTATGAAGGCCAGACCGAAGAAGTCATCCTGCCGATCTCGCTGAATGACTTCATCGCGAACAAAGATGTGCCTGATGACATTGTCTATAAGGTGACCAAAGCCATCATCGAAAATATCGAGACCCTGTCGGAAGCCAACAAGGGGTTCGCCTCCTGGGATCCAGAGGAATATATCCAGCCGAAGTATCAGGTCATCCCGCTGCATCCAGGGGCGGAACGGTACTATCGCGAGCGGGGATGGCTGAAGTAACAGCTGCGACGTTCTCGCACACCTAATCCCCGCAGTGGCCGTCACCGAAGCCCGGTTCTCTCCCAGTGCCCGGGCTCCGCACTCCTCGAAGTTTGGTGGCGGCCAACCCCACTTACTATTTGTTCGCTGTTTTAATGCAAAGCGACGCACCTGGAGCTATGGCGATGACTCTCGCGCCTGTTCGAAAAATTGCCGCAATTGCCCTCGCGACATTCTATATCGTAATCGCTTTTGCCAACTTCTTTGCCCCTTTTCTGCCCATGGCAGTGATCCCATTTCATGTTTATATGACGGTGGCCGTTGTTCTGTTGGTGTCTCCTCTCTCCGAGAATGGTCCATTTTCGGAAAAATTGGCGTTTGTCGTGGACATTGTCCTCGTGGTGGTCTGTCTGCTTCTAGCGGCTCACTATTGGAACGACTCCCTTCGTCTGCAGACCCGAATGCAATATGTGGACGACGTCTTTCTTAGGGATCTCGTCGCCTTATTCGCGGGTCTTGTGGTCTTGCTCGAGGCCGTTCGCCGTCAGGTTGGCTGGTCGTTGTTATCCGTTGTTTGCGTATTTCTGGCCTATGGTTTCTTTGGCGAACACCTGCCGTCTGTTCTTTCCTTTTCCGGTTTTTCCCTCGACGAACTGGCGGAAATCCTTTCGCTGCAGACCGTTGGTATTTTCGATGTTCCGGCACAGGTCGGACTCGATATCATCGTATTTTTCGTTGTGTTTGGTTCCGTTTTTTCCATGACAGGTGGTGGCAGCGTCTTCATGGACATTGCCTTCCGTCTGGTCGGGAACTTCAATGGCGGGGCGGCAAAATCAGCGATTGTGGGTAGCGCGATGTTCGGCACAGTCAGCGGGTCTGCTGTTGCAAACGTGACGACGACCGGCGTGTTGACCATTCCCCTGATGACGCGCAGTGGCATGAAGGCAGACCAGGCTGCTGCGACTGAAGCGGTCAGTTCGACCGGCGGTCAGCTGATGCCTCCAATCATGGGCACATCCGCGTTCGTGATGGCGCAAATTCTGGGTCTTCCCTATTCGGAAATCGCGATGGCCGGGCTCATACCCGCAATTTGCTTCTACTTTGCGCTGTTCATGAATATTGACCTCATGGCCCGCAAGTCTGGATTGGCACGCGTAACCGACGTCCAGACAGAGCCACTGATGCCAAGACTCCATCTTCTGGCGAGCCCGGTTGCTCTCACTATTCTGTTGTTCATGGGTTATTCCGCGAAGTTTTCCGCAGTCCTTGCCATTGCCGTCGCACTTCTGGCGCCGATGCTTCGCAGTAACACCCGCTTTTCACTTAGAGATCTGATCAATATTGTTCCCAGCTCCGGAATTCAGGCCGCGAGAATTGCGGTTTCTTGTACCGCTGTTGGCATCGTGATGGGTGTGGCGGTTCAGTCGAGCCTGGTACTCAGGTTTGTTTCCTTCCTGTCTCTTGCCGGTGGCGACTATCTGTATCTGTCTCTGGCCATGGTCATTATCGGCTGCCTGATCATGGGGATGGGGATGCCGACTGTTGCTGCCTATATCGTCGGCGCGGTGCTCTTCGTACCTGCCATGACAAGTCTTGGCATGACGCCACTGGCCGCGCACTTCTTCATCTTCTACTTCTGTGTTCTGTCGATGGTGACACCACCGGTCGCACTAGCGTCCTACGCGGCAGCGGGACTTGCCAAAAGCAATGTCCTGAAGACCAGTGGCACGGCGTTTGGCTACGGTCTGGTGATGTTTATCCTGCCGTTCGGGTTCGTGGCTGACAACGCGGTGCTGTGGCGCGGATCCTACCTAGGCATCGGTATTGCAGCGTGTGGCATGCTTCTCGCCGCGTTCTTCTGGGCCGTTTTCCTGCAGTCATGGCTGTTCAAGAAACTTAGCATCGTGGAACGGGTCATGTTCGGCATCCTGTCCTTCTCGATCATCATTGTGCCCAGTCACAATCTTGTCTGGTGGGGAATTGTTGCCGCAGGGGTCGCCATGTGCGTGTGGTGTTTCCTTTCGGCATCGAACAAAGAGGGCAATCCGGCCATCAATCAGAAAAGCGCCTGATCAGAAATCGTGAGCCGGGAAATCAGTCCCGTCTCCAACAAATACAAGGAAGAGGTAACTGCAATGAAGGTTTTTCAGCGGAACGACATCGAGGTTGAAAGGCTTCCTGGCCGAACCCTGCAACGGGCTATTGGCAAGAATTCTGAATCTCCGAGCGGAAAAATGACGATTTCGTTCTGTCACTATTCTGCCGAAAGCGGACCGATGGAGCCTCACCATCATGCCGAAGAAACCGTTTACATCATCGATGCAAAGGACGGATGGGTTCGGCAGGGCCCGTCGAAAGACGACCTGCCGCAAAAGATCGATCTTAAAGCCGGCACTGTCCTGCACTTCGAGGATCTCGAGTGGCATGTGTTCGAATTCGCCGAGGGCGGCTTTATCGACGCGGCATGCATCTACGGTCAGGTAGACAACATCCGTCCAGAAGACAATTGAGCAAGCGAGAAGGTAGTCAAATATCATGAGCAAGAAATATTTCGGCAGTATTCCTCCGATCATTACGCCAATCGATGAAAACGAGAATGTGGATGAGGGAGCGCTCCGGCAGTTGGTCGATCGGTGTATCGACACTGGCATGCATGGCATTTTTGTCGCCGGGTCAAACGGGGAGTGCCTGGCCCTCACCCAAAAGGAACGAGACCGGGCAATCAAAATCGTGCTGGATCAAACCAATGGCCGAGTTCCCGTGATGTGTGGTGTCATGGATGCGAGTACTCGCAGGGTCATCGACAACATCAAGGCACTCGAACAGATGGGTGGGTCTTGCGCGGTCATTACACCTGTCTTTTATGCCCGGCACGCAACACAGGATGAAACGGTTCGGCATTTTGAAGAAATTGCCCGCCATACTGACATGGATTTGATGCTCTACAACATCCCGCCGTTCACAGGACAGACCGTCAAGCCAGCGGCGATCTTCCGGATCGCGGAAATCGACAATGTCGTCGGATACAAGGATACGACGAGTTCCTTCATTGATTTCCAAACCTGTGTTGAGCATTTCAAGGGCAGTGACTTCGCCTTGCTTCAGGGCTCGACCCTGTTGTCTGCGGCGAGCATGCTGATCGGTGCCGATGGCTTCATTCCATCCATGGCCCCTCTCTTCCCCGAGCCCTTCGTCAAATGTTACGACTACGGTCGTGCAGGTGACATCGAACGCACGATGAAGTGCCATGCCGTAATCGAGGAAATCTGCAACATCTTTCCTTTGGCAAAGAGTCAGACCGCTTCAACTAAATTTGCGATCAGCCGATTGGGCTTCCTGGACAAACGTGTTTGTCAGCCGACAGAGCCCATCACGCCAGAACAGGAAACTGCAGTGATCAAGGCAATCGAGGCCATTGAAGAGAAAATTGCTGCTCTGCCTTGAGGTCGGCTGCATTTCAGAACCTCAAGTCTGCATTGCACTCTCCCAAGCAGCGCAGTCCGGATGTCGTGGCAGCCCTTTGGTTGCCGCGACATCCAGAACGGTCCTCTCGGTCACCGGCCGACGAACAAAAATATCTCCAAGGAGGTCAATATGGATACAGTACTCTTGTCACATCCCTTGTACAAGGATGGCATGGAGGTCCTCAAAGGCAAGGTCAATGTCAACATCACCAATGAGGGTGACAGCGATATCATTTTGCCTCAACTGCAACAGGCTGATGGTTTCATCCTTCGGATCGGCAAAATCGATCGCAAGGCAATAGAGGCCTGCCCCAATCTGAAGGTGATCGCGCGACCCGGCGTTGGTGTCGACAGCGTGGATATCGACGCGGCGACAGAGAACGGTATTCCGGTGGTGGTAGCCCCTCGAGCCAATTCTCGCTCAGTTGCTGAGCATGCGCTGGCCCTGATGCTGTCCATCAGCAAAAACCTTCTGGAGAGCGACACTGAAACTCGCAAAGGCAATTTCTCAATTCGCGAGAAGTATGCAACGACTGAACTCGCCGGGTTGACCGTTGGTGTCGTCGGTTTTGGCAACATCGCTCAGTTTTTCGCCGGCTATTGTGCCGCTCTGGGCATGCAAGTTCTGGTGTTTGATCCCTATGTCTCTGAAGAGGTCATATCGGGAGCTGGCTATCGCAATGCTGCGGACCTGGAAGAACTGTTTCAGAACTCTGATGTCATATCCCTTCACGTCCCTTCGACGCCAACGACGAAGAACATGATCAACGCAGTGTCTCTCGGGATGATGAAGCCGAATGCCCTGTTGGTGAATACGGCCCGCGGAGACTTGATTGACGAGGCAGCATTATATGACGCCTTGAGCACAAACAGGATCAAGGCTGCAGGGCTCGACGTCCTTCATGCCGAGCCAATGCCCTCCGGGCACCCGCTATTTTCACTTCCCAACCTTCTTGTTTCACCGCATCTGGCAGCCCAGACCCCTCAGGCAACGGCAAAGGCTGTGGTTATGGCTGCAGAAGGAACGCTTGCAATTCTGCGAGGCGAGAGGTGGAAGAATGTGTTCAACCCCTCCGTTTATGACCACCCGAAGTGGCAAGGGACCTGAACCTTCGATTGAAAGTTCACGGATTCCCGTTGCTTTGTAAATTTTCGAATGTCGGGTGGTGCGACTGGTCTTGAGGACGCTTGTTGGCCCGGTAGGGGTAGGCAGGGCAGTGCAATATGCCTCGTGTGAAGAAAATATACAGAAATGAACAAAATCCTGTGAACTCTTGGTGCGCTGCTGTTGATATGCAATCGATTTACGAAAAATGTTTATATGGTATTATGATAACATGTAAACATGATGAAAATACAGGGAGCTACAGATTATGGCCGTAAAGAGAGGCGAAATCGCCGTCGCCAGTGGGCTGCTGATCGGGTGCGTGGTTTTTTCAATTTTTACCCTGCGCATTCCTACGGTCGCAACGGGTACATCGGCAGGGCCCGCATTTGTGCCATGGCTCATGCTGGCATGCCTTGCAGTTTTCGCGATTATCATCATTGGCAAGAGCATCCTTGATGCTCCGGAACCTGAGCCGAATGATCAGGCGGTCGTTGCAGAGTGTCAGGACAAGCTTGGCGATGAGACTGCAAAGGGAACCTACCTGAGGATCTTCTTTTTCATTGGCCTGCTCGTCGCCTACGCGTCGTTGTTCATGACGCTTGGATACTTCGCGACCACTCTGGCCGTTTTCATTGCCGGAATGTTCTTGCTGGGTGAGCGTAAGCTGCTGTCGCTCATCGTCTTTCCGGGTTTGATAGTTGCAGCGATTTACTATGGTTTCACCGAACATCTGAACGTCTGGTTGCCATAGAAAGTGAATGTCATCTTTGACAAAGTGGAGGAAAGTCTGATGAAAACTCAACTCAAGACACTGCTAATGGGGGCTGTATTGGTCGCGTCGGCAACAGCAGCCGGTGCCGCGGATTATCCCTTTCGACCGATTCAGGTGATCGTTCCCTATTCCGCTGGTGGTGGTACGGATCTTTCGGCCCGGATCATGGCCGACGTGTTTCAAAAGCTCTATCCTGATGCAACGCTGGTTGTTCGCAACCAGCCCGGCGGAGGCGGCTCGATTGGCACCTCTGCTGCTATCAACTCAAAGCCCGACGGATACACACTAGGCACAGGAAGTCAGGGCCCGCTCGCGTTACTTCCCCACTATGGTGGCACCGACTATCAGATCGATGATATTTCCTACATCGGTCTTATGGGGCGCAATCTACAGCTTGTCGTTGGCTGCAAAGGCGCTCCTTTCTCGACCGGCGAAGAGTTTCTGGCCTATGCGAAAGAAAATCCCGGCAAAATTCAGGTCGGCAACTCCGGTGCCGGTGGAGCCAACCATATTGCCGTTGCCGCGATGGGTGATGCCGCAGGTATCGAGTTTGAGCATGTTCCCTTTGGCGGAGCATCACAGGCCGTAACAGCCTGTCTTGGTGGCCATATTCACGCAATGACTCTGACCCCGGCTGAAGGGTTGCCACACATGCAAAGCGGTTCGATCACCGGCCTGTTCATCATGGAAGACGAAAGACCCAAGATGCTTCCCGATATTCCGACACTGAAGGAACTTGGCGTGGATTTCACTTGGTCTTCATGGAAAGGCATCATCGCTCCGAAAGATGTTCCTGAAGATGTTCTCGGTTTTCTTCGCGAGGCTTTCCAGAAAGTGTTCAATGACGAACGTTTTCTCTCTCGCATGAAAGAGATGGGCGAGTTCGTCGAATATCGTGACGCCGAAGGATACGAAGCACTCGTTCGTCGCGACAGCAAGACTGCTGGTGATGTCATCGAGAAACTTGGCATGACAAATATGAACAAATAGACCCTATCAACGCACCGGCTCGCGCTTTTCTGTTTCTCAGCGCGCGCCGGAACGGGTTTCCTTTTCCATTCGTTTGACGGTACGCAATGATGGACACTTTCAACTACCTTTTCGCCGTTTTCCGGCCAGAAGTCCTGCTTGTTATCGCTTCGGGCACGCTGGGGGGCTTGATCATCGGGGCTCTCCCCGGCTTGACGGCCACCATGGGAGTGGCGTTGCTCATTCCTTTGACATTCGGCATGGAGCCCATGGTCGGCCTGAATATGCTGATCGGGATCTATATCGGAGGCATTTACGGGGGGAGCATCTCTTCCATTCTCTTGCGCACACCTGGTACTCCGGCGTCCGCCGCGACGTTGCTTGATGGCTATCCGCTGGCACAGAAGGCCAGGCCGGAAAAGCCTTGGGGATGGCAACCATTGCAAGCTTTTTCGGTGGCATCCTGGCGGCGATCGTGCTCGCTTCGCTGGCACCACAATTGGCGGCGGTCGCGCTGGAATTCGGAGCACCGGAGTATTTCGCCCTTGCCCTGTTCGGGTTGACGATCATTGCGTCACTCTCTGGCAGCTTGCTGAAGGGAGCCGCTGCTGGTGCTCTGGGCGTCTTGATTTCGACCGTCGGTGCAGATCCTATTTCTGGTGTCTCGCGATACACTTTCGGGTTTCCGGGCTTCGCCGGAGGTCTCGCCTTCACGCCAGCGCTGATTGGGCTTTTTGCCCTGTCGGAAGTGTTTGCCCAGATGGAGAAAATATTCAGGGCGGAAGACATGCCGATTCAAGTCTCACGCGATTTTCCTGATCGCAAGGATCTTCGCAATAGCCTTTCCGCCATGATACGCGGCGGGCTTATCGGAACGATTGTGGGAATTATTCCTGGCACCGGATCGGGAACGGCGTCGTGGATTGCATATAGTGAAGTACGGCGCAGTTCAAAAGAACCGGAAAAATTCGGTACAGGTCATTTGCCGGGGATCGCTGCGACAGAGAGTGCCAACAATGCTGTCTGCGCATCCGCTCTCATTCCACTTCTGGCCCTCGGTGTTCCGGGTGATGTCGTAACCGCGGTGCTTATGGGCGGATTGATGATTCAGGGTCTGGCACCAGGCCCCGTTTTGTTTGAAACGCGACCGGATCTGATTATCGGCATTTTTGGTGGTACATTCGTTGCAACCATATTCATGCTTGTGTTCGGCCTACTCGGGATTCCATTGTTCAGTCGTTTGCTGTTGGTTCCCAAACGTATACTGACAATGTGCATTGTTGCATTCTGCTTTATTGGCTCCTTCGCCATCAACCTGAACGTCATCGACCTATATACGATGGTCGGTTTCGGTGTCCTTGGATGGGGAATGCAGAAATATGGATACAGTCAGGCTGCACTGTGCATTGCGCTCATTCTGGGGCCGATGGCGGAAGCCAATCTTCGCAGAGGTCTCTTGCAAACAGGAGACAATATAGTCGAACTGTTTTCCGGACCGATCACACTGCTTTTCTTGGCCTTGACGCTCTTCTCGATCATATTGCCGATCATTCGGACCAAATGGACAGCGCCAAATTGTATCTGCCTGATCGGCATGAAATTCGGCAAGTCATAAACGTAGTTTAAATGAGCCTGGGCTTTCACCGGATTTATTCGGTGAAAGCAAATGATGCATTGGCTCTGCGCGCCGAGAACTGGATCGTCATCAATGAGAGTTTCCAGCACCCTTGGACATTCCCGATTTTGTAGAAATGTAGGAACCTGCGAGACATCCTTGTTATTCTGTTTCGAATTCAAGGATGGACAACATGATCAAGCCTAGACGGGAAGCTTTTCCTGATCTAGCCAAAAGAGCGACCAACACAGGGATCGTTGCGCTTGAAAGCACGGTAGAGGAGAAGAAGATGCTGGAGCCAAAGCCGGGCGTTGCCTTCACTCTGCCAGAGAAAATAACGACCGTTATGCCGGTTGGAAGCCCTGCGGTGAGGATTGCCGCAAGCGCCCATTCGTGTGGGATGTCGAGCAGCCCCAGAGTGATTGCCGCAACAGCTAGCGGCATAGCGACCAGTTTCCCGCGCAGGCCAAGAGGGTCAAAAATGGTGAGACGAGGCCCGATAGGTGCCCAGGTTGACACCTACGAGAAAAAGTCCAAGTGGGACCGTTACTGCTCCCGCCATGTCGAGCGGTTTGGCCGCAAACTCTGGCATCTCAAAGCCGCTGGCGTTGAAGGCAACTCCGGCAGCAGCTGCCAAGGCTAGAGGGTTGCGCCGAAGGCTGCCTTGTAGCAAACGCCCAAGTTCGGCTAGCGATTTGATCTTGCGATCTGCTTCAAGGCTCATGGCTGCGATTGTAAAGAGAATGATGGCGTGAAAGGTTACGATCCAGAAGAGCGCAAGTACACCATTGGCTCCGGCGACATGCGAAATGATCGGAAGGCCAACGAGGATCGTGTTGGAATAATTGGCGCCCATAGCGAAGACGGTCGGATCGTTTTCAATGAGCAGGCGGTGGCGTGAAAATGCGAACCACGCGACAAATACACTGATGGCGACAAAGAAATAGCCTACCAGCAGCAATCCGGCTTCCGGCGCAGGCAGGGATCCGGTGCTGAGTGAGCGAAAGACCAGAGCAGGAATCGAAACCCAAAACAGAAACGTGTTGGCCCCAGCCATGTTTTCAATCGTTACATAGCCCAGTCTGGCAAAGACATAGCCGACGCCGAGAATGCTGTAGATCGGGAAGAAGATCTCGATAAATTCTGCCGGACTCATCAGACAATAACTTTCCTAGCGCCGGGCATATGAACGCATTCGCGCATCGTCCGGTCGGTAACATGAGCACGTTTAAAGGGCGATTGGGCGCCAGCCTGAGGCTTGTTTCGTGGAAGCCAGCGCCTTGCGGTCTCCCGCAAGAGCGCCGGTGAGAACAGCTTTAGCTGGCGAAGGCCAGAGAAGGCACTTGGCCAAAGGCTAGTATCTTTTCGATATTTGCCGCTAAGCCGAGCAGGCTTTCTTCGCGGCCCGCTGGCGCGACGAGCTGCATGGAAAAGGGCAGGCCATTGCTGTCAATGCCCGATGGGAGCGCGACCGCGCAGCCGCAGAGATAGTTGACAGGGCGCGTGTAGACGGACATCGGCGTTCTGCTCTCATCGATGTCGGACAAGGGGATCGCGGTCATCGGTGTTGTTGGCAGGATCAACGCATCAAATGGGCGCATCATTTCGTTGAAGACCCGTATTAGGTGATCACGTTCCGTGAGGCGAACAAGATAGTCAGATGCGCTGAGTTTGGCCCCATTGAGAATGCGCTTTAGCGTTTCCGGGCCGTAATCTTCGCTGCCCGTTTCCAGTGTGGTGCGATGATAGGCGTGCGCCTCAGCGGATATGATGTCCCCACTCGCAGCTGCAAGATCATCGAACGCGAAGGGGAACTCAATAGGTGTCAGCGTCCAACCATCGCTTTCAAGCTCTTTGAGTAGCTGACGGTAATGCGCCTCGACTTCGGGAGTGGTGACCGGCGACATGGCACTTTCGGGCATATAGGCAAGCGAGCGGCCATTGCTTGGTGCTCCGGTCCAGACCTGATCACTGAGTGCACGGTAGACAAGGACTACATCGGCGATGCTGCGCCCCATCGGGCCAATGGAATCGAGGGTTGTGGAGAGAGGGATGCAGCCGCGGTTACTAACCTGACCGAACGATGGTTTGAGCCCGGTGATGCCGTTAAAACTTGAGGGAATGCGGACTGAACCGCCGGTGTCGGTGCCGATCGCCATCGGGCAGAGGCCCGCGCCGACCGCAACACCCGATCCACTCGATGAGCCGCCGGGAACACGGTGGGTATCGTTGCCCCAAGGGTTGCGAGGAGTACCATATGCGGCATTGGTACCCCAGCCGCCGAAGGCAAATTCCACCAGATGTGTGCGGCCGATGACGATCATGCCAGCCTGATTGAGACGCTCAATTGTGTCGGAGTCCTCAACTGAGGGAGCTGCATTGGCGCGCACTTTTGAACCTGCACCGCAACGCAGACCCTTGGCATGCAGAAGATCCTTGATCGCTATGGGAAGCCCTTGCAAGGGACCCAGATCCACTCCGGCGCGGCGCAGACCATCATGCGCACGGGCTGCATCGCGAGCACTCTCTGCCTGAACTTCAACAAATGCGCTCATCGCGGGATCAAGGCGCTCAATGCGGTCGAGGTAGAAATCGACGATTTCGAGGCTGGAAAGAGAACCGTCGGTCAGTGCTGCGCCGAGTGCCGTAAGTGTGGAGAATGGATCAATGTGTCCCATGGTCTGATGCCTTGTAAGAAAGTGGGATAAGCGGCTGCGGGGTGCGGTGCATCCCGCAGCCTGATCGTCGAGTGCTGATTATTTGGCTGCGGGGTTTACAGCTGGCTCTGCGGTCGCTGCATCTTTCGGCCATACGGCTGAGACTTCACCGCCTGGCATGCGCTGCACGACCACCCAAGGCATCTGGAGCTGCAGGCCGGTTTCGTTGATCTCGTAAGGACCGGCAATGACCGTCAGTTTGTTGTTCAGCTCAAGTGCTGCTTTCTTCATTGCTTCCGCATCGGTAGAATTGGCCTGCTCGATGATTTTTTCCATGACCACACCGGCGCCATAGGCAAGGACGGTCTGGAAGTCAGGCGCATATTCCGCTTTCGGGAACAGGCTTTCATAGGCGGCGATGAACTGATCACGGTCCATGCCGGCATTGATCGGCCAATTTACGGCAGGGTGGAAGTGTGGTGGTCGCAAAGACATAGTCAGCTGCGTCACCCACTTCGTCGAACTGCGGCTGTACCGCGTAGTTCATGTAAACATAAGGGAAGCTGATACCCATCTGTTTCATCTGGTGGGCCATGCTCATCTGGTCGCCTTCATAGGCGGCGGTGAACAGTGCGTCTGCACCCATGGCCTTTGCCTTCTGCAGCATCAGCGCAAAGTCTTTGGTTCCCTTCGGGTAGGTATCAAACATGACAATGTCGATACCCAATTCCTTGGCGTTGGCGTTGGCTGCCTTCGCCAGACCAGCGGGATAGGGCTCATCCACGTTGATGATTGCCATCTTTGCCATGCCCATGTCCTTGGCGAGTGCCAACGGGGCACCCGGGATTGCGGAAACCGGCATCTGGGTGGTCGAGACAATGTAGTTGAAGCCCTGCTCATACACGGCGTTGGACGATGCGGACCAGACGTTCATGAATTTCTTGTAGCGTTCGGAAATCGTTGCCGCTGCTGCGGTCAAGGTCGAACCAAACGGAGCCATAAGGATGTCCACCTTGTCTTCGTTGATGAGATCCTCATAAACGCGGGCGACCATCTGTTTGTCTGAACGATCATCCCGTTTCACAAGCTCGACAAGGTGCTTTTCGCCATTAATTGTCACGCCGCCCTTGTCATTGACTTCCTTGACCCACAGCTCGACGCCGCGCTCACCAGACTGGGAGGCAAGGGCAAAGTTGCCGCTGGAGGAGACGGTCATGCCGATCTTAATCGGATCTGCGGCCAAAGCCGGCAGGCTGAGAAGGCCGGCTGCAAGTGTCCCGATCGTCAATCGGGTCAGGGCACGTTGAAAAGTCATGAAATATTCCTTTCGGTGAAAGATGTTGGGAGGAGGGAGAGGAACAGGGGTTTCATTAGACGTCGATCTTGTAGTCGACCCATTCAGCGACCATTTCTCGAAGCTGGCCGTCAGATTCAAAGTTGGACCGGTCGCCGTCCGCCTTGTTGCGACCCATTTCCAGGATATAAAGATGATCAGAGATTGCCGCACATTGGCGCACATTCTGGTCCACCAAAACAATGGTGGCACCTTCGCGGGCAAGGTCTTCGGTAAGAGCGTAGATTTCTTTTGAGAGCTTGGGTGCGATCATCGCTGTCGGTTCATCAAGGAGGATGACGCGCGGCTCCAAAAGCAGGGCTCTGGCGATTTCAAGAAAGCGCTGCTGACCGCCAGATAGTTCACGTGCCAGAGAGTTACGAAACTGGTGGAGAGCCGGAAATCTGGCATAGACCTCATCGAGGACACGGGCAATGCGGGCTTTGTCGCGGCGAAACGGCCAGCAACCTAGCTGCAAATTGTCAGCCACGCTCAGGTCACCAAAGGTCGATCGGTTCTGTGGCACAAAGGCAATGCCGTTAAGCGCTCGCTCGTGCGCCTTGGCGCGGCTGAGGTCCTGATCGCCCAGTTTGATTGCGCCCGATTTGAGCGGCAACAATCCCGCCAAGGTCTTGAGAGCGGTTGATTTGCCTGCGCCATTGGGACCAATAATGCCTGTCACCTTGCCGGGGCGAGCAATCAGAGACAACTCGTTCAAAACGGTGATATCGCCATTGTAGGCCACGACGGCTTTGTCCAGAGAAAGGAGTTCGGATGTCATTTGAAGAGATGTCCTTTCACGTACCCAGATAGGTCTCGATAACCTCGGGGTTGTTCTTGATTTCCTCGGCTGAGCCTTGCGCCAGCTTTTGTCCCTCATGCATGACGAGAATTGAGCTGGAAAGGCGATAAACCGAGGTGAGGTCATGGCTCACAAGGATGACCGAACAACCGTCTTTGCTCGGCATTTCGCTGATAACTTCGATGAGAAGCAATGCAAGCGACGGGTTCACGCCTGCGAAAGGTTCGTCAAGAAGCACCAGTTTCGGGCCGGCGATCATGACACGCGCGATCTCGACCAGTTTCTGTTGGCCTCCCGAGAGTTCTTCGGCAAAATTGTATCTCAGATTCCATAGATTGACTCGGCGCAGCCACACTTCCGAACGCTCTGCAATTTCCTTGTCCGACAATTCTGTGTTCAGCAGCGGCACCATCAGGTTTTCAAGCAGAGTGAGCTTGTGAAACAGCTTGGGGACCTGAAAGGTGCGTCCAATGCCAAGTTCGAAGATCTCGTGGGTGGCGAGGTCGTTGATGCGTTGGCCATCAAAATAGATGTCGCCGGCGTCGGGGTTGTAAATCCCGTTGATACAGTTAAGCATCGTGGTCTTGCCCGAGCCATTCATGCCAAGTACACCGAGAACGCTTCGTTCCTTGACGTCGTAAGTCAGCTCGTTCAGGGCCTTGATGCCGCCGAAGTTTTTGCCAAGTTTGGAAACTGTAAGGAAGGCCATTAGCGCCTCACTGCTTTGCCGGCAAGGCCGGAAGGTTTGAACAAGATGACGGCAACGAGCAGGATGAGTCCAGCGAGCATGGCGACCGTGCCGCTCGCAAAGACAGTGGTCATTTGCTCGGCAAGGCCGAAGATGATGCCGCCGAGCAGAGCTCCGATCGGATGCCCAAGGCCGCCCAAGACCACAATGATAAAGCCGATAAGCGTGTAATCCTGACCAGCAAAGGGAGAGAAGGCCGGGAAGATCATTGCCATGAGAATGCCACTGACCGCAGCAAGGCCGAGGCCCAGGCCGAAGGCTCCTGCCGACATGCGGTCAAGATTGATGCCAACGATACGCACAGCATCCCGGTTCATGACGATGGCGCGCAGCGCCTTGCCCGGAAGTGTCTTGTAGAGAAACAGAAAGGTTGCGGCAGCAATGGCGAGCGCAATGCCAAGAGCAATCAAGCGGATTGTCGGCACGATCACCATACCGGCTTTCAAATACATCGGTTCAATGACAACCTGTATCGACCGGGTGTCGGCGCCAAAAGCAAGCAACATCAAAGCGCCCAGTATCAGAGAGAGGCCGAACATGACCAGAAGCGAGGCGTGTTCAGGGTCATCAGAGTTGCGCAACGGGCGGATCAGAACAAAGAATGCAGCATAGCCGATGACACCGAACAGTACGAACGCAATCGGCAAAGCCAGAAACGGCGAGAGGCCGAAAATGTTGAACAGGAAGTAGGCCAGATAGGAGCCTAAGATGATGACCTCCCCGTGGGCGAAGTTTACCACACGCAAGACGCCGAAGATGATGTTGAGGCCGACCCCGATGAGGGAATAGATTACGCCGATGACGACGCCATTAATCAGACCTTGAATGATCAGGAATTCCATTCTGTCAGCCTCGTTCAGGGAATATATTTGCGAAGGCGGGAGCGTTTGAAGGCGATTTGGCCAACAATTCCGCGCGGCAACCAGATGACCAGAACGACAATGAACAGGCCAAGAAAGAACAGATTGAGAGCAGGGAACAGATTCCACACGATCTGGTCGATCACATAAAACCCGATGGCTCCAACAAGCGGCCCACACACAAAGCTCAGTCCTCCTGCCATTGCGTAGACTATTGTCTTGGTCGTGATGAGCAGGTTGAAGGAGGAATCAAGGTCAATCGCATTGCTGTACCAAGCCTCAAGCGCGCCAGCGCAGGCTGGAAACAGGCTTGCTAGCAGCCAGGCTTTGGCGCGGGTGTAGGGCACATTGATGCCAAGAGTTTCGGCCGCTTCGCTGTCGTCGCGAATGGCTCGCAGTTTGACGCCAAGACGGGAATGGGCAAGCAATCCGGAGGCAACCAGCGTCACCACCATCAAGGCGACCATGCTGTAGTATGCTGCAAACGGGTTGTTCGCTGCCGCGATCACTAGCCCCAAGCTGCCGCCGGTGATCTCTTCGGGCAATAGAGAGATAATCAGCTTGCAGATAATCGAGAGCGCAAGGCTGACGATGCCAAAATACACCCCGCGCAAGCGCAGGGTTGGAACCAGTAGCAGGCCGAGCAATACGCCCGCGATGCCTGCCGCGATGAAGGCTAGCAGGATCGGGCTTTCGTAGCTGCGGACAAGAGCTCCGAATGTGTAGGCACCTACGCCATAGAAGGCGACATAACCAAAGGGCATGTAGCCAGTCAGGCCCGCTACACAGTTAAAGCCGCTGGCGAGCGTTACAGCCAGAGCCATATAAAACAGATATGAGCTGCTTGCGTGCAGAATTGGCAGCACGCAGAAGGCGAGTGCCGTAACGGCGCAGGTAATAGCCCAAATCAGAAGCTTTGCTTTTTCCGCGTCGATGCCGTTCAAAGGCAAAAATGTCTTAAAAATTGATGTGTTCATGTATCCCTGCCAGTGTGCAGCTTTATTTCTTCTGGGGACTATAAACACAGCTTTAGCAAAAAGTCCTATGGCAATTGAAAAGAATGTCATAGATTTTGGTTATGAATAACTCCGTTCCTTCCTTTCGCCGCGCTCTTTTAAACCCGCGGTATATCGAAATTTTCTTCGAGGTACTGCGCCACGGCTCTTTCTCTGGAGCGGCCAGAGAACTCGGCGTCTCGCAGCCTGCTGTAAGCAAGGCAATCTCCTACCTCGAGCAGCGCCTTGAGCTGGTTCTGTTCGAGCGAATGGGGGGGCAAATCACCCCGACGGCTGCGGCGCTCTATCTTCAGGCACCAGCCCGCCAGGTGCTTGAACGCAGTGAGCGGGTTGATCGTATCGTAAACAATCTCGGCAGGCGTCAAAGCTTGGGAATCGCGATCTCGCCGGGATATGCCCAAGATGTGGTGCCCGAAGTGATCGAGGAATTCAGCAGGGCAATGCCGGAGGTTGCTCTAAAATTTCAGACCGTCTCGACTGATGACCTCAATCACGAGGTGCGCGCCGGACATGTTGATTTCGGGCTGGCGGCAGGCCTGACGGATGAGCCCGATTTGATTGATGAGGTGCTTGGCATCGATGAAGTCATTCTGCTCACTCCCCTTGGGCATCCGCTCAGCAGCAAGCGACGCATTGACTTTGCGGATCTTGCGCAACATCACCACGTGGGTGTTCCGGAACATCGGCCGATTGGCCGCTTGATCAATGAAGGGTTTCAGGCCAAGGGGGTTCAGTGGCAACCTTTCATGATCGCAGACACCTTCGGATTATCGGTAAAGCTGTGTGAACAGGGCATCGCTCCAGCGCTCACGAGCCGCATTTCCGCTCTTCATGCTCGTCCTGAAAAGGTTGTGCCGATCCGTTTGCACCCTGCGATCCGTTATGCCGCGGTTGCGCGCAAGCATCAGAGCGTACAGCTGTCACTCGAGGCAAGGCATTTTATCTCGCTGTTTCGTGAAAAACTCGCGAAGCGGGAGGATTTGCTATGAGTATCAAAGGCGTTCAACTCATTCAGGCAATCCTTTCCGAGGGCTCTTTGACAGCCGCCGCGAACTCCCTGAATATTTCTCAACCCACTGCCAGCAAGCTACTTGGTGATTTCGAGAACAGCATCTCGGCGCCATTGTTCAATCGGGTGCGTGGGCGTCTTGTTCCGACACGGGAGGCCCGCTTTCTAGGCGGCGAAATCTCGGAACTGATCGAAGCAGTTGAAGCGTTCGAGGCGAAGGCGAGGGCACTCAGCCGCGGCGATCGGCGTGATATAGAACTCTATGTTTGCGGCGAAATTCTTGAAGGAGGCTTTGCGCCGGCCCTGTCCCGACTGTGGGCCGAGCATCCCGAGATGATCGTCTCGGTAAAACCCGCCCCTGAAACCCGATCTGCCATCATCGACTGCCTGTCCGCTTCACCAACCGCTCTGGTCCTGACCTTGCTCAAGCCACCCTTTGCGAAACATATGTACCGCGAGATCGGGCGGATGCGGTATCGCCTTGTGGTTCCCAAGGGACAGGAAGCAGCACCCTGGTCCCTGCGACAGGTGCTGGCGCCAAAGGGCTCGCTAAGGCATCACATCACTGCCGATTATTATGCTGCGCTTGGTCTGGATCTAAGGACGTCTTTCACGGCGCCAACATTGGGTTCGCAAATGTCCTTCGTAGAAACGGGCTTTGGCGCAGCCTTCATGCCCAACATTCAGCTTCCTTCCGGTCTCGTGGCGTTGACGCCTTCTCAGCTTCCCACTGAGCCGATCTGGCTTGTGGGACAGTCGAAAAAGCTCCCGCTGGTCCTTCGCCGCCTCATTGCACATTTGCAAAGCGAGTCCTGAAGCCCGGCATCTTCTATCTTAATACAAACAATCAGAGACGTGTAAGACATGGCCGCAAAATTCGACATACTCCTGCGTAATGGCAAGCTTGTTGATCCGCGCAATGAAATCGAGGCGAGACGAGATATCGCAATCCAGAACGGCAGGATCGTCGCAGTCGGGCCAACGATCGACGGCAGCGCAGAGCTTGACTTCGACCTTGAGGGCAAGGTGGTCATGCCGGGGATCATCGACACGCATGTTCATATATCGCGCTGGCTTGGTGGGCGTGAAGGGCACAAGATGATGGCTATGGCTGGTGTTACCACCGCACTCGATATGGCTGGGCCTATTGAAGGGGTTGTCGAACTTGCCCGCAGTCATGGGGCCGGATTATCCATTGGCTGCATAAACTATATTCGCCCCGGCCATACTGTAGGATCGGTCAATCCGGGCTCGGACGAGTTGACGGATTTGCTCGTGCGAAGCCAGAGGGCAGGGGCGATTGGCCTGAAGATCCTTGGCGGGCACTTCCCGCTGAGCAAGGAATGTTCAGCACGAGTGATCCGGGTATGCGGCGAGCATGGAGCCTATGTCGCCTTTCATGCAGGCACTCTCGAGACGCCGCCGCCAAAACCGGCAACCATGGCTGAAGCCTGCGAGTTGGCTGCCGGACACCCTCTGCATATGCCGCATATCAATACCTACGCGCGGGATGCCGGTGTGATGGGTGGTGAGGAAGTGATCGCTACGCTTGCCGCCCATCCGAACGTCTGGTCTGAGAGTTATCTTGCTCCTTTTAACGGAACATCCGCTGTGTGTTCAAATGGCGTGCCTGAGAGCGATGCAACCAAGCGGGGCGTTGTTTTGGGTGGCTTTACACCGAACCAGCAGGGGATGGCGGAATCCATTCTCGCGGGGTGGACGCATGTACACAAGATCGTAGATGGCACTGTTGTTTTGGCGACGGGGCGGGAGGGGTACGATGCCTGGATGGAAGCCGACATGCAGACTGGCTGCAGTTTTATGGTCAATCCACCTGAACCGCGCATTCACCTCGCAACCGCCAAAAAGTCTAACGGCACTTTTTGCATTGACGCACTGGCGACAGATGGCGGCGGTATTCCGCGCAACGATATCGTCGAGCGTGGATTGCCACTGGTGCGCATGACGGCCCTATCGATTGCCGATTTCGTCACTAAGACAAGCGTCACGCCTGCAAAAATGCTCGGCCTGCAGAACAAGGGACATTTGGCGGTTGGAGCGGATGCCGATATTACGGTTCTGGATATGGAACGTCTGGTGCCAGTGTTGGCCATCGCCAATGGTCACCGGATCATGGAGAATGGTGTGGTCTTTCCAAGGCCCTCGCGCTTCATCACCACGTCAATGGGCAAGGATGCAATCGAGGCCGCCGGAATGGAGCCTTTGCTGGTGGAGCCGGGCACATGGTTGCCATCTCGCGTTTGAGCGCGAGATGGCGGTAACTTGGCTTTCAGACACATTGCGCTTCGTTTGAACTGCCGAAATTTCTGGCACTGACATCGTGGCCCATACTGATAAATAGGTCTGCCATATAGTACCTCCGTTTCTTGCCTTGCCGGTTTGCTGTCCTGTCCATTGAGACAGCAAGCGGATAGGGCAGGGGACATGTTTTCCTGATGTGATGAGAGTGCTTGTCGACGTTATTGGCTTGAGGCATCAGGAAGCCCAACAATTGATTCAAGCGCGCCGTCTCAATTGCCCCAAGAATTTTAATCAGCGTTATCGAGTGCTGCCTTGTACGAGATTTGTACGAAATTCAATGGAATTGGAATGGAATTTGGCGTTCCGTAGTTCGCGCGAACATCGGTGGCTTTTGTGAAGCACTAATTTTTCAATGAGATATTGGCGCGCCCGAAGGGATTCGAACCCCTGGCCTCTGCCTTCGGAGAGATGCGTGCTAAACAAAGAATGATGATGTATGCAAGCGATTGTTGCGAGTCCCCGCACCCAACTTTTCACCCGTTGACCAGTCCGGTTGGCGGGTTTTGTGTTTTCTGGACGTGCCGCCGGAAACCATAAGAAAGAAGCCGATCACTTTAGATCGTGTAGACTTCATTTGTCCCCTTCGAAAATATCTCAACCTTATCGATCATATTCCTGATCTCGTAGAACCCTATTTTCGAGCTAGGCGGCAACCACATCATTGTTGTGTTCGGCTGGATTGGTGATGATGTGCGGGCACTTCGCCGTTTAATTCTGTTCAATCGAAAAAGGACGGATTTATGCCTGAAGGTTCGAGATTTCTTGTCCTAGCGTAATATTTTGGATCTCCATTTTTTCTGCACGGATTTTATTGTGTCTGGTTATTTGTATGGAATATATATTGTTTCTTATAATAATGATGATTACTATAATTACTGTATTTTAGTTAAGTATTTCAGTAGTGTAAATTGTCATTGGTAATATGCCATGCGACAATCTATGGAGTTCTAAACACATTATTTCTGGATATATTGATTCATGTATGAATGGTTCTGCTTTTCATGCTGGCGCACCGGTATAATCCCTAAGGTGTGGTCATTTCCAAACAAGGCTGGATATGTGAATTCGGCGCCAGAAGAAAGAATCAAGGGCTTCCTGAATGCCAACGCCCAAGAAATACCATTTCATATCCGGTTTGCCTCGTTCCGGGTCCACTCTCCTCTCAGCTCTCCTCAGGCAAAATCCTCGCTTTCATGCTGACATGACCACGCCGGTTTCCCGGATGATGATCGGCTTGCGCGACCAGATGTGTGAACCGCGCGAGAATGCCAAGTTGATCTCTGACGCGCAGCGCCGTCGACTGCTTCTGAGCGTGCTGGATAATTTCTATTCCCCGGAGGACTATCCGCAGGAGATCATCTTCGACACCAGTCGCCAATGGTGCGCGATGATGCCGTTGCTCAACGAGTTTTATCCGCAGTCGAAGGTCATCGCCTGCGTGCGAGATCTTGGCTGGGTTGTCGACAGCATCGAACGGATCGCCGGAAGGCCCACCCTAACCACCTCGGGCATCTTCGGCTTCAAGGCCGAGGGTACGGTTTATGACCGGGTAGACTTTCTGGCCAAGGGGTCCGGCATGGTCGGCTATGCCTATAATGCCGTTAAGGAAGCCTTTTTTGGCTCGGAGCCGGGACAGCTCATGCTGCTGCGCTATGAAAGTCTGACAAGCGATCCGCAACGGGTGATGCGTGCTGTCTATGATTTCATTGGCGAACCGCTTTTCGAGCATGATTTTGAAAATATCACCTTTGATGCGGTCTCCTTCGACCAGACGCTTGGCACTCCGGGGTTGCACCATGTCCGCGAGAAGGTTGAAGCCATTCCGCGCCAGACAGTCTTGCCGCCAGATGCGTTTCATCGTTTCGACAACGATGCCTTCTGGAACGATCCAAAGTTCAATCCCAACAATGTGTCAATCACATAACGTGTGATTGGATCACGCATAGCCCGTTCCCGTTCACTTTGTTTTTCAGAGATTTGTCATGTCTACCCTTTCCTTTCGACGCCCACTTTCCGCCGACAAGCGTCGGCGTCATGTGACATCTCGATTGCTTGCGTCTACCGCCATTTGTGCCACTGTTCTCTTCGTTGTGGCAGGAAGCGATGTTGCGATGGCGGTGTCTCCGACTTACACGGTGACGAAAAGCTCCGATGATGGAACCGGCACCACAGGCGGAACGCTGAGCTGGGCCATCTTGCAAGCCACAAGCGACGGCGATGTCATTGACATCGATGCCAGCGTTAGCACCATCACGATAACGGGTACGCTGCCAAGCGCATCGGCGAATATTTCGATCACGACAGACCATGCCGTTGAAGTCATCGGTTCAGCCTTAGGCGGGGCCGGCTCAACATCCCTGACCCTCAATGGTGCGTCATCTGCAGCGGCCCTGAAAGCAACCCTGTCTGGCACCCTGCAAGGCGACGATGCAACAAGCGATGGGGGGAGTGGGTCATCAGCTCTTTCCGGAGCGGGATTCATCGTCAACGGCAATTCCGATATCGCCGGAGGCAATGCAAGAGATGGCGCTTCGGGCAGTTACGACTATTATTTTGGGGGCATTGGCCAAAATGGCGGGGCCGGTGGCAATGGCGTCGATGCTTATTACTTTTCTTTGGAGAGCTCAGGACACATCACCGGAGGGACTGGCGGCGCTGGCGGCACTGGTGGTGTCGGCTACTTTCAAGCTGGAAACGGTGGTGCAGGTGGTGCCGGGGGAGCCGGTGTCTACGGCTATTCCTTCTCCCTGATCACGACCGGGACTGTCACTGGCGGTAACGGTGGGGACGGTGGGAATGGCGGTTATGGGAGTATGGCTGCCGGTCGTGGTGCGAATGGTGGAGTTGGTGGTGCTGGTGTCAGCGGGTCTTCGTTCTCTCTGACCAACAGTGGTACCATCACCGGTGGCAATGGTGGGGTTGGGGGCATTGATGGCCGGCTTGCAGATGATGGAATTCATGATGGAGTTGATGGAGCCGGAGGCGTTGGTGTAACAGGCTTCGATATCACCCTCGTCAACAGCGGAACGATTACCGGTGGATTGTCCGGGGATGGAGTAACGCGGGCGAATGCCATTGAATTCACATCTGGCACCAACTCTCTGGAGCTTCAATCTGGGTATGTCATCAATGGCAATGTGGTTGCAAACGGAAGCTCAGATACGCTGATCCTTGGGGGCAGCAATGACACAAGCTTCGATCTTGATGAGATTGGCACGCAATACACCGGTTTTGAGGCCTATTCCAAGACGGGAAGCTCGACCTGGACCCTGACCGGTACGGCAGGGGAGGTGATGGGAACCTTCTCCGTTTCAGGCGGGACCTTGGCGGTCAATACCACGCTTACCAGCCTCATTGATGTACTGGATGGCGGAACGCTCGGCGGAACGGGTACGGTTTCCAACGTTACGCTTGCGTCCGGAGCCACCATCGCGCCGGGTAATTCCATTGGCACCCTGACGGTGGATGGTGATCTGATCTTTGTTGACGGATCCACTTATGAGGTCGAAGTGGACAGTGATGGGACTGGCGACAAGCTGGTCTCCACCGGAACGATCACCATTGATAGTGGTGCGACGCTGAGCATCCAGTCAGAGAGTGGGACGGATGACGGTGCTTCCTATGATACGGAGACAGTTTACACGATCATATCAGCCTCCACCCTGTCCGGCACCTTTGATACGATCACCGAGGATTTTGCCTTTCTGACCGCGAATGTTTCCTATTCAGCGACAGAAGCGACGCTCACTTTGTCTCAAACACAGGTGTTTTCAGATTTTGCTGAAACCCCCAACCAGTATAAAGTGGCATTGGCCATCGAAGGCATGTCATCGAACAATGCCCTCTCTCAGGCTGTGTTGGCCCTGCCGAATGGCGAGCCTGCCAGCGCCTTCAATCAGCTGACCGGCGAGCAATATGCCAATATGCAAAGCTTGCTCGCAGTCAATTCGGGCATTGACCGGGGGGCTGTGGGTCTGCGGTTACGCAGCGCTATGGGCGGCATCGGCGGTTCGGGAGATCAGGTCTCGGTTGGGTTTCATAACGAGGAGGATATTCCCTCTTCCTTCACCCGAACGCCACAGATGTGGGCGCAGGCTTTTGGTATGTGGGGCGAAGTCGGGGCGACAGCCAACACGGCCCGCACAAGCAGTGATGAAAAAGGCTTTCTGCTCGGTGTCGATGCGGAGTTGATCGAGGGCTGGCGAGCCGGTGTGCTAGGTGGCTATTCGCACGGTAGTGTTTCGGCAACATCGGTGAATTCTTCCAGCGAAGTCGACCATTATCACATGGGCCTTTACGGCGGAACCCAATGGGACGCTCTGGATGGTGTTATCGGGCTTACCCTCGGGGCCAACTATATCTGGCATCAGGTTGATGCCAAGCGGCAGGTCAGCTTCACCGGTTTCTCGGACAGCCTGTCCGCCAATTATGACGCATCCACGGCTCAGTTGTTTGCAGAGATCGGCTATACCTATGAGCTTGATGCCGCACGCCTGCAGCCCTTTGCTGGTGGGGCCATCCTTCATCAATGGTCCGACAGTTTCATAGAAAGTGGCGGCGCGTCAAAGCTGAGTGTGGACTCGACAAACGAAGTCCTTGGCATGACGTCGCTCGGTGTGCGTGGGGATGTCACGCTCGATCGTTCCAAAGACATTGAGACTGTGCTGAATGGCTCTTTGGCCTGGCAACATGCGGTCGGTGATCTTGAGACTTCGACGAACATGCGGTTTGCATCCGGCGGCGATGCCTTCAAGATCTCCGGCTCACCAATTGATCGCGATACCGCACTTATCGAGGCCGGTCTTTCCTTCTCGCGTGGTTCGGATCTTGCGCTCGGGGTTTCCTATCGCGGCGAGTTTGGCACCAATGCCAAGGAGAACGGCTTCAGGGTCGGCTTCAAACACTGGTTCTGAGAAACGCTCGGGAACCTGTGATCAGCCCCACTTTGGAGGTCCGGTTTGAATGCTGGTGCTGCGCTTGCCTTAGTTCCATCTCAATGATGCTTGCAGATTTCCGCTAGTCGCACTCTCGACAACGTTCAAGACAATTGAGCTGATGACTTTGACAAGTCATTCGGTAACGGACAAGCGGGCAGGGCGTATATTAGGAGATGTTCGCCCTGCCTGTTTGAGAGGACCTTCGCTCTCGATCGGTGTTTGTGCCCTAACCACGCTGCTGGAGGGGGACGGTTGGCAACTCACCGCTGTCGGCCAAGTTTGCCGCAGGGTAGTGAAGGCGAATGACAATGCCTTTGTAGGCATCGAACCGGCTTTGATAGGTCTTCACATTCTCGGCGATGGGATGAAAGCTCCGGTCGTAGTGGATGGCTGTTCTTGTGGCCTCTTCAAGAGATCCGAACAGCTCACCACCGACAGACGCCATCAGGGCAACGCCGAAGGCGGAGCCTCCGTCACGAATGGTGAGGAGTTCCATATTGAAGACATCAGCGATGATCTGTGACCAGATCGGGCTCTTTGTGACGCCTCCGGTGAGGATGGCCCGACGACTGTCTCTCTGGCCATCCGCAAACAGCGTCGCGCAGTCCCTGAGCGAGAAGGCCACGCCTTCCATGACCGACCTGACAAAATCGGGCCAGCGATGGTTGATGTCGATGCCGGTGAAGCTCGCGCGCATATCGGCATTCCAGTAGGGAGCCCGCTCTCCTTGCAGATAGGGATGGAACAGCAGTTGGGAGGCCCCCGGTGGGACTTTTGCCGCAAGGGCATCCAGCGCTTCGTAGCTGATCTTGTCATCGACATCCGGGCCGAGGAAAGCCAACTGGTTGCGCATCCATTGCAGGGCCGTGGCGCAAGTGTTTGTGCCCGCCTGCCGGTAGTATGAGCCTGCTTTCAGGTGCGGATAGGTGATGACACCGCCGAGTGCAGCAGGGTGGTCCTCCACGACCATGATGCCGCCAGCGGTTCCCATGCGGATCAGATAGCTGCCTTCGGCCGAGAGCAGTCCATTGCCAACGAGTTCTGCTGTCGTGTCCATGCCGCCAGCGATGATCGGGATGCCAGCCTTCAGGCCAAATTCGGAGGAGGCCTGTTCCGAAACGTGCCCCACGACATCGGTCGCATTGACGATCTCCGGCATGGCGTCTGGTGTCAGGCCACTCAGTCTGACGAGAGGTTCACTCCAGCACCGGGTGGCATCATCGAGCATCAGCGTGGCTGCGGCGCTTCCCATGTCCATGACCTTTCGGCCGCAGAGACGGTACACTAGATAGTCCTTGGAACTGAGAAGGCTACGGGTTTTACCGATCGCTTCAGGCTCTTGGTTCCTGACCCACATCAGCTGGGGCAGCGTCCAGGTGCAACCGGGCTGGTTGAGGGTTGTCTTTTGGATTGCGTTCAGATGGTGGGTCTGGAGATAGGCGACCTCTTCGGTGCTGCGGTTGTCATTCCAGAGAATGGCAGGCCGGAGCACATCGTCTTTGTCGTCGAGGAGGACCGGAATATGGGCTGCGGAGCAGATCCCGATGGCTTGCAGGGCCTGCATGCCTTGGGGGTCCATTTCCACCAGTGTCTTCAGCACTGATTTGAGAGCCCGGAGCCAGTCTGCGGGGTCCTGTTCGGCCCATCCCGGATGAGGACTGGCCGTGGGATAGGACTGGTCGCTGGTTGCCCGAACCGTTCCTTCCGCATCCAAAATGACGCACTTCAGGCTACTGGTGCCGAGATCTATACCCAGCACACAGCGGGGAGGAGCTTGCATTACTTGTCTCCGTCAGTGGTGCTTGCGGGGAGAAGGGCGCTCAGGGCTTCGTTTCTCGAGCGAATGCTTGTCATCAGGGCATTGACGTCCGTGTCGTAGGAGATCAGGCGAACACCTTGTTGTTGCAGTTCTTTTGCTGCTTCCAGATCATAGGTCTGCACGCCGATGCCAACAGAGTGACGCTGGGCGGCTTCGATGATTCTGGCCGTCAGGGCCCGCATGTCGGCATGCCTGAGGTTGCTGTCCACACCACAGGAGACCGAGAGATCGGACGGGCCGATGAAGGCCATGTCGAGGCCCGGTGTCGACAGGATTTCATCGAGATTGTCCATTGCCGTCTTGGTCTCGATCTGGACGATCAGAAGGATCTCGTCGTTGGCTTCCGACAGGTAGGTGTTCTTGTTGACGCGGGCAAAGTTGGTGTGGGACCTGCAAAGACTGACGCCTCGGTCACCCTGAGGCGGATAGCGACAGAAGCGAACCGCTGCTTCGGCCTGTTCACGGCTTTCGACATGGGGCACAAGGATGCCTTTTGCACCCAGCTCCAGAGGGGTGAGGAAGCAGTCCCGCCGCGTTTCGGGGATGCGCACGATGGGCTTGCATGTGCCATGTCTGAAGCCGGCGATAATGGCTCCGAGGGCTTCGGGGCTGTAGGCGCCATGCTCCTGATCGATGATCATGAAGTCAAGGCCGGAGGCGTCCATCATGGCCCCGAGCATGGGCGACTTCAGTTCCGCGACCATGATGCCCTTGATGGTGCCACCACGTTGCAGGATTGTTTTTAGGCTGGGAGATTGTGCCATGAAAGTGTTCCTTGATGATCCTAGGACAGCATGTTGGGGAGGGTGAGAACCAGCGAGGGGAAGGCCGTCACGACCACGAGCAGCAGCACGAAGATGGCAATGAAGGGCCACATCTGTCTGATGATTTTCTCGATGGGGATGTTCTCCATCCCACTGAGCGTGAACAGTAGGCTTCCGACAGGCGGGGTGACGAGGCCGATCATGCAGTTGAGAACCACGACCACGCCGAAGTGGGTCGGATCCATACCAATGGCATTGGCCAATGGCATGACGATGGGGACGAACAGCATGATGTTGACGTTCGGATCGGAGATGCAGCCGAGCACCAGAAACAGCACGTTGATCGCGATCAGAATGAACACCGGGTTATCTGAAATTGACAGCACCATGCCCGAGAACAGGTCTGGTACGCTCTCGGCGGTGAGCACGAAGCCGAATACCTTGGCCGCAGGCAACAGGATGAGAATGCTGCCACAGATGATGAAGACGCTCTTCAGGCAGGCAATGATTTCCCACACGGCGAACTGGCGGAACGCGAAGATGCCGAGGATGAGTGAATAGACAACGGCCAGAGCAGCTGCTTCCGTAATCGTTACGACGCCGAGGTAGATTCCGCCCAGAAGGATGCCCGGAGTGAGCAGGGGGAAGAAGCCGCGGATCAGGGCAGCAATGACGAGGGCAAGGGACTGACGCGGATGGACGGGATGACCGGAGTGCCGTGCAACGAAGTAGATATAGATCATCAGGCAGGCTGCGATCAGGATGCCGGGCACTGCCCCGCCCAGAAAGAGCCGCGCGATTGATTCTCCGGACACCATCGAGAAGACGACCATCGGAATGCTTGGCGGAATGATGGGTCCGATGACGGAACTGCTGGCGGTGACAGCTGCGCTGAAGGGCTTGTTGTAACCATCATCGACCATGGAGCGGTAGCAGAGCCGCCCGATGCCGCCGACGTCAGCCACTGCCGATCCGGACATGCCGGAGAAGATGACGCTTGTCAGCACGTTGACATGGCCAAGTCCGCCGGGGATGAAGCCGACCAGCGAGTTGGCGAAGTCGAAAATCCGGGCCGAGACGCTGGACCGGTTCATCACCTCGGAGGTCAGGATGAACAGCGGAATGGCCAGCAGGACGAAGAAGTCGAGGCTGGTGAACATCTGCAGGGACAGAAAGCCCAGATCGATGCCTTCGAGCAGTGCATAGGCCCAGGCAGAGGTGATCATCGCAAAGGCGATTGGCATGCCAAGGAAGAAGAGAACAAAGAAGAGGATGACGAAAGCAAGGACAGTCATGCCGCTTTCTCCTGATAGGAAACCCTGATCGTCTGAGCCAGCCTCAGCACATGCACCAGGCTATGCACGCAGCACAGCCCCATGGACAGGGGAAGGATCGAGTAGGGGTAGGTCTCGGAAATCTGCAGCGCGGCGGTCACATTCATGCTTTCTAGGGCAACAATGCATGGCCATACGAATGAGCCGAACATGACGACGAGGACAATCGAGAGCACCAGATTGATCCATGTTTGGGCCATCGGCGGCAGCAGATTGACGAATAGGGTGACGCGGATGTGACGGTCTTCTGCCAGAATGTAGGCGCAGGACAGAAACCCGGCCCAGACAAACAGGAAGTTGGAGAGTTCTTCGGCCCAGAAGATCGGATCGGATGCGACGTAGCGCATGACGACGTTGGCGCAGATTATGACGAACATGCTGCCCAGACAGATGATGCCGACGACTGTTTCCGCTGTTTGAAGTGTTTTTGTGAGGGTCATTGCGGGACTCCGGAAGGGCTGCGTCGATAGGCGGCGACCTCGGTCAGGCGCCGCCTTTGTGCGCAATCCTTCAAACGCCCATAAATTGCATAGGATCTATGGGACTGGATTTTAGAGAAGATGCCAGGGGTCTATTTGATGGCCTGGATTTCTTCGTAGAGTTCCTTGAACTGGGGATATTTATCAAGCACCAGCGGGACGCGGGCCATGAAGGGGGCCTTATCGACGGTGACCGGGATCATCCCCTTGTTTTCGGTCAAGTCGCGGAACATCTCGGCTTCGTTGGAGATGACGTCCTCATCGATGGCTTCGGCCTCTGCGGTGAAGACCTCTTCGACAATCTTCTGATCCTCGGGCGA
The DNA here is from genome assembly GCF_963662805.1 of uncultured Cohaesibacter sp. Lineage (NCBI taxonomy): Bacteria > Pseudomonadati > Pseudomonadota > Alphaproteobacteria > Hyphomicrobiales > Cohaesibacteraceae > Cohaesibacter > uncultured Cohaesibacter sp. Next base: position 171,817 of record NZ_OY759877.1, read on the forward strand.
GAGTGAATTCCATGACTTCTGGGACATGATGGTCCCGGAAGAGGCCAGCATGTGACCGGTCAGAATTAGGTATTTCTGCACTTCGTAGAACTTCATGGTCAGGATCTGGGTGTATGGGTTTTCCTGACCGTCCGCGACGCCGCTGCTCAGGGACATGTAGACATCGCCGATCGGCAACGGGGTGCCGTGAGCATTGAGCACAGTTGCTGCTTCCGGATAGGGTGGGAAGTTGACCACGCGCAGTTTCAGATCTGCGAAATCTTCAGGGGTTTTCGCTTCCACGCTTTTGGTCGTGGTGTGGCGGAAGCCGAAGGTGTAGAGCGAGAGCTGTTTGACGCCGACCTTATCGCCGATGTCATCGAGCAGCTTGTCGTAGACCGCGCTTTTCTTGAAGGAGCGCCAGTGGTCATAGTCGCGGAAGGTGTAGGGCGAGAGCAACACGCCGGATTCCGGATAATAGTCGACGGCAGTATCAAGCGGACAGAGGTCGAGAACCCCCATGCGAACTGCCTTGATGGAATCCTTGTAGTTGGCGTAGGTCCCGGCCGGGAAGATCTGCAAGTCGAGGCGACCGTTCGATTTTTCCTGCAGCAGTTCCTTGGCTTTCAAGAGCCCTTTGTGCACTGGATGCGAGGTATTGAAAATGTGCGAGACTTTGAATGTCCGGTCGGCGGCATTTGCTGCTTGCGGAGCGAGCCCCAGCGTCATGGCAACACAGGATATTGCTGCCAGTGCAAGAAATTTCTTCATCGTTTCCTCCCGATAAATATTGCTTGCTTTGGGAGACCATTCTCCCTTTGTCTAACAAGATGGATGAATAGTGTCACCAGCATTTCCATTAGTCAAACGATGTATTATAATGGAATAGATAAGTTTCACTAATGAGTTGTGCCATGGAATTTCGCCACCTTGAAGCCTTCGTTTCTGCCGCCGAACGGGAAAGTTTCACGCGGGCCGCAGATCACATGCATCTCACCCAGTCTGCGGTCAGTCAGTTGATCCGGAAACTGGAGGAAGAGGTGGGGGAACCGCTGTTTGTTCGCGATGGTCGGGCGGTGAAATTGACCGAAGCGGGCTTCAATCTGTTCGACACGGCTGTTGAAATCCTGATGCTGAGGCGCAAGCTGGAAGAAAAAACCGTGCCGCTTCCTGCTGCGGTCAACGGCTCCTTGCGGATCGGCACCAGTTCGTCAGCGACCGCTTATCTGTGGGCATCAATGTATCAGGCCTTCGCCGACACCTACCCGAATGTGGATCTCGATGTGCGCACCACACTGCACACGGTGACGACCGTCGATCAGATTCTCTCGGGTGAGCTCGATATCGGATTTCTTCCCTTCCCACTCAGCGACCCGCGCCTTGAGGGCTATCATCTTGCCAACCATGAGGCGCTGCTGGTATCCCATCCGGCTCATCCACTGGCGAAGAAGCAGCAGATTTCGAAACGCGACCTGCAGAATGAACGCTTCATCCTGTTCAAGGACGGCATGAACTTCCGCGCCGTGTCGGACTATTTCTTCCGCACGATGGGGTTCGAGCCCCAGGTGGTGCTCCAATCCAACGATACCAATCTCATCCGCGCCATGGTTCAGGTGGGGTTCGGCATTGCCTTCCTGCCGGACTGGGGCCTGCAGAGAGAGCTGAAGGAGGGCCAGTTGGTTCGCCTGCCGGTTCAGGATATGGAGCTTTATGAGGAAATCGGCCTGGCTTATCTCAGACGCGGCATCTGCCTTGCTGCAGCGGAGTTCATGAAGTTCGCTGGTGCCAACCGCCATCTCATTCCGGATATCGCCCTCAAGGACCTGCCGCAGAACTGGAAGCACTTCTCACTGAGATAGCGACAAGGTTCTGAGTTTTTGGAGTTTTCTGCTTGCTTACGATGGCCGCGATGCTGTGATTTCAACCCGGCCAGCGGCGTCATCATTCATCTTTTTCCCCGTTTTGGGGAAAAAACTATTGCAATGACATGATTTAGCTTCTACACGTGCGGCGTAGCACGCTTTCAAGCTTTGTGCAGGGGACGACGTTCGCTCGGCCCTCAACCAACTTCTCAGATCGTTGGTCACTTGAAATGGTCCGGTTTCGGCACCATATAAGAATGGATATTGCTCAAGCATATCCGCTTAGATTTGGCGCGGGGTGGAGCAGCCCGGTAGCTCGTCAGGCTCATAACCTGAAGGTCGTAGGTTCGAATCCTACCCCCGCAACCAATTTTTCGCCCGTTGACCATGCTGGTTGGCGGGCTTTGTGTTTTCGGGACACATTGAATGATTTCCACGACCTGTGAACTGTGCATGCTGGTTTTCTGCCTCTGGAAATAGTTGACCTTTACCCAATAGCTTCCAGATCTTTGCTGGCATCCGCCTTTTAAGGGGCCTTGAGGCTTTCTGCCCGTTCTCGCTTACTTCCGGGTATGGGTCGGCTCCGCGTTCAACAGACTTTCCACTGCAAAATCGGAGTTTTTGCCTCAAAATAAGAAATAGCACGTAGCGACATCCGTCCTTACCGGTGTTAAAGTGCGACAAATTGGCACAAATTAGTTTACTTGAGTTTGCAATTCAAGAATTTAGTGTTTATCGTGGCAGTGAGAATGATACTCATTTGCGTTACGTTTCTCGCACTGCCCGGCTCCGCCCTGTTGAGCCCCCCAGATTGTCCCGTATCTGATTTCGCAAACGAGTGAACAATTCAGACTATCGGAATTGATCCCATGCGAAATGCGCTCAGAGTTGCCGCTTTTCTATTTGTTGCTTGCGCCATGCTGCTGCCTGCATGGTCAGACGAAGGACCCGACTATCGGGACCTCATTCAACGCATCGAGACCGTGCTGAAGCAGGCGGAGACCGAATATCAGCAGGGAGAGGCCGACCTCGCCAAGACGAGTGTGCAGAAAGCCTATTTCGAGCTGTTTGAGAATCTCGAAGGTCCGATCCGCATCAACATTTCCGCGCGAAGAAGCAACGAGCTGGAAGCGGAATTCGGCGACATCCGCAAGCTGATCATAAAGGGAGAGGCGATCGCGACGGTGAGCAGCCGGATCGACAACCAGATCGCTGCGATATGGGAGGTTTTGCCCGCGCTTGAAGAGGGCGTCGTCATCAAGGCCGAAGTGTCGGACGCTGTAAAGGCAGTCGAGGCATCTGCTGCAGACGCGCCGGAGCAAGTTGCGGATCCCTTCTGGGTCGACGTCAACGACAGCATCCTTTCCATCCTGCAGCAGGCCTCCGACACCTATGAGAGCGGGGATGCGCAAGGGGCCGAGGATCTGATCCGCAAGGCTCATTGGGAAGGCTACAAGAACAGCCTGCTGGAGACCGTCGTTCGGCGCTATGCCAGCCAATCCCGCGATATTGCCTTCAATGCGGAGTTCACCCGCATCATGGAGCTGGTCAAGGATGGTAAGCCCGCCCGCATGGTTCGCGCCTCTGCGGCCGTGCTTCATGATGACATTGCCGATGTCCTGCCAGGACTTCCTGTCGTCGAAGGCAGCAAGATGGTCGAAGGCGTGCCTGCCGCTGCAGAGGATGTCGAGGGAGACTGGGCAGCCGTTGCTGATCAAGTCATCGGGGAAATGAACAAGGCTGCGGCGCTTCATGAGGCCGGTGATCAGGCAACCGCCATTGCGACGGTGCAGAACAGCTATTTCGATATTTTTGAAGATTCCGGCATGGAGACGATTGTCGGTGCACGGGATGCGAGTCTCAAGACCACACTCGAGGGACATTTCAGCAAACTGACAGCCCTGATGAAAGCGGGTGCCTCTAGAGAAGACCTGAACGCAGAGATCGCGGCCATGAGAGCGGATCTGGATACTGCAGTTGGGCTCTTCTCGAGCGATAGTGAAAGCCCATGGGCCTTGTTCCTCTATTCCCTCATCATCATTCTGCGCGAGGGCTTCGAGGCCATGCTGGTGGTCACTGCCATTGCCACCTATCTCATCAAGACCGGCAATCGAGACAAGCTTGGCGTCATCGTGAATTCCGTTGCTGTGGCTCTGGGCCTTAGCGTCGTCACAGCGATCCTGTTCAAGATGGTTTTCCATGTCACCGCCGACAAGCAGGAGCTGCTTGAAGGGGCGACGATGCTGCTCGCCGCGGTCGTGCTCTTCTTCATGAGCTACTGGCTCTTGTCAAAGGCCGAGGCCGAGCGCTGGATGCAGTATATCAAGGGCACGGTCGACCGTTCCATCGAAAGCGGCTCGATGAAGGCGCTGTGGTTTGCGAGTTTTCTTGCGGTCTATCGCGAGGGTGCCGAAACCGTGCTTTTCTATCAAGCGCTGGCACTGGATGCGAGTGATGCGGTCGGCATTCCTGCCATCATCGCCGGTTTCGTGCTCGGCTGCTTTTTGCTTGGTGTCCTCTATGTCGCTTTCCGCTTTGGCGCCCAGCGTCTGGCGATCAAGCCCTTCTTCATCTTCACCGGAGCCTTGCTCTATTACATGGCCTTCGTCTTCACCGGCAAGGGCGTGATGGAGCTTGTCGAGGGCAAGATCATCGAACCGACCCTCGTCTCATGGCTTCCCGAATTCTCCTTCATGGGCATCTATCCCTACTGGCAGACTGCGGTGCCTCAGGCGGTCTTGATTGTGGCCGCGATCATCGGTCTGCTGGTCGTCATGATGAGAAAGCCCCCGGGGACCTGGTGGCATGACGACACAGAGACTTTCACATCCTGCCCTGTACTTCGGCCTGACCAGCCGCATTCATGGGCCATCCCAATACTACCACCCCGCGCTGCTCGTTGGACATTTCCTTCGGCACGGACCAGAGCGCAAAGGCAACGTTCCGGAAGGTACCTGCCTGTTTCGACTTTGAACCAACCGAACCCAACGATGAACCCAAAGGAAAGATCATGAAAAAGACATCTCTTCTCGTTTCAGCAGCCGCAATTACCATGCTCGCAACGCTTCCCGCCAAGGCAGAATTCAAGGAATTCCCGATCGGCGAAGCGGTCGAGGTCAACACCCTCGAAGTCGCTGCTGTCTATCTCAACCCCATCGACATGGAACCGCGCGGCATCGATCTGCCAGCATCTCAGGCGGATATCCATCTTGAAGCCGATATCCATGCAGCCAAAGGCAATGAAAACGGCTTTGGTGCCGGGGAATGGGTGCCCTATCTCACCGTGTCCTATCGTCTTGAGAATGAGGACACCGGTAAAGTTCTGACCGGCAACCTGATGCCCATGGTCGCAATCGACGGCCCGCATTACGGCTCCAACGTCAAGATGGCAGGCGCAGGCAACTACAAGCTGACTTTCCATATCGATTCGCCATCCCGTCAGGGCTTTGGCCGTCACACCGATGAAGACAGCGGCGTTGGCAAATGGTTCCAGCCGTTCGATGCGGACTACGCCTTCAATTTTGTTCCGCTCAAATAGCTCCCCTGATTGCTCTGGAGCACTGAATTCTCTTTGAGTTATTCAGCCCGCAAAATTCGGGAAGAGGATCACATGGTGGTTCTCTTCCCCGTTGCGACCAGATTGTCAGGCGGATCAATCGGAAGGTCCACAAGGCACGTCCAACATGTTCCTCTATATTGTCAGTCTCATTCAGGCATTTCTGCCTCTCGTCTTCATTGCTGCGCTGATCCTCGCCTGTCTGGAGCCGATCCCGCGCAGGCGAGAGGAAATCCGGAGCCTCTGGATTGCTGCCCTGTTCGTGCTGGGTGGCTATCTGCTTTATGGTCTTGCTGCCTCCATGGGCATCGAGCCGCGGATCCGCACCCTGATGCGGATACTGGCGACGAGCGCCTTGCTGGTCAGCGGCCTTCTAATGGTTTCGCGGTCAGCATTCGCGGGTAGGGAAGGGCCGGGTCTGCTCACGCGGTTGGGCATCTGGTATGTGGTTGCGCTGCTTGCCCTGCAGGGGAGTTTTGACGTCCGGTCACTGCTGGCGGATCAGAGCTTCACCGCGACGTCCGTTCTCAACACCGAGCTTTTTCTCAACGCCGCCGCCATCGTGATCGGCACAGCGCTTCTGATCATTCTGCCGATTGTCATCGCCCATATCGGCAGCAGAACGAGGCGACTTGTTCCGCTGGCTCTTGCGGTAGGAGGGCTTGCTCTCGCGCTCATCTGGCTGTGCGAGGCTCTTCTTGGGGGCATGCAGATGGGCGTTCTGGGCGTGACGTCAGACCGTGTCTCTCTTGTCGCCAAGGTGACCAATTATGCGCAGTACAAGTCCTATCTGCTGATTGCCCTGATGGGTGTCTTGACGCTCGGCTTTCTGCTATCCGGCACGCTCGGGGCAACGTCAATCAAGACATCGTCAGAGGACGATCTCACCAAGCCGGACATCCGCAAACAGAAGGCTGCACGTCTTGATGCGCGACGCTGGCTGATGGGCAGCTTTGCCTTGATCGTGTTTAGCCTCGTCAGTCTGCTTTATCAGGATCTCTATGCCTCGCGCCCACCGACGCTGTCTGCAGCAGCTGCGGCAGAGGCCGATGACAAGGGCGAGATCCGGATTGCCATTGACGCGGTCAAGGACGGCAACCTGCATCGCTATGCCTATATCGCTGAGGACGGCCACCGCGTGCGCTTCTTCCTGATCAACCGGTATGACGAGCAACATGTGAAGATCGGCGTGGTTCTTGATGCCTGCATGATCTGTGGTGACGCTGGCTATATCCAGCAGGGCAACGACGTTATCTGCGTTGCCTGCAATGTGCGCATCTTCATTCCCTCCATCGGTAAGCCCGGTGGCTGCAATCCGATCCCGCTGCTGCACAGCGAAGACAACGGTGAGATTGTCATCGCGGCGGCGGAGCTGGAGAAGGGCGCGCGCTATTTCTCTGAGGTCGTTGCGATCGAGGTTGTCGATCCTGTCACCAAACAAGTGCTGATCAATCTCGAAGCGCCCTATCAATATGATTTCATGGGCAAGACCTTCTTCTTTGGCTCGAGGGAGTCTTATGAGACTTTCCGGAATGCACCAGAAACCTATGCTGGTTCCCCCGAAGCACAGCCCGGTCAGGGCGCGTGAGAGTGTGAGGAGGTCATCATGTATCTTAGAATGATCCGCAGATCTTTCCTCGAGGGCCGCAGACGCAAGATCATTGCGATCATGACTGTCGCGCTCGCCGCAAGCCTGATCACCACGCTGCTCGATCTGTCCGTCGATGTCGGGGACAAGATGGCGCGCGAGCTGAAAGCCTATGGTTCCAACATCTCCGTTGTGCCCAAGAGCGAGTCCATTCCGCTCAAGATTGGCGGCATCGATTTCAACCCGCTCAAGGGCCGTGACTATCTGCAGGAGAAGGACCTTGCCAAGATCAAGGACATCTTCTGGAGCAACAATATCGTCGGTTTCACGCCGTTTCTGGAAGTGCCGGTAGCGCTTGGGGGCAGAGATGCGCCACTATCTCTGGTCGGTACCTATTTCGACAAGAATGTCCCGCTGCCCAGCGACGAGGACTATCGTACCGGTGCCACTCTGACCCATCCCTATTGGGATGTGAGCGGCAAATGGCCTGACGACAGTGCGGCAAACGAGGTTCTGGTCGGCAGATCGCTAGCCCGGGCTCTTGAGCTTTCGATTGGTGATGATCTCACGCTGCTTGTCTCTGAGCGGAGTGAGGGTGCGGGGGATCCGCTCACCGTCACTGTGACAGGGATTCTCACGACCGGTGAGGTCGAGGACGATGCCATTCTTGCCCCCCTTGCCATGGTCCAGAAGTTTGCCGGTCTTGAGGGCAAGTTTGCAAAGGGTGAGTGTCAGCGCCCTGACCATTCCGGAGAACAACCTGTCGCGCAAGGCGCAGCGGGATCCGGATTCTCTTTCCAGCTCCGAATATGACGTCTGGTATTGCAGCGCCTTTGTCAGCTCCATTGCCCATCAGATCAACGAGGCCTTGCCTGACGCATCGGCCAATCCGGTGTGGCAGGTGGCCAATGCTGAAGGTGCGATCATCGGCAAGCTGCAGGTGCTCATGCTGGTTGTCACGCTGGCGGCCTTTGTCTCCTCGGCGATGGGCGTCTCCTCGCTCATCAACACATCGGTGATGGAGCGGGCCGCTGAGATCGGTCTCCTCAAGGCACTTGGCGCCGCGAAATGGCAGATTCTTATCCTGTTCCAGTCCGAAGCCATCCTGATCGGGCTCATTGGCGGGTTTGTTGGTCTGCTGGTCGGATCTGCCCTGTCACAGGCTGTCGGCTGGACGGTCTTTGGTTCAGCTCTTGCCTTTCATCCGATCATCATTCCAGTTGTGCTTCTGGTATCCGTTGTCATTGCCTTTGTCGGCTCGATCCTTCCGTCCCGTTCCATTGTCCGGCTGATGCCGGTGGAGGTGCTTTATGGCCGCAAGTAGAATGTCGAAGCGCGGATTTGGCCTCGTGATGCTGCTCAAGTCGCTGACCGTGCGCAAGGGCAGGGTGCTGGTAGCCATAGCCTCGATCATGGTCGGCGCAACGGTGGTCACCGCCCTCACCAGCCTCTATTTCGACGTCTCGGAGAAAATGAGCCATGAATTGCGCGCCTATGGTGCCAATTTCTTTCTTGGCCCCAGTGATCAAGCCAACCCACCTCACATAAACAGGGCCGACTATCAGGCCGTTCTGTCATCCATCGAGTCGGACAGGCTGACCGGAGCCAGCCCGTTTCTGTATGGCATCGTCAAACTGAAACTCGGTGACGCGGTGCTGGCGGGGGTCGATTTCAAGGGATTGCAAAAGATCTATCCGAATTGGCAACTCGACGGCAGCTGGATCAACGTGGACTTCGATGATCGCAACGCCATGATCGGCCGCACGCTTGCCGAGACCATGGAGCTGGAAGTGGGCAGCAGTTTCGACCTGATCGGCCGGGACAGCAGCAAGCAGATCACACTGCGGGTCAAGGGCATCATCGAGACTGGCGAAGCGCAGGATGATCAGGTTCTGGTCAATCTTTCCGTGGCACGCGACCTGTTGGAGCGACCCGATGCCATCGATCTGGCGATGCTCAGCATCGTTGCGACCGGGCACGGCGCTGAAGATCTGGCGAGCCGGATCAACCGGGCCTATCCGCAACTGGAAGCCAAGCCGATCCGCAAGATCGCCCAGTCCGATGGCAAGATCCTCGACAAGATTGAGGGCTTCATGGCGCTGGTTGCCGGGATCATCCTGATCATCACCAGCCTTTGCGTGAATGCCATCCTGTCGGCGATGGTGGTCGAGCGTAATCGCGAGATCGGCCTGCAGAAGGCCTTAGGCGCCGATGATGGCGCCATCATCAGACAGTTTGTCACCGAAACCCTGCTGATCGGGCTGGTTGGTGTGGTGTTGGGACTGATCCTCGGCTTTGGTGTTGCCCAGATTCTGGGGCAAACCGTCTTCAACGCCTGGGTTTCGGTCCGCTTCATCGTCATCCCGCTGACCGCAGGGGTCTCGCTCATGGCCGCGATGATTGCGGCGATCATTCCGATCAGGCGTGCGGTTCGCATTCTGCCCGCATTGGTTCTCAAAGGAGAGTAATATGGATCAGATGTCAGACATGACCCTTGCCGCGGGCACTGCACGACCTGTCCTTGCTTCGGATGATCACGTCATCAGGACCAAGGGGCTCTGTAAATATTTTGGCAGCGTCAAGGCGCTAGACCAGATCGATATTTCCATCTCAAAAGGAGAGTTTGTCTCGATCATGGGGCCGTCCGGATCGGGCAAGACGACCCTGCTCAACATCCTCTGCTGCCTCGATGTCCCGACCTCCGGCACATATCATCTGGATGGCACCAATGTTTCGGACATGTCCGAGGCGGACAGGGCTGTGGTGCGCCGGGAAAAGATCGGTCTGGTGTTCCAGCAGTTCCACTTGATCCCCTATCTCAATGCGCTGGAGAATGTCATGCTGGCGCAGCATTATCACAGCATGGCCGATGCAGACGAGGCGCAAGCCATGCTGGAGAGAGTGGGGCTTGGTGGACGCGCCAGCCATCTGCCATCGCAGCTTTCAGGCGGGGAGCAGCAGCGGGTCTGTGTGGCCCGGGCGCTCGTCAATGAACCGGCTATCATCTTCGCAGACGAGCCGACGGGGAACCTTGATGAGGACAACGAAGCGCTGATCATCGATCTGTTCAAGCGCCTCAACTCAGAAGGACGGACCATCGCTCTGGTGACCCATAACCCCGAAATCGGGGCCATGGCCGACAGGACGATCCGTCTGCGCCACGGTCGTCTGGAGGCTTGAAATGGTTTTGAACCGCGTTGCAGCAATGCTGCTGTTGAGCTTGCTGACTTTGGCTGGCTGCAAAGACGAAGACCCCGTGCGAGCAGGTGCGCCTGCACCCGACATTTCGGCCATGAGCTCGGATGAGAATATTGTGGATCTGAGCGCCTACAGGGGCAAAGTGGTGTTCGTGAACTTCTGGTGGGCCGGATGCGGTCCGTGCCTTGCTGAAATGCCCGCGATCGATGAAGCCTATCAGGAAATCGGGCCAAGCGACCTTGCGGTCTTCTCGGTCAATTTCGGGCAGGAGCCGCAGATTGTCAGGAATATCGCGAGACGGTTGAAAGTCAGCTATCCGCTGTTGTCCGATCAGCTCAAGATTGCCGCAGCCCGATATGGGGTGCGTGCCGCGCCGACATCCTTCCTGATTGATCGCGAGGGCATCTTGCAGGAGGCCATCTATGGACCTCTGACGAAGGAGCAGTTGCAACAGAAAGTGGAGCGGCTTCTCTGATCCACCTGAGAATGCCTCCGCCTCCTAGGGCGCTTTGCCTGCAAATGCGCTCAGGGCCTCGATCTGCTCCATCGACAAGCCTGATTTCATCTTTTCTTTCATGCCCCTCGCAGGCTGTCCCAACTGATAGGGTAGCAGCGTCTCCTCAATCTCCTCAGCCGTCATGTCACTGAGCTTGCGGCTTCGGCCAAGAGCTCTGGTCTCTCCCGTTTCACCATGGCATGAAGCGCAGCGATCCCCGTAGAGACGTGCAGTCTCATCGAGTGGGGCTGCGCACGCACCCATTGTCATGGCCGACAGCAAAGCGAACAGAAGATGGCCCATTCTAGAGAAGGCAAAATTATGCATCCGACATCCATTTCATGATTTTTAGCATGGGGTTGGGCTGTCGTATTGTGCCAGTTTTAAGCACAAATTCAAAGGTTTAATGCTGTTTCTTCAGCCTGTTTTGTTGGCAATAACAGTAGTCCGCAACCCGTCCGTGTCGATGGCGATGGAAGTATTGGGGAGAAGTCGCTTGTCGCGCTGATCTGCACATCCGTTGCCGTCAGCAGGATCTTGGGGCTGAGCAATCAGGAGGGCTTCATTCTGAAGCGTACCGCCATTCCCATGGCGATCTATGCGGTTGGGGCTGGTCTGATTGGAGCCGGTTTGTGAGGGACGGGAAAGGCCGAAATGATCGGCTCGTGTCGGTATGTGTGAGAGGGGGCGCTGAGGGCGGTAGGAGGAGGTCCGCCCTCAGCGCTGCTGGTTTCTTTGATCAATTAGGCCGTGCGTTGCTCAAGCGCAGACCACATCTCTTCGAACAGGGCCTCACAGTCGCGTGGGGCGTTCGATACGAGAGGATCGATCATGAAACCACTGAAGATCTTGGACTTGTCATTCTCCAGCACGCCTTCGAGGACGAGCTTCTGGACGGCAAGAACACGGTCTTCAAGGGCCTGAACGGCAGGGGGGAGGATGCCGCAGGCAATCGTTTCGATCTTGTTTTCGCTGACAAGGCCATAGCTTTCCACGACGCATCCTTCCGGCGCGAAAGCGTTCTGTCCCTTGTTCGGCATGTTCACCTGCGTGCGGCAGGGGGTGTTGGTCGCGCCGCTCAGGGCTTCGATCATCAGGACGCCTTCTTCACCCGACGGGTGGAGATCGGAATCGAGGAATTTCTGACGAGCCTCGTCCTGCGTTTCCTGACGTTTGACGCGCCATTCATACGGCGTCAGAACAACGCCCCAGCTGTTGAGCTCTTCGCCGCTCTTCAGATACCAAGGTACGAATTCGGCGAGGTGACGGTCACCGGCTGCACCGAGCACGCCAAAGCGCTTGAACAGGTCCTTGGCGATCTGGAAGTCTGAATCGAACCAGGCTTCTTCTTCGTGGCGTTTGGCAGCATTTGCCTTCAGCACGTTGACGTCTTCGTCCTTGATGGAGGCCTTGAACTCTTCGAAAATGTCCTTGCCGTTCCACTGGGCAGCGGTGGCGAAGGTGAAGTGGTTCACGCCGCAAATGTCGAGCTTGATGTCGTGCCGTGCGGGAAGGGGGACGTTGTAGGTTTTCGCTGACCCAGTGACCAAGCATTTCCTGCGTGTGAAACACCTCATGGCAACAGCCAACGGCCTTGATGTTCGGCTGGGCTGCGGTGAGGGCCGCGGTGCACCATGCCATCGGGTTGGTGTAGTTGATCACCCATGCATCGGGGCAGACGGCCATAATGCGGTTGGCAAATTCGGCCATGACCGGGATTGAGCGGATGGCGCGGGCAATGCCGCCGGGGGCCGGTGGTGTCGCCGACGCTCTGGTAGATGCCGTATTTTCTCGGGGATCTTGAGGTCGATGAAGCGATTTTCCATCGGGGCCGGGCTCAATGGAGATCACGACGAAGTCAGCTCCGACCAGTGCACGATCCAGATCCGGCTCGACTTCCACGACGAACTTGCCGGTGGCTTCGGGGCGCGAGAAGATGTGCCTTGCTAACTTCCTTGTTCTTTTCAGCAGCCTCATTGTTGATATCGTAAAGAACCAGGCTGCCACTGAGGGATTTTGACAGCGCAAGGTCGGCCATCAGGTGCAGGGGCCCACTGCTGGCTTCCGCCTCCGATGTAAGCTATTTTTACGTTTTTTCATGAGATAGGCTTTCTCGTTGTAGCTTCTTGAATGGGTAAAAAGACGTTCGATAAGGTCAGCACCGCCCGGCCCGGTCGCCGCGAGGAGGCGACCGAGTGAAAGGGCTTGTTGAAATTTGTCTTTTGATTACACGCCGATTAGACGTGGCAGGAACAGCGTCAGTTCCGGAATATAGGTGACGAGCATCAACACGCCGAACAGCACCAGGAAGACCGGAAGCAGGAACGGTATGATCTTCTCGATCTTGGTTTCACCCACTGCCCGCACCGACGAACAGTACGCAGCCGACCGGTGGTGTGATGTTGCCGATCCCGAGGTTGAAGATCATCATCACGCCGAAGTGGATTGGATCCATTCCGAAACATGTCGGGTGCAGATCGGCAGCAGGATCGGAGTGAAGATCAGGATCGCAGGCGTTGCATCCATGAAGGTGCCAAGGATGAGCAGCGAGATGTTGATGATCAGCAGCAGAAACGATGCGGTTATTGGTCAGTTCCAGAAGCATTTGACCGATCATCTGCGGGATCTGGGCATAGGCCATGATCCAGCTCATCAGACTGGAGACTGCGACGAGGAAGAGAATGACGCCAGTCGTCAAAAGCCGTATCGCTCAGGGTCTGCAGCAGCATCTTGGTGTTGATGGTTCTGTAGTAGAGTGACAGCAGCAGGCTGTAGACAACGGCGACGGCCGCGCCTTCGGTTGCCGTGAACACGCCACCCAACAATACCGCCCATCACGATCACGATCAGCATCAGGGCAGGGACTGCATCCCAGAAAAACCTTCAGCATTTCCATCGGTGTGCGGTTGGCCTTCTCGGTCGGCAGGTTGTATTTCTTTGCCATGAAGTAGGGCGACAACCATCACTGCC
>NZ_OY759878.1 GCF_963662805.1 uncultured Cohaesibacter sp.
TGATGACAATGGCATCACCATCGATGGATCCACCTCGATTTCCTTTTCCGAGGATATTCCCGCACGCTTCGAGGCCTGCGGCTGGCACGTGCAATCCTGTGACGGGCATGATGCGCCCGCCGTGGACGCTGCCCTTGCTGCCGCGAAGGCGGAAGTTGGGAAACCGTCCCTGATTGCCATGAAGACCATTATCGGTTTCGGCTCTCCAACAGGGCGGGTTCGGCCAGTGCGCATGGCGCGCCGCTTGGCGAAGAAGAAGGCAATGCGGCAAAGGCTGCTCTGGGCTGGACTTATGAGCCCTTCGAGATCCCGCCCGCATTGGCCCATACCTGGCGCACGGTTGGCAGAAAGGCGCGCGGGGAACGGGAGGAATGGGAAGCGAAATTGCGGACTCATCCCAAAAGGGAAGAGTTCATGCGCCGTCAGGCCGCCCAGTTGCCTGCGGACTATGAAGAGGCCGTTGTGAAGGCAAGGGCTGCGTTGATCGCAAAGCCGGCCAAGGTCGCAACGCGCAAGGCGTCGCAAATGGCGCTTGAAGCGCTTGCTGGCTCGTTGCCCGAACTGGTTGGTGGCTCTGCGGACCTGACGGGTAGCAATCTGACCCGGGTCTCTGCGGTTGACAGCCAGTTCAGCAAGGAAAAGCCGGGCCGCTATATCGGCTATGGCATCCGCGAATTTGCCATGTCTGCTGCCATGAATGGCATGGCGCTGCATGGCGGGCTGATTCCCTATGGCGGCACGTTTCTGGTCTTCAGCGATTATGCACGCAACGCCATTCGCCTTTCGGCCCTGATGGGGGTTGGCACCGTCTATGTGATGACCCATGACAGCATCGGTCTCGGCGAGGATGGTCCCACCCATCAGCCGGTGGAACATATGGCAAGCCTTCGAGCGATCCCCGGCCTTCAGGTCTTCAGACCTTGCGACGCAATGGAGACGCTGGAATGCTGGGATATCGCGATCCGGTCGCGCAATCGTCCGTCCCTGATGGCGTTGTCCCGGCAGGGCGTGCCGCAATTGCGTCTCGATGAGGCGGGTGAAAATCTTACGGCCAAGGGCGGCTATGTAATCCGCAGCTTCGGCGACGGTCGTGATGTCACGCTGATTGCCACCGGAACGGAAGTTGCTCTGGCTGTCGAAGCTGCTGAAGAGCTTCATGCCTCGGGTCTGGCTGTCGCTGTGGTTTCGATGCCGTGCTGGGAGCTGTTTGATCAGCAGTCGACGGCCTATCAGGACGAAATTCTCGGCTCGGCTCCAAGGATAGCCATTGAGGCAGCTAGCAAATTTGGCTGGACGCGGTATGTGTCATCCGAAGCCAATGTGATTGGTATGGATGGCTTTGGCGCATCGGCTCCTGCGGAACGCCTCTATCAGGAGTTCGGCATCACCAAGGAGGCCATTGTTGCCCGTGCCAAGCTTCTGTGTGCTCAATAGAGCGAGTACTAAGCCCTTTGTCTTGAGACGGAGGTGCCTGTTGCATCTCAATGGGTGCTGTCGTCTCAAGACATGTCTCTTGAAAGAAAGGGGTCCTTATGGCCCGTATAGTTTTTGATCTCGATGGAACCCTGATTGACAGTGCGCAGGACATACTGGAGCTTGCCAACAGGGTTCTTGCCGAGGACGGCAAGGGGCCGCTGTCACTGAAGCACGTGAATGACTTCATGGGGCATGGAACTCCATCGTTTGTCGAGAGTATGCGTCAGGCTGTGGGACTTCCCGATAGCGAGCAAGAGCGTATTCTGGCGCGCTATCGTGTGCTCTATGATGATGCGGTCAAACTCACCGATCTCTATCCCGGTGCGCGCGATGCACTCGGTCGCCTGTCGGCCGAGGGGCATGTGCTCGGGATTTGTACCAACAAGCCGACGCGGCCATGCATGTCCGTGCTTCGTCATCTCGATCTTGGTTCGACCTTTGCCGAGGTTATTTGCGGCGACAGCCTGAAGGTGCACAAGCCCGATCCGGCCCCCTTGTTCGCGACCTTCAATGCCATGGGCGAGGGTGAGCAGATCTATGTCGGCGACAGCGAGGTCGATGCCGAAACCGCTCGCCGGGCAGGGGTTCCCTTCCTGCTCTTCACGGAAGGCTATCGCAAGTCTCCGATCGAGGAGATACCCAACACGGCAACATTCAGCCATTTCGACGAGCTTCCCGGCCTTGTTGCCCGAACTCTGGCAGCGGTTTCGTGATCGCCAGACTTCAAGACTTCAGGCCGTAACCAGTCGGCACCCACACAGACACCAATTGCGGTCGCTCCCAAACGCAAACAATGGGGAAATGCAAACCGCATGAACGGAGGAAAGACCCATGAAATTCTTTGTCGATACAGCCATCATTGATGATATTCGCGAGCTCAATGACTATGGCCTGCTGGACGGCGTCACCACCAACCCCTCGCTGATTGCCAAATCCGGCCGCGACTTCAAGGAAGTCATTGCCGAAATCTGCGCCGTGGTCAGCGGGCCGGTGTCAGCCGAAGTGGCTGCACTTGATTTTGACGGCATGATTGCCGAGGGCGAGCATCTGGCCAAGATCGCTGACAATGTGGTCATCAAACTGCCGCTGACCCTTGATGGTCTGAAAGCCTGCCGCTATTTCACCAGCAAGGGCATCAAGACAAACGTCACCCTCTGCTTCAGCGCCAATCAGGCTCTGCTTGCTGCCAAGGCTGGCGCAACCTTCATCAGCCCGTTTGTTGGTCGCCTCGATGATCTGAATATCGATGGTATGGAGTTGATCAGCGACATCCGCCAGATCTATGACAATTATCAGTTCAGCACCGAGATCCTTGCTGCGTCTGTCCGCTCCGCCAACCATGTCAAGGAAGCCGCGCTTGCCGGGGCGGATGTGGCAACCATTCCGCCTGCTGTCATCAAGGGACTGGCTCGGCACGTACTGACCGACAAGGGGCTCGATCAGTTCGCCAAGGACTGGGCTTCGACCGGTCAGTCGATCCTCTGATCCCGCTTGAGAATAGGCTCTTCCAAGACGGACTTGATACCGCTGAAGAGTGTTTCCCCGCAGTGATGAACCCGGCTTTCGAGCCGGGTTTTTTGTGTCCTTCATGATCGGATGCAGGTGAAAAGTGAAGTGGCTCTTTCTTGCAAACTCCTCCTCGTGAGGAAGGGAAGGGGCGTTGTGTATTTGTGATGCTAGTTTTCCTCTTATAAATTATTGAAACTAAAATAAAAATCTTATTCTGTGACAATAGTCAGTTGTTATTTGACAAATGATAAAACTTAGTGCTATTTGTTGTTATGGAAATGGCGAGTGGAGGCTCGTCGGAGGAATTTGCGACCCGGATTTCCAAGGAGGTTTGAGACCAGACTTTTGGTTCAGGTGGTGCTGTTATGGTCTGTAATGGCCCTGTCACCGTCCAGTCTGGTTTCGTGCGTGCAGGCAAGCACAGATTCTGCATGCTGCTGTGGTCGTCAGCCTTTCTGCTTCCGATGCCTCTTCCTTTTCAACGACGTCGATCAGATGATCGGCGATGGCAAGATGGTCAAACAAGGACAGTGACATGCAACGCTTTCTCAACAATCCCGATGACATCGTCGATGAGACAATTGCCGGCTTCGTGCGGGCTCATGGCGACGTCGTACGTCTTCATGAAGACAATCACAGGGTCGTGGTGTCCCGCTTTGCCGGAGAGAAAGGTCGCGTCGGCATCGTGACCGGTGGCGGGTCTGGTCATGAACCTGCCTTTGTCGGCTATACCGGCAAGAATATGGTCGATGCAGTTGCCGTGGGTGAGCTCTTCTCTTCCCCGACCGCCAAAAGCTTTGTTGATGCCATCAAGGCCGCCGATGGAGGCGCCGGTGTTGCGGTGCTCTACGGCAACTATGCTGGCGACAACATGAATGTCAAAATGGCCAGCAAGATGATCAAGAAGGATGGCATCGAAGTGGCAACCGTGGTTGCCAACGATGACGTCTGCTCCGCTCCGGCGACAGAACTTGAAAAACGGCGTGGTGTTGCCGGTGAGGTCTTCATGTGGAAGATCGGTGGTGCCAAGGCTGCGACCGGTGCGTCGCTCGAGGAGGTCATTGCCGCTGCGCAGAAAGCTATCGACAGCTGTCGGTCGGTCGGTCTGGGCCTAGGCCCTTGCACTTTGCCTGCAGTCGGTCATCCCAACTTTGAAATCGAACCGGGCAAGATGGAAGTCGGTATCGGCCATCATGGTGAGCCGGGCGTTCGGGTCGAGGATCTTGGCACCGCCAACCAGATCGCCGACGATATGGTGCAGGTGGTGCTGGATGATCACGCTTTGCCGGAGGGCAGGGAAGTGGCCGTGCTCCTTTCGGGGCTGGGCGCGACGCCGGTGAATGAGCTTTATGTGCTTTATGATCGCATGGCCCAGCAGATCGAGGCGCGTGGTCTTTCCATTCACAAGGCCTTTGTCGGCAATTATTTCACCTCGCTGGAAATGGTTGGTGCGACCCTCACCGTGATGGCGCTTGACGATGAACTCAAGTCGCTTTTGGAAATGGAAACCGATTGTCCGGGATTTTAAGGAAGAGACCGACATGCAAGCTATTGCAAACAAGGGTGCGGGTAGCATCCTCGCCGAGATTGCCGCAGTGATCGTGGACAACAAGGCCTATCTGTCAGAGATCGACGGCAAGATCGGCGACGGGGACCACGGCGTCAACATGGCCAAGGGGTTTGGGCGCGCGGCGCAGGATCTGGATCCGGATGGCACCCTGACCGATGCGATGGAAGTGCTCTCCAACATACTGATGACCGAGATCGGCGGGTCCATGGGACCGCTTTACGGCATGATGTTCTCGGATATGGCCGAAGCTCTCGGCGATGCCGAAACCATTGACCCTGCAAGCTTCAGCGCCATGCTCCGGGCCGGACATGATGGCGTTCAGGGAATTGGTAACGCCAAGGTTGGAGACAAGACCTTGCTTGATACGCTGTCGCCAGCGCTCGAGTGCTTTGACAAGGCGATTGCCGATGGCAAGAGCTTTGCTGACGCTCTTGTGTTGATGAAGGCGGCGGCCGTGGCCGGACGGGATAGCACCATCGATCTTGTGGCCAAGCTTGGACGCTCGGCACGCCTTGGTGAGCGGTCTCGCGGTGTTCTGGATGCAGGAGCGACCTCCTGTTGTCTGATCCTGTCCGGCTTTGCCGACGGCATTTCTGCCCGCTTGAGTTGACCCGACAGGGCGATGACGCCCTGATTTGGTGAAAAGGCATCGCGCATTGTGCGGTGCCTTTTTTGTTGCCCTGATTGGCTGGAACGACAGCCTGAAGCTTGCTGCTGTTGACGTCATGAGGCAGGTGGACGCGGTGTCGGCATTGGGCCTTTCAATCCTCCTGCCGAACTCGCGTTTCAGTTGCGAAGACCGGGGCCGTGGGATATAGAGTCTGGCATGAAACAAGTGGATATCGAAGATATGGTCGCCTTCCTGCGGGAAGTCTCGATCCGCATGAAGGAGAAGGCCGATTATCTCGGTCAGCTCGACGGTGAAATCGGCGATGGCGATCACGGCTACACCATGTCGCGCGGCTTTTCGGCCATCGTTCGGGCGCTGAATGACGCCGACCTTCAGGCGATGGACCTGTCCCGCCTGTTCAGCCTCAGCGCAGAGAGTTTTCTTGACGCCGTCGGGGCCACCGCTGGCCCACTCTATGCCTCTGGAATGCTGGCTGCCAGTGACCTCGCTGATGGGCGAAAGGCCATGCCGGACAGCGAAGCCCCGATGATCCTTGTTGCGATCTGTGAGGGGATCGGTGCCCGCGGAAAGGCGATTGCCGGTGACAAGACCATGATGGATGTCTGGCTGCCTGTGGCCCAGACTATCCGGTCTCTCCATCAGGAGGGGGTGCCTTTGTCGAGCGTTCTGGCCGACATCCGCGCAGTTGCGGCTCGCAGTGTTGAAAATACCCGCTCGATGAAGGCAATCCGTGGCCGGGCCGCTCGACTCGGTGATCGGAGCCTCGGTCATATCGATCCGGGTGCTGCCTCTGCAGCCATCATCGTGACCACCTTCGCCGAGTGCCTAGAGCAGAGGGGCTTCTGATGCCCCAGAAGAAAAAGCCCGGCCCGGGCGGATCAGAACGAGGCGGTGCTGAAGTCTCCATGCCCTTGCGTTTTGGCAGCGATCCCCTGTTGTGGGCGAGCTGGCTCTACTATGAAGAGGGTATGACGCAGGGTGAAATCGCCAGCATGATCGGTGTCTCGCGGGCGACCGTCGTGTCCTACCTTGCCGATGCGCGCACCCGTGGTCTGGTCAACATCTCGATTGCGACCGAACATCTACGGACGCTGTCGATCTCGAAGGCGCTCAAGGAGCATTTTGGCCTGAAGGATTGTGTCGTCATTCCCGGCGATGGTGGCGAACGCTCGCTGATCGACCGGCTCGGTGCGGCTGGCGCGCAGGTGCTAAGCGAGATGCTCCGCTCGGGCGACACCATCGGTGTCGGCTGGGGGCGGACTGTGCTGGCGACGGCGAATGCGCTGAAACTCGACAAACTTGCTGATCTGCGGGTGGTGCAGGTGACCGGCTCCACATCCGGTCATGTTCCCTACGCTCCGGCAGCCTGTGCCACCAAAATGGCCGCTGCGGTTGGGGCCGAGTGCATTCCATTGTCGGCTCCGGCGATTGTTTCCAATCCGGAGCTCTATGGCATTCTGACAAACGAAGCGCTGATCCGGGAACAGCTGGCGTGTCTTGATGAGCTCGACAGTATCATCTTCGGCATTGCATCGATGCGTCCGGGCTCGACCCTTCATAGCTCCGGTTTCTTCCATGATGATCCGGCCTTGCAGGAGGCTTATGCCACCGCAGTGGGCGCGATTGCCGGGCGCTATATCGATGATAGGGGAGAGCCTGTCGAAGGGCCGCTCGAGAGCCGCACCATTGGCATTTCGCTCGAGAAGCTTGCCTCCGTGAAGCATCGCATCGCAATTGCAGGAGGCACGGAAAAGGTGCCTGCGATCCTTGCCACCCTGCGCGGTGGTTATGCGAATGTGCTGATTACCGATGCCACCACGGGCACCGGCATCCTGAGCGCTGAGGGCAAGAAGACCTTCATCCCGCGCGGCACGGGTCAGCAGGCCAATGAGGCGGTCGAGGCGCTCCGGAGCAACAAGGTCAAGAAGTTCCTCAATGCTGCCGAAGATGCGGTTGATGAGGCGCTTGAAGGCGTCGTCATGGAATATGCCGACTATTTGCGGCCTATCAAAACCTCCAACCGGGCGCTGGTGGCGCATGACGGGCCTCGTCCGGGCAAGGTTGGTCTGGTGATCGGCGGTGGGGCCGGGCATGATCCCTATTTTTATGGCTATGTGGGGCGCGGACTGGCCGATGCGGTTGCGATCGGTAACATATTCGCTTCACCGCCTCCCGTGCCCATTCTGGACTGCACAAGGGCCGCGAATGGCGGCGCCGGGGTAGTGCATTTATTCGGCAACTATTCGGGCGATGTGCTCAACTTCGAAATGGCCGCAGACATGGCCAAGCGCGAGGGCATCGATGTGCGTACCGTCATTACCACCGATGACATCGCCTCCTCACGCAAGGAAGAGCGCGAAGGGCGGCGCGGTGTTGCGGGCAATATCTTTGTCTTCAAGGTGGCGGGGGCTGCCTGCGATCAGATGCTATCCATCGACCGAGTCGAAGCACTGGCGCGAAAGGCTAATGAACGAACTTATACAGTTGGTGTGGCGCTCGAACCATGCTCGATGCCGGAAACACGTCGGCCCACGTTCATTCTGGGTGACAAGGAGATGGAGGTCGGGGTCGGGATCCATGGAGAGCCGGGGGTCGCTCGCCAGACGATGGCAAGTGCCAACGACACGGCGGACATCATGATCGATCTTATCCTTGCCGAGATGGCCCCGGCAAGAGGCGAGGATGTGGCCTTGCTGGTCAATTCGCTGGGCGCAACGCCGATGATGGAACTGCATATTATCGCGCGCCGTGTGCGTCAGCGGCTAAAGGCGCGCAATGTCACCGTTGCCCGCAGCTGGACGGGCAACTATTGCACGTCTCTCGACATGTTCGGTGTGTCCATCTCGATGCTGCATCTGGATGCCGAGCTCAAGACCATGCTGGATCATCCCTGCAATGCCGCGGCCTTCCGGATTTCCTGAGGAGGCGTGAGCAGCGCTCTGGGCGTTGCTCAACCGGGTTTGGCGGCTCACTCAAGCCTTGCGTCTAATCGTCCCACACGGGAGCTCTGGGCGCGGGGGAGAGCAATCTGCCGTCTTTTCTGGCGAGGGCATGGATTGCTTCCATGTCGCTTGTGGAAAGCTCGAAATCGAAGATGTCGAAATTCTCCGAAAGCCGCGACGGATTGACGGTTTTCGACAATGCGGCAACGTTCGTTTGCTGGAGAAGCCAGCGCAAGGCAACCTGTGCTGCAGATTTGCCGTAGGCCAAGCCGATATCTGCAAGCCTCTCGTCCCTGGGCACCAGTCCGTCCGCCATGCCGTAATAGCTCGTCAGGGACATGCCGTGCTGTTCGCAGGCCTTCAGCACCTTTTGCTGTGACAGATAGGGATGATATTCGACCTGATTGGTGACGAACGGGGTCTTGCTCAGGCTGACTGCCTGATTGATCTGGCTAACCGTGTAGTTGCTGAGGCCGATATGCCGGGTCATGCCCATGTCCACGGCCTTGTTGAATTCGGCCATCTGGATGTCCATGGGCACCTTTTGCACAAATGGCCAATGGAGCAACAGCAGATCGACATGATCGACGCGCAGCTTTTTGAGGCTGTCTTCGATAGATGGCAGAAAGAGCTCAGGTGCGAAGTTGTCGATCCAGACCTTGGTGGTGAGAAAAATCTCGTCTCTGGCGATACCTGACGCGCTCAAGGCTTCGCCGACAGCTTCCTCGTTGCCATAGGCCTGTGCCGTGTCAATGTGACGGAAGCCCTGTTTTATCGCCAGAGGCACCATCTTGATGACGTCCTTTGGCTCCATCCGAAAGGTTCCGAAACCGAGGGCGGGAATGGTTGCTCCATTGGAGTGCACGTAAAGCATTGTCTGATCCATCCTGATTGCAAGGAGTGTTGATATTGGTCGGTGGGTCTTGAGCCTGTTGACCAAGACACAAACGACAACACCCCCGGACCATCACGGGCCGGGGGTGCATTTGTAGTGATCAGATTATTTAGAAAGACCGATCCGTTTCAGGAAGTCCTTGTGGCTTTTCACCATCATGGCAGCTTCCGGCGTTTTTTCAGCCCATGCATCCCATGCGGATTTCGCTGCATCACGGAATTTGGCGCGATCTTCAGCGGACCAGTCGTAGGTGGTTACGCCCATATCATCCATCTGGGCATAGGCTTCACCGTTTTCGATCATCGTGACCATGACATAGTCAGCCATCAGCTTTTTATGCGCGGTTTCAATGATGCGCTGCTGAGCAGGGGTCAGAGAATCCCATGCATCCTGACGGCAAGCCAATTGATCCGAGGACATCGAATGGAAGCCTGGATAGGTGGTGTGTTTGGCCACGTCATAGACACCCAGAGACTTGTTCTGAGCCAGGGTCGAGGCGTCGGCGCCATCAACGATGCCGGTTTCAAGAGCGGTGAAGATTTCGGTGAAGTCCATCACGACCGGTTTGGAACCCAGGGACTGGAAGATCTCGGTTTCGAGGCCCGGAGGAGAACGGAACTTGAAGTTTTTGAGCGATTCGATGTTCGGCAGAGGCTTGGTAGAGTTCAGAGATTCCTGACCACCAACCTGAGCGCCAACATAGTGCATGTTGTAGGGTTTGTAGATTTCGTTGATGGCTTCGCGGCCACCACCGAAGTTGACCCATGCAAGATACTGCATCGGGGTATCGTAACCACCCATGGTGTCTGCTACGAACTGGAAGGCGGGGTTTTTGCCGGTCTGGTAGGACCCGTTGGTCATGTCGCAATCGAGGATGCCGGTAGAGGCAGCGTCGAAGGTTTCAGCCGATTTGACAACCGCAGCTGAATAGAAGAATTCGATCTTGATCGAACCTTCGGACATGGTTTCGATGTCATCAACGAATACGGCAAGCAGTTTGCCTTGCGTCGATTCCGGTGCCATCTGTGACTGAATACGAAGTGTCACGTCCCCTGCAACAGCAGCCGTGGTCAACATCCCAAGAGTGAGAGCCGTGGTGACGGCCAACTTGCTTTTGATTTTCACCAGAGTTTCCTTTCAAAAGTTGAAACATCTAGGTGTCCAGACCTGCCTGATCCGAACTCCTCCTCTAACCCAAAACTGGGTCACTTATCGTCCAAAGGGCAACCGAAACTCCTCCGTTTCGATCGAACACTGCGGTATCGAGCCTGCCCTTCAGACAATTCCTTTTCCAATCAGTCGGAATGAAAAATCCCAAACTTCAAGTGGTTAATGCTCCTTTTCGTCACTGCGCCAGTTCTACCGTCGCAAGATTCTGAACCAGATGGTGCTTTACGTATTTTCGAACGAGCTCTTCGTTTTTCTCCAAGGCCGCATCAACAATCTGCTTATGGTGATGGATATTCTGCGACACCTTGTGGAAGTCCCGGTCCTCGGTATTCATCTGCTGACGATGCCGAAAGAAAACTGTCTCATGCGTTTGCTTGAGGATCTCATTCCTGCAGGCATCTATCAGCGTTTGGTGGAAATCCAGTTCTGCGTGCGTCCAGAGCAGCAGCAGTTCTGTCGATGGTTCGTGATCCTTCGCCCGCTTCTCTATATGGCTTAAGGCATAATGTGCTGCTGACAGCCTTGCCTCCCAGGCGATGTCGCCGTTTCTGACGGACAAAACAGCGCCTTCGCATTCCAGCAGGATTCGAAAATAGGTCAGTTCATTCTGCAGTTCGGGGGACAGCTCGGGTTTTCGGAAACCCCGCTGCTCTTGAAAATCAAGAAGGCCGTGGGTTGAAAGCCGGAACATCACTTCCCGGATGGTGGAGGCGGAAACTCCGTAGTCCGCACGCAAATCCTCGGCTCGTATTCGCTGTTGAGATGCAAATTCCGAGCTTACCAATCGATCGCGGAGGTTCTTGAAAATTTCCACAACGTCCATCTTTACCGTAATCACAAACATCACCGTGTTTTTTTGGATAAATCCATAATTCCATAATTTTTTGAAAATCTCAATGTTTTTTTCTTGCGGTCTTTAGTTTTAGAAGCTACCGTTTTATCCAATGGAAGAGTGCAGCTTTTCGGTGCAGACGTGCCAATGGGCTTTTGAGAGGATCGGAGGATCCTTTCTGGAGGAAAGTTCGGGATCGCACATCGTCTCGCAAAATCCCGACCGCAATCGTAGGGATACTTCTTCGGTAAAGCTGCTTTCTGAGCTGATTGATCGTCTGGGAGGAGGTTCCAGAATCCAGTTGGTTCGAACCGCTGAATGTCGGTTCTGCCAATGAGACACTATCTATAACAGGCTGAAATGCAGTTTGCGGTCCGAGCGACAACTGGCTCGACGCATCGGTCGTTATGATACCCAGTCCAATCACAGTTCCATCATTGTTGTGAAGTCGCATAAGGAGGAATGGTTATGCGAGAGTCGACTGGAGAAGTGCGGGAATGGATTCTTCCATCCGCATTCTTGATTTGTATGGGGTGGGTCGTCTGGCATATGCCAGCGTTCATTCTCGACCTCTATCCGCCCGATAACCCAAGCCTCATCGAGATCTTGAGGCAGCTTCACGAGAGAAAAGACATCTCCCCCGGACTGTCTGGTCTATTCGGAGGATATGCGGACCCGATTGATTGGCTCGCGATGGTGCTCGTGCCTGTTACTTTCATCTGGGGAAGCCTGACGGTGAGGGTCGCGCACAATGAATTCAAGCATTGGCGCCAGATTGACCGCCCTACATTGTTTGTCTCGCGGGTCACGATGATCATCATTATCGTGATGAGCTGCATCATGCTCTATGAGGTGTTTCTTCGTTACATCTTTGAAGCGCCGACCCTGTGGGCGAACGAGATGTCGCAGTGGCTGGCCTGTTTCGTGTTCTTGTGCTCCGGCCTCTATGCCATGCAGCAACGTTGTCACATCCGCATTTTCCTGCTGTACGACATGCTGTCACGCAACACGCAGCGGGTCTTCGATGTCATCGCAGTGATCATTGTCTGTATCACGGCATTCTTCCTTGTTTACGGAAGCTACATTCAGGTCTTTGTGAACAAATTCTACAAATGGGAGATGTTCGGGACCGCGTTTGATCCGCCACTTCCAGCCACCGTGCTGCCTGCCATTCTGGTCGTGATCACTCTGATCGCGATCCAGTCAGTGATCAATCTTTTCGCTGACTGGAATGAAGTCAAAGTCCTGCACACTGCCGTTGATGAAGTGGATCAGGAAGAACTTGAAGCCCTCAAACGCAATGTGGGAGTTCAATAATGGACGTCGGAACCATCTCATTGATCCTCGTCATAGCAATGTGCATGTTGCTTGCTATCGGCGTACCTCTGGCCTTTGCCTCATTTTTCCTGGCCGTTCTGGTCATGATCATGAAATTCGAGCCCGCCTTGCTGCTTAACCCGCTTACCTTTGGTGACGGTATTTTGACCGGGCGACCTGGTACGGGGCCACTTTATATTCTGACGCAGAAAGTTTTCGGGCTTCTGACAGACTATGTCATGATATCTGTGCCATTGTTCATCTTCATGGCGGCTCTGCTTGAACGTTCGGGCATCGCCAAGGAGATGTACAAGGCTCTCGACTACTGGCTGTCAAGTGTTCGTGGTGGTGTGGCCATCGTGACCTCGTTGATGGCCGTGATCATGGCGGCTATGTCGGGAATTGTTGGTGGTGAAGTGGTGCTTCTGGGCCTCATCGCGCTGCCACAAATGCTGCGCCTTGGCTACAGTCAGTCTCTGGCGGTTGGCACGATCTGTGCCTCGGGTACTCTGGGCACCATGATCCCGCCGTCTATCGTTCTGATCATGTACGGACTGATCACGGAAACCTCGATCAAGGCTCTGTTCACGGCTGCCTTCCTGCCCGGCTTCATGCTGGCCAGCCTGATCATTCTCTACATCGTCGTCCGGTCAAACCTGAAGCCTGAGGATGCCCCTCTGCCGGAACGGAAGCCGGGTGATCCGACCGGGTTCCAGAAGCTGGGCATGTTCTCAGCCTTTCTGTCGATCCTGATGGCTGGTGTCTGTGGCTTGCTTCTGCTGCGTGCCCTGTTCTTCACCGTCACCGGACAGAACGCCTATGAGGGTGTTGATCCCATTCCTCTGGGGATGACATGGCATATTCCCTGGCTGGCTGGTCTTTCGGTGCTTGGTGTTGTGCTGGTGTTCTTCGTCTTCGGCCGTGAACGGTCCGCCGAGGGCTGGAAACACGGCAAGGGTCTGGTGCCACCATTCACTGTCATCAGTGTGGTGCTCGGCTCCATTTACGGCGGCATTACGGGCATTACCGAGGCGGCAGGTATGGGTGCCTTCGCGGTGTTCGTTATCGCCTTGATCCGCCGCGAGGCTTCCATTGAGCTCTTGTGGGACTCCATGATGCGGACAATGAAGTCGACCGGCACCATTCTTTGGGTGACGATCGGTGCGGCCGCACTCGCCGGAGCCTACACCTTGTCCGGTGGGCCGCGTTATATCGCAGATCTGATTGTCGGATCCGAAATGCCGACGATGGTAATCCTTCTGACCATGATGGTGATCCTTTTGTTCATGGGTGCTTTCATGGACTGGGTCGGTATCGTCCTCTTGATCATTCCGGTGTTCCTGCCAATCATACAACGTGTTCCCATTGAAGAGATCGGGTTCATTGGCCAGCTTTCTCCGCAGCATTTGTCGATCTGGTTCGGGGTTCTGTTCTGTATGAACATGCAGGTGAGTTTCCTGTCACCACCCTTTGGATCGGCGGCCTTCTATCTGAAGTCGGTCGCCCCGGATCACATCGCTCTGACCGATATCTTCAAGGGGTTCCTTCCCTTCATCGGTGTGCAGCTTGTGGCGCTCGCAATTCTGCTGATCTGGCCGAATATCGTAACCATCCTTCTCTGAGGAAGGATCTGTAAAGAGGAGCTGGCCGCAAGCGGCCAACTCCAAAGTCTACACGAGGAGGACTCGGCCAAGCCGACAAAGGCAAGTCCCGGTGTTAGCGGCTACGTCGCAGATCATCGCTGAACGACTTCCAAGAGCGGCCTTCGTTTCACCGACCAACTGGCCATGTCTGACAGTAGTTTCAATTCTGCCTGTTTTGTCGCCGCGGAGACGCGGCGGGGAGCGGGCTTGCGAGAAAATTCTCGAATTCTGGAGGAAGTATCATGAAAATTCTTGTCACTGGGGCAGGGGGATTCGTTGGTCAGCGCGTTGTGCGAAAGCTAATCGAGCAGGGCGCAATCACGGTGGATGGTGTTGAGGCTCCCGTTACCACTGTCTATGCCTGCGATCTTTTCGCCGATGCCGTGCAGGGTCTGGCGGATGAAATTAATGCCGTCGAAGCGCTGGCAGGTGACCTCACAGATCCGGCCATGGTTTCAAAGATCAAGGACATCGCCCCTGATATCATCCTTCATCTGGCCGCTGTCGTCAGCTCCGCTGCCGAAGCAGACTTCGATCTGGGCATGAAGGTCAATGTGGACGCGTTGCGCTCGCTCATCGATTGCTGCCGCGCGCAGGCCACGCCTCCGGTGCTCGTTTTCACTTCGTCGATTGCCGTTTTCAGTTGCGAGGGTAACGCGGGAATTGACGAGACCTGCATGCCGATGCCGCTGTCTTCCTACGGGATGGAAAAAGTCGTTGGTGAATATCTTGTGCGCGATGCGAGCCGCAAAGGCTTTATCCGCGGCAGGACCATCCGATTCCCGACCATCGTGGTTCGCCCGGGCAAGCCAAACAGCGCTGCGTCCAGTTTTGCCAGCGGCATCATTCGTGAGCCCTTGGCGGGTCAGGAAGCAATCCTGCCGGTGTCGCGCACTTGCCGTCTTCATCTCGGGTCGCCTGACATGGCCGTCAGCTCGGTTGTTCATGCCATTTCCCTCAAGCAGGAAGTGCTCGGTGATCGTGGGGCCATCACCTTGCCGGGCCTCAGTGTCAGTGTTCAGGAGATGCTCGATCGACTGCGTGCCATTGCCGGAGACGAAGTGGCCGCATTGGTCAAGGATCAGCCGGATGCCAAAATCGAAGCCATTGTTAACACCTGGCCGGGGTCCATCACGACGCCACAGGCTGAGGCTTTGGGGTTCAAGGCCGACGCGAAATTTGATGATCTCATCACAGCTTACATGGAAGCCTACGTCTGATCGCGCGGGATAGCCGGGGCGCGAGCGCTGACCAGCCGCGCCCCAGCCTTCAAAACATTTTGATTGAAGGGAATGAATACAATGAGCAAATACAGATGGACGCGCGATAACTGGCCGATTGCCTGCGCGATGATCCCATTTTCCCCTGTCCTTCCAGATGGCAGTCTCGTTCAGGATGCCCCGGCTGAGGTTTGGGCTGAAACTTTGATTCAGGTTGCTGAAGAAGGCTTCACCGAGCTTGATCCGACCGATAGCTGGATGCGGGTGGCGGATCTCGAAAAGTCTCGCCTTGACGAATTCAAGGCCGTTATCAAGGAGCTTGGCCTCACTGTTCCGGCCATGTCGACCTCGCGCAAATGCATCATCGACAAGGACGTGGGCGACGAAATGCTGGCCTACTGCCATCGTTTTCTCGATACCGCTGCTGACCTTGGTGCTCAGGAAGTGGCCTTCGGTTTCTTCGGCCCGTTCACTCCGGCGCAGGAAAAGGCATTGTGGTTCTGGCTCGCCGAGGGCTACAGCAACCCAGATGATCCGGAAACATGGCAGCTTGCTGTCAACCGGATCCGGGAACTGG
The DNA here is from genome assembly GCF_963662805.1 of uncultured Cohaesibacter sp. Classification (NCBI taxonomy): domain Bacteria; kingdom Pseudomonadati; phylum Pseudomonadota; class Alphaproteobacteria; order Hyphomicrobiales; family Cohaesibacteraceae; genus Cohaesibacter; species uncultured Cohaesibacter sp. The sequence continues at coordinate 15,783 of NZ_OY759878.1, forward strand.
CCGACCATGCCAAGGAAGTTGGCATCGACATCGCCATGGAGATGTATGAATACACCTACATCGGATCTGCGGACAGCGCGGTCCGCTTTGTCACCGATGTGGACCGGGACAATGTCGGTATCTGTGCCGACATCGGCAATCTGGTGCGGCTTCATCAGCCCATGGAAAAATGGAACGAGATGTTGGTCAAGGTCGCTCCGTTCATGAAATATTGGCACGTGAAGAACTACACCCGGGATGAAGATCCCGCGACCGGCACCATTGCAACAGCGCCCGTGCCTCTTGAATTCGGCGTGATCAACTATCGTGAAGCGATCCGGATGGCTTTGGCCGAGGGCTTCTCAAGCCCGATCCTTCTGGAGAACTATGGCGGCGACGGGCTGTCGGTCTGCGGCAAGAACCTGCAGACACTCCGGCGTATCCTGCCGCGCGACTAATGATGCGGCGGCTGCGTCGTGAACTCAGCCAACTATGAGAAAAGCCTTGCCGGTGTTATAACCGGCAAGGCTTTTCTTTTGCATCTGTCGCTGCTTGCGGGGTTTGACAGCAAACAGATAAGCCCCGATAGACTGACGCGTGAATCGGGGCTCGAAAGCTTGTGGAACTATTTTTTGAGCCAGCCCAATGTCTGATCGGTTGGGGTGTCTCCGGGCTTATATTCAGCACCCAGAGGCGTGGTCCAGCCCAGTTTCTCCGTCATCTCGAAAATGAAGTCGTAATTCACCTCGCCATGATCCGGGGTGCCCCGATCCGGAACGGACGCGAACTGGATGTGGCCGGTGAGGGGTAGCATCTTTTCCAGTCTGCGGACAAGATCGCCTTCCATGATCTGCAGGTGATAGCAGTCGAACATCAGCTTGAGATTGGGCGCGCCGACCTCGAGAATGATTGCCTTTGCCTGTTCTGATGTGGCAAGGAAATAGTTCGGCGCATCATAGTGATTGAGGGGCTCGATGAGGATCGTGATGTCGTGCTTTGCGGCCTGCTCGCAGGCATAGGTCAGATTGGCGATGAAGGTCGCGTGCGCCTTCGGGCCACCGGCAAAACCGGCCATGACATGAACACATGCGCAGTTGATCGCGACAGCATACTCAAGTGCCTGATCTATGGCTGCCCTGGCTTCGTCTTCGCGTCCCGGGATTGCCGCTAGACCATTGTCGCCTGCCGCCACGTTGCCCCGCATGGTGTTGAGGCCAAGCATGGTCATGCCGGTCTCATCAAGGGCGGCTTTCACCTTCTCGGCAGGCACATCAAAGGGCCAGTGGCACTCGACGGCATCAAAGCCAGCCGCCTTGGCAGCGCGAATGGCGTCAGGCAGGGGCAGGTCGCTCCAGAGAAAACCGAGGTTGGCGGAAAATTGTGTCATCACTCCCACTCCACATCAAATTTTGTGACCAGATTCTGCACCTGTGCGGCACTGAGGCCTTTCGGATTGTGACCTCTGGTCAATATTGCGAGCCGTGCGGTATCCTCCAGCTCTTCGATTGCATTGCATGCTGCCTCGACATCCTTAGCAGCAACGACAGGGCCGTGGTTGGCGAGCATCACTGCCGACCGTTTGCCTGCCAGTCCCTTGACCGCATCACCGATGGCCGCGTCGCCCGGCATGAAGAAGGGCAACAGCTTGACCTTGCCGAGCTTCATGATGGCGTAAGGGGTGAGATGGGGAAGGAAGTCATCCTCGTCGGCATCGGGCATCATGGACAGGGCTACCGAATGGCAGGAATGCAGATGCACGACGGCGCCAGCGGTTGACCGGGTGTCATAGAATGCGGAATGCAGAGGCATTTCCTTGGTCGGCTTGTCGCCGCTGATCAGCAGGCCCTTGTCATCAAACCGGCTCAGGCGAGCGGGATCGAGGCGACCAAAGCAGGAACCAGTCGGCGATACAAGAAGGCCGCCGTCCGATGTGCGAGCGGAGATGTTCCCTGTTGATCCGCCGGTTAGGCCGCGATCAAACATCGACTTGGCCAACAGGCACATCAGCTCACGCAGGTGGGCTTCCTCGCTCATTGCTTTTCGATCTCCTCAAGCTTGCGGAGCGCATCGGCAAAGAAGCCGGGAGCACCGAAGTTGCCCGATTTCAAGGTCAGCGCAACTGTCTTGCCGCCTGTTTTGCAGAAGGACCATGGCACGCCCGGGGCTATCTCGGCGCTCACGTCCAGAGTGGTGACATCAAGGGCTTTGGTCACTGCACCGGATGTTTCGCCACCGGCGACGATGAAGCGTTCCGCACCCTGATCGCGAGCCGCGACAGCGAGTTTTGCCAGGGCTTCTTCGACGATTTCGCCTGCGCGCATCACGCCAAGCTTTTCCTGTGCGATCTTGACCTGATCAGGCTCTGCCGTCGCGTAGATCAGCGGGGCTTTGGCCAGATCCTGTGCTGCGAGCCATTCTAGGGCCTTGCCCGGACCATTTTCCGCTAGATCGATGGCATCAAGTTGATAGCTCGGTGCGGTTTTGCTGTAGGCGGCAACCTGAGCGCGGGTCATGGCAGAGCAGGATCCCGACAGGACGATGGCCGTTTTTGCCAGCTCGGGGACCTCCGTTCCTGCCGCATTTTTGGATAGGGTGCCTTCCTTCATGTACAAGTTTGGCAAGGGCATGGCGATGGCGCTGCCTCCGGTGAGGAGCGCCATGTCTTGGCAGGCTTCAGCGATGAGATAGAGATCGTCATTGGCCACGGCGTCGACCACAACATGGGCCACACCATCCTTTTTCAGCTCTTCAAGTCGTGCCTTGATGGCGTCCGGCCCTTTTGCGACGCAGAGCCGATTGGCAAGGCCCACCGGTTTCGTCACCTGCGGCTGAAGAAGGCGCATCAGGTTGCTGTCTCGCATCGGGGTGAGGGGGTGGTCCTTCATCGGGCTTTCGGCAATGGGCTGTTCACCGACAAACAGGTTGCCCATGAAGATGGAGCGGCCGTTCTCGGGGAAGGCCGGGCAATAGATCGTCTGGTCAGTGCCGATTTCTTCCATCAAGGCTTCGGCAATCGGGCCGATGTTGCCTTCTGCGGTGGAATCAAAGGTCGAGCAGTATTTCCAGAAGAAATGGGTTGCGCCCGCGCGTTTCAGCCAGTCGTAAGCAGCGCGGACCTCCGGAAGGGCTTCATCAAGTGGTGCAGTTCGGCATTTCAGCGCGATGACTTCAAATGCTGCAGTGTCCTTCGGTTCTTCTGAGGGCACGCCCATGCGAAGGGATACTTTTACCCCTGATCGTGCCAGCAGACCGGCCAGATCCGTGGCTCCGGTGAAATCGTCGGCAATACAGCCAAGCAAGGTTCCCATTTTCATGTCCTCCCGGGGCATAATGGCTTTGATTGGATTTTGGCGAGCAGTCCTTCAGCGCGTGATGACAACGGGTCGATCAACAGGCGCGGACTGTTCGCCGAATTTCGTGCGGATGGTTGATCTCGGCGATCAGTCCATGCCGGGCAGGGTGATGCCTGCGTTGCGGGCGTAAACCTTGGCAATGGCTGCATCGTCTTCAAAGCCCAGACCGGTGCCTGCGGCTGCGAGATATTGCTGCAGAGCTGCGGCGGTGATCGGCGCACCGAATTTGGCACCTTTGGCGATGTCGAGGACAATGCCGAGGTCTTTGAGCCAGATGTTGATCGCGGAATGAGGCGTATAGTCGCCAGCGACAACATGAGGGGCGCGGTTTTCCAGCATCCAGCTGGTGCCAGCACATTTGGAAATGACCTCTACAAAGCTCGCCGGTTCAACCCCTTGCGTCATGCCGAAGGTGATGGCTTCGCCCATTGCGGCGATGTGAATGCCCGCCAGCATCTGGTTGACGGCTTTCATGGCCGAGCCTGCCCCGGCGCAGTCGCCGAGACGGAAGACCGTTTCGGCGGTGGCTTCAAACAGCTCTTCTGCTGCGGCATAGGCTTCAGGCGTTGCGGATGACAGGATCGAGAGCTGGCCCTGTGCGGCCTTGATGGCGCCTCCGGAAATCGGAGCGTCGACATAGAGGACGCCGACTTCCGAGCATTTGGCTTCCATCGCACGTGCAAAGTCCGGAGCCACGGTGGCGCAGGACATGACGACTGCGCCCTTCTTCATCTTGGGAAGAATACCATCCTCACCCACGAGGACAGCTTCGGTCTGTGCAGCGTTAAGGACAATCAACACGGCGGCGTCAAGTTCGGGGGCAATTGCGTTGAGCTCGGCTGACTTTCCGCCTTCATCAACCAGGCTCTGCATCCGCTCGGGCACAATATCAAATCCGTAGGTGTCATGCCCCGCCCGCACCAGGCTCTTTGCCATGCCATATCCCATTGATCCGAGACCAATTGCTGCAACCTTCATCTTGGGTATTCCTTCTTCCAGCAATTCCAGCGTTTGGCAAATTGCCTTGCCAATTTCGTAGAATGTAGGTAATGTAACGGAAATTGATATCGGTACCGTTATCGATAACAGGATATTGGATCTAAGACGCTTCCTTGTCAAGATCAAATGCGGGTGCAGATGGGGCATCTGGTCACGAAACCAATAGAAAACTAAGGGTTTTTCACCAGCGGAGACACAAGTCGATCATGCCAAGAGTGACATTACTGGATGTGGCCAAGGCCGCCGGGGTCAGCAAGATGACTGCGTCCAGAGCGTTGAGGGAACATTCTGATGTCGCAACGGAAACCCGCGAGAAAGTTCGTCGGATTGCCGCTGAACTCGGGTATGTACCGAATCAGATGGCGTCGATGCTGTCCGCGAAGTCCTCGTTGATTGTGCCGATGATTATTCCCTCGATATCCAACAGTGTGTTTGCGGATATCGTTGCTCATGCGCAGCCGCTGTTGCTGGAAGCTGGCTACCAGATGATGCTGTTCAATACGGACTATTCCCTTGATCGGGAAGAGAAGGCCATCGCGGCGATGATGGCCTGGTCTCCGGCGGCGATCATCCTCTCGGGCGTCGATCACACGGAGCTGTCGAGACAGCAACTGAAGAATGCAGGGATCCCGGTTGTCGAGATGATGGATCTTGCCGAGGATCCCATCGATCTGGCCGTCGGGTTCGATCATGTTCAGGCCGGGGTCGACATGGCCCGCTATCTGATCGGGCGCGGGTACAAGCGTTTTGCCTTCTGTGGCAGCCAGCTCGATATGGACACAAGGGCCTACAAACGTTTTGCGGGCTTTCGGGAAACCCTTGAAGCCAGTGGCCTGATGCCGCCGTCGCTGGTCAATATCGACGATCCCGAGGGCATCCTGACGCAAGACGACTTTCAAAGCATGCTGAATGTCGTTGATGGCCTTGATTGCATCTACTTCAGCAATGATGATTTGGCGGTCTCTGCTCTTCTATTCTGCGCAAGGCTCGGAATTTCAGTTCCGGAGCAATTGGCGATTGCGGGGTTCAACGACATTCCCCTCGGGCGGCAGATCACGCCCCGCCTGACGACGACGCGGACCCCTCGCGGACTGATTGGCGAGAAGGCGGCCCAATATGCCCTTGAAGCGATCAAGAACAAGGAAGATTTTCCAAAGGTTCTTGACCTGAAGTCTGAACTGCTGCCCCGCGAAAGTGCGTGAGGTCTTCGGCCACTTTGGTCTGGCGTTTGGGCAGGCCTGCCACCATAATCGGACGTCTTCAAAGCCATTTTGCTTGTATCTTTCGCCCGTCTGGTATTATCACTATACCAGTTAAGGGATGTGAGCTGGGTTGTGATCCGGTTCAGATCTCGCGTTGAGCGGTTTGTGGTCCGGAAACCGGATTGACAGGTGCCGTGATGTTGGAACGAACTGGAGGGTGGAGAGCGTGACCGAGACCGGTGATCAAAAGGGTGAACGCAAGATCGTGCGCCAGAAACTGTCTGATCAGGTGCTGGACGAATTGCGGTCCATGATCCATGCGGGGGAATTCGGCCCGAACGACTATTTGCCTTCGGAGCGGGATCTCATGCAGCGGTTTGGGGTGGGAAGACCTGCCGTGCGCGAGGCTCTGCAGTCGCTCCACACTCAGGGGTTGATCACCATTAAGCACGGCGAGCGATCCCGGGTGAACAAGCTATCTGCCAATGCGGTTCTGGATCATGCCGACGAGATTGCCCGGTTGCTGCTTCATTCGGCGCCGAAGAATTTCGAGCATCTCAAGCAGGCGCGCCGCATGTTTGAGAGAGGGATCATTCGTGAGGCCGCGCAGATGGCGACGGCAGACGATATTCGGGATCTCAGGGATTTTATCGAGGCGCAGGAGCAGAAGCTTGGCAATCCAGACGAGTTTGTCGAGATCGATATTCGTTTTCATGCGCGGATTGCGGAAATCACGCAAAATCCCATCATTGCAGCTGCATCCGGTGCGATGCTGCGTTGGCTGATGGAGTATCAGCACAGTCTGGTTCACTGGGCGGGCAACGAGACCGTCACTCTGAAGGAACACCGCAAGATTGTCGATTTGATCGAGGCAAAGGACGCGGATGCTGCGGTGCAGGAGATGCAACGCCACCTTGATCGCTCCAATGTGCTCTACAACAGCTGAGCGCGAACCCTCTTCGCGCCATGCTGTATCGTGGTCGGGTGAGTGGATTAAACGAGGTCTCCTGCTTCTCTCGTGCCAACCATCGGGCTCAAGCGGCTTTGGTGTGGGCACTTGGTCGCTGGCTCAGTTTTGCTTTCAGAAGACGATCTTTTGGTCGCAATGCCCTTCAGCAGCCCTTTCCCTTCAGATTTCAGCGAATAATTCCGATAAATGCAATCGACCAGTTGACATCGGCCTCCAAATATATGCTGATATAATCATCATGTCATCATACCAGTTGAGGCGCGTTGCGTTCGACTGAGAGTCTGGGAGGACACGAATATGACCGTAGTCGCATTATTTGGTGCAGGTGGGAAAATGGGCATGCGCCTGGGGCGCAACCTGTTGAAGACGGATTTCGAAGTGCGCCACGTCGAAGTCTCTGACATCGGCAAGGAAAAGCTGAAGGCCGAATTTGGCGTGGACGCCATGGATCAGGCAACTGCTATTGACGGCGCTGATGTCGTTATCCTCGCTGTGCCGGACACGGTGATCGGCAAGCTGTCGACCTCGCTCATTCCGGTGCTGGCACCGGGCACCATGGTCGTCATTCTCGATGCTGCTGCTCCCTATGCCGGTTACCTGCCAGAACGGGCCGACATTTCCTATTTCGTCACCCATCCCTGCCATCCGCCGATCTTCAACGATGAATCAACGCCAGAAGGGCGCAACGACCATTTCGGTGGTATTGCCGCCAAGCAGGGCGTCGTCAATGCCCTGATGCAGGGACCCGATGAGCACTATGCCCTTGGCGACAAGATTGCTCGCGCCATCTATGCGCCGGTGGCAAACACCTACCGCTGCACGGTCGAGCAAATGGCCTATCTGGAACCCGGCCTGTCCGAGACCGTTTGCGCTTCCTTGCTGGTTGTCATGCGACAGGCCATGGACGAAGTTATCAAGACCGGCGTTTCTAAGGAATGTGCCCGTGACTTCTTGCTTGGCCATATGAATATTCTTGGCGCGGTTATTTTTGAGGAAGTCGAAGGTGTCTTCTCGGATGCCTGTAACAAGGCCATTGAGTTCGGTATTCCGACGCTGATGAAGGATGACTGGAAGGACGTGTTCAAGGCCGAAGAAATCATGGCCAGCGTCAAGCGCATCACCTAGCACGTCGCTGCAGTCCAGTGGCTCGCAGCGTCACTTGACGAAGCTGCGGACCAGTTGCTCAAGCCAAAAAACCTGCTGGCTGTCGGATCATCTCCGGCGGTCAGTTTTGTTTTGGTGAACTCTATTCAGGCGATGGAGCGCACTTCCGCAACGCGTTCGTGCTCGATGCAAGACGGGTGTTTGGAAAATCATATGTGCGGGAAAATTTTGGTAGCGGAGGCCCGATACCGTTCATATCCACACTTGCCGGAAATACTCTATAAGCTCCAATTATTCTCTCGAATGCTAAATGCATGAAAGATTCGTAGCTTCACCTTTGATTTTATTCAGATATTTTTCAGGGATCATATATGGTGAAAGAGTTCAACCATTCCGCACAAGAAACTAGTTCTAAACGCGCTCATCGTTCAGGTCCCTCTCAACTTTTGATACTTTTTCCATCATCAAGGGATTACCGAATGCCAAGCAATGAAAGACTACCTCATTAAACATGAGTTCCAGGATTCTTGTCATGACAGCATTTGCTCCAAACAGATTGACACCAGGAGGAGTGATAACAGGTATGTCTGCAATACTTCCAAGCGGAGACTCTGCAACGCCGACAACAGCGGCAACCACCGCTCCTTGTGCCTTAGCGGTATCTGCTGCTTGCAGTGTCAAACGAGTTCTTCCTGAATAAGAAATGGCTATTGCCATGTCTCCTCGTTCCATCACAGATGCCGCTGCCAGCTGATTGTGATGATCTTCAGAAAAATTGATGCGAATTCCCAGTCGCAACAATCGCTGATGAAGATCCAAAGCAACAACCGCAGAAGCCCCAACCCCAAACACTTGGATCGACCGAGCCTTCCTAATTGCCTTGATCATGTCCTCCAATTCGTTTGATTGCGAGAGCAGGTCAGCAAATCTCAATGCTCTCACCGAAGCGCTATGAAAGACTTTGTAGGCGATTTCATTAAAGTTATCAGCTGGTGTGATTGGCTCGGAGGTAACGCTACCTTGAACGGACTTCTGCATACTCCTCGTCTCATGCATCAAAGCACGACGTAGCTCTTTAAGGCCAGAATACCCGAGGCGTTTGCATAGCCGATCAACTGTAGATCGACTTGTTCCAGAACGCTTTACGATCTCTTCGGAAGAAAGACCCGCTACGTCATACTCCGCAATACTAAGAAGTAGTTCGACCACTTTTCGTTGGGCAGAAGTGAAGCGCATGCGCGAAATGCGGTGAAGCAGCATGTGGTTTTGTAGCTCGGACATTTGCGTCAAATTTCTTCCGTTTTGAAACACGATGTTTCAAAAACATAGCTTTTTCAGATTTAAAAGACAATTGTGTTCATGCTAGCGTCCTTCGTGGCGGAAGAGGAGTTCGCCACCTACACGTTCGGAGGAACACATGCATAAATTCAAGAATACGAGAGCCCTGCTTCTTGGCGCCATGTCGAGTACTCTGCTTCTGGCATCAACAGGTCTTTCCAGCGCCGTCGAATTGACTTTCTGGCACCACACTTACCCACCCGCACGCACGTTTATTGAAAAGAAAGCGGCAGAATTTACTGCCCTGCATCCAGACATCACGATCAAGCTTCACGACGACCCGCATGGAGACTATGAAGTCAAACTGCTCTCTGCGATTGCGGCAGGTAATCCACCTGACATTGTAAACGTCCTCGACTACCTATTCCCGCAATATGTGAAACGAGGAATTCTCGCTGAAGTCGATCCTGAAGCATTTGGCGTCAAATCAGCGGAAGAGTTGAACGGTCTGTATCAACCTGGAGCTCTGTCTGGCCTGACAATCAACGGCAAGGTTCATGGCGTTCCGGAAGAGTTCAATACCCTGGCTCTTTTCCTCAACAAAGAGCATTTTTCCGACATAGGCATAGACGTCGAAAACCCGGACAATTGGCCAAAGACCTGGACACAGTTGTTTGATGTGGCAGGGAAACTGCAGAAGCCTGATAATTCTCGTATCGGCTTTAACTGGGTTTGGAACCTAGATCCATACTGGTACGCACAGCAATACTGGCCAATTCTCACTCAGTATGGCTGTGAAGTTGTTGACGTCAGCGGGAAAGCTGCAATTAACTCAGACGCATGCGTTAAGGCTTTCACAGAGACCTGGAAAATTCTGATCGACAAAAAGCTTGGCGGTCCGGAACTGGCTACGGTCAACCCTGTAAACGCACTTCAGGATTTCAGTGAAGCACGACAATCAATGGCTATTGCAGGTATCTGGGCTCCACCGCTCTACTCGGATGAAGTCAAGAAAAACTATGTAGTTGCTCCGCTACCTCAGTTGAATCCAGACGACCCCAAAACTCTTTTGAACTCATATGCTCTTGCTGTAACTGCCGCTTCAAAAAACCAGAAAGAAGCATTCCAGTTTCTGAACTATCTGACATCAGACAGTGACGGCTACTTAGAGGCCACCGGTTATGTCACGGGCCGCAAGGGCTGGGCAGAAACAGAAGTTGCTATGCAAACACGCGGCTCCAAGATTTTCGCGGAAGGCCAAAAGTACGGCTCTTTCGTCTGGCGCTCAGCCACGTGGAGCGAAGAAGGAACTGCGATCAAAAACGCAATTGAACAGTTTGCGCAAGGCGTACCCGTCAAGCAGGCTCTCGATCAGGCTGCCGCCGACATCGATAGTATTCGCCAGCGTTGAGGATTGAAAAATGCGAAAGAGGATCAGGCTCAACGAAAAGTTAGGTGTTGCCGGTTGGGGGCTAATATTCGCGATCCCCGCGATGGCATATATCCTAGCGTTTCTGCTCTACCCGATCCTCTTTTCCTTTTACATCAGTCTGCATGACTATGACTTGCTATCAGATCCGGTATATGTCGGCTTCAAGCACTTCGCTTACCTCGCGTCTGATCGCGCTTTTCTGAATTCAGTAAAAGTCACAATTTTCTATGTCGCTTATACGATTGGGCCTGTTCTCTTGCTTTCCTTCACTCTTGCCTGGGCACTCACACAGGTCAGAAGATCGAGAGGAATTTGGCAGACCCTGCTTTTCATACCTTCTGTTTTGCCGATCGTTTCGGTAGCTCTGGTCTGGAAGCTGATATTCAACTTCCAAGGTCCAATAAACACAACTCTCGAAGCCTCTGGTATGTCAGCGATTCCTTGGCTCACATACGGCGCCTACGCCCCTTGGGCCCTCGTCATCATGAGTTGGTGGCATGCCACTAGCTACTACATGATCATCTTTCTTGCTGGCTTCCTTTCCATTCCAAGGGACTACTATGAAGCAGCTGCAATTGATGGTGCCAATGGCTTTCAGGTTCTCCGTTTCGTCACCCTTCCCGCCATGCGGCCGACGATTGCTTTGGCGCTAGTTCTATCCACCGTCAACGGCTTAAAAACATTTGCATTTCAACAAATCGTAACAGATGGCGGCCCCGCTTCGGCCACACAGATCATGACGTTGTTGATTTACAAAACCTCTTTTTCCTATCTCGATATGGGGCGAGCTAGCACTTACTCGGTGGTTCTCTTCGTAGGCATTTTTGGCATCAGTCTGCTGCAAATTTGGTTGATGAGGGATCGCCATGAATAATCGTCTTTTCAACCGCACCATTGCTCTGGCAATACTCGCACTTGCAGTCTTTCTGACGCTTTACCCCGTCGCATGGATGATGTCGGCATCCTTGAAAGATAGTGGCGAAATATTCGCAACTTCGACGTTGACCATAGGCAGCAAGGGATTTGCAAACTATCTCTCAGCCTTTCAAGAGCGTCCATTCTTCCTGTATCTATTTAACTCGGTCGCTGCGTCGCTAGTGTCGGTAATCATTACAAACGTTTTAGGTCTTCTCGCAGGATATAGCTTCGCTAAATTTCGCTATCGCCTTGCTCCATTGTTCTGGTTGGTTGTGCTGGTCTCGGTAATGATCCCTCTGGAAGCAATCGTCATTCCCCTGTTTTTGGAAGTTCATGCTTTCGGTTGGACCAACACATATGCAGGTCTAATTCTGCCAACCGCTTTCAATGTCGTAGGTATCTTCATCTTCAGGCAAGCAATTCTGTCCATTCCCGATGCCTATATTGAGGCCGCGCGCATTGATGGCGCAGGAGAATTGGAGATTCTTCGCCTGGTGGTCCTTCCCATGGTGATCCCGACAGCAGTCGTAGTGGCAATCCTCACTTTCAACCTTACTTGGAACAGCTATCTCTGGCCCTTGATCATAACCTCCGATGACGGGCTACGGACGCTGCCGCTCGGTATGGCAGCCTTTCAGGCCGGCTTTAATACCAAATACGGAGAAGTCATGGCGGTGTCCGTCTTTGGATCTCTCCCAACCGCCATCTTCTTCTTAATGCTGCAAAGATACTTCGTGGAGGGCGCAGTCGCGTCAGGGATCAAATGAGATTAGCAATCGATTTAGGCGGAACTCATTTGCGGATCGCCGTTGGAAGCAGCGTTGGCAGCTGGACACACTTTCACAAAGAGCGTCGCGGTGCGGTCTTTTCACCTGATGATCTGCTCGAGTGCCTTCGCATACATCTCAATAACTGGCAGCTGAAACCAGCATCCATAGGAATTTCCGTAGCTGCAGTTGTGGGCGAAACAGGTTATCTCGTCGCTGCTGAAAATCTCGGATGGAGTAACGTCCCACTTGGCCACATCCTGCGGCAGGCATTTTCTTGTCCAGTAGTTGTCGAAACTGATGTCTATTGTGGCGCTTACTATGAACTCAAACATGGCATCGTGCAGCACCACAGCTCAGCATTGTATGTCAGCGTCGGCACGGGAATCGGACACGCAGTAATAATTGATGGCAAAATCTGGCGCGGAGCACACGGCGCGGCCAACGCCCTTGGACACATGGTACTTCAACCAGATGGCATCCAGTGCTATTGCGGTCACAAAGGTTGCCTTTGCACCGTGGCCTCCGGACGGGCTCAGGAGCAATCGAATTCTTCTGGTAAGTCGCCAATAGAGGCTTTGGCTCAAGCAATTGCCTCAGCAGTCACGTTGCTGGAGCCAGAAGTCGTCGTTCTGTCCGGCGGTGCTCTAAAACAGAGCTGGTTCGACCTTTGCACCCTTGTAGCCGCTATTTCCTCGTTTTCCTACCCCGCAGTCCGCCTTCCAGAAGTGTTCTTATCAGAGCAAAATGAACCGAATCTTCTGGGAGCCTTTCTTCTCACCCAGGAGCTAAAACAATGATTAGACAAAACGCAGTTTACTGGATCAACAGAGCCTACAAAGAAGGGTGGGCTCTAGGGATGTTTAACGCGCATCACTTGGAGGCTATGCAGGCCATAGCCAGAGCAGCAGACAAGATGAAATCACCAGTAATGTTGGGTCTAACAATGGGCGGCATCCGTCACGTAGGCCTTGAATATTTTGTTTCCATGGCAGAGATCGCCCGGCAAGAGACATCGGTGCCGCTTCTACTACATCTCGACCACGGCGCAGATTACGACGCTGTAAAAGCATGTATTGAGGCAGGCTTTGATTCCGTCATGATCGATGCTTCCTCAACATCCTATGATTATAATGTTGAGCTCGTTCGGAAAGTCGTTGAACTCGCAAAGAAGCATGGCGTCGGAGTTGAAGCGCAAATTGGCGAAACCTTAGCCGAAGAAGGTGGAGAAGTTATCGAATTGAAAACTACGGTAGAAGAGGCCCGGACTTTTGTTGCGGATACGGGCATTGACTATCTTGCAGTTTCAATCGGTAACACGCCCGGCACGCTTGGCGATCATGCCCCCATTGACATTGAATTGACAAAGCAGCTTTCTGCTGCGGCGAAGATCCCTCTTGTCCTACACGGCGGAACCTCAGTCTCAGCGGACGTGGTTCACGAGGTGATTGCGTCTGGTGTTGCCAAAGTCAATATCGATGCAGCTGTTAAGGGAGGCTTTAGAACCGCCTTTATGGAAACTTATCGCGCAGAAGATCCAATCGTTGATACCCGCATTCCTATGGCCCATGGGCGAGAACTCGCTCAAAAGGCAGTGGAAGAACGCATCCGCATCTTTGGTGCAGAAAACAAAGTGGCTTAGTCATGTCTTCTTCGAACCAGGAACACCCTTCTCATGTAACATTACTCGTGGGACTTCCCGGCGTTGGCAAAACAACGCTGGCAAGAGCTCTCACTTCACGCGGCGGAGGTTACGTTCTCAATCGTGATGATATCAGGGATGGTATTTTCCCAGAGGCGTTCTTGGATTATTCACCCAGACAAAACGGCGTTGCTACAGATGTGATGTTTGCGGTGCTTGCCTATCTGTTGGACGTGCACAAACCCGAAAGGTTGATCATCGATGGTAAACCTTTCTCTAAATCAGCAGAGGTTCGCTCTTTAACGGATTTGGTTTCCACCTTCGGAGCCAAGGTTGATGTCGTTTGCTGTGAGGCGCCACTAGCGGAGGTTCAGAGAAGACTGTCCTTAGGGCTTTCAGATCCAGTAAATCGCAGAGCTAAAAGGACACCCGAAAAAGCAGCCCGCATTTTGAGAGAGTTTGAGCCGCTTGATGTCGACCATCTGGTTTTGGATATGACGCGCCCCATCGATCAGCAAGTTGATCTCGTGTTGGCCTACTGGGCAGGATACCGGGTACCCAATGGCAGCGGAGATAAACAATGAGCGGTGTTGAAGTATCCAACGTTTGCAAGTCTTTTGGTCTTTTAGAGACCATTCATGATGTATCCTTTTCTATCGGAGACGGTGAATTTGTAGCCCTGATTGGCCCCTCCGGTTGCGGAAAATCAACCATGCTCCGAATGATATCCGGACTGGAAAGCATAACAGATGGGACTATTGCTATCGGAGGCAAGGTTGTAAACTCTCTGCCTGCAAAAGAGCGTGATATTGCTATGGTCTTCCAAAACTATGCAATTTATCCGCATATGAGCGTTGCTGAAAACATCGGTTTTCCTTTGCGCTTGCAAGGCTGCAGCAAAGCAGAGATCGATAAAGCAGTCTCGGAAACAGCTGAAATACTAAGCCTTCAGCCTTATCTAAAGCGCTATCCTAAAGCTCTGTCGGGCGGCCAACGCCAACGAGTGGCCATGGGGCGCGCGATAATCCGAAGACCATCGGTATTTCTATTTGACGAGCCTCTGAGCAATCTTGATGCGAGTCTGCGAGTGCAGATGCGAGCTGAAATCAAAAAACTGCATCAATCGCTTGGAACGACGATGATCTACGTCACTCATGATCAGATTGAGGCTATGACCATGGCGGATAAGGTGGTCGTGCTAAAGGATGGACGTGTTGAGCAAACGGGAAAGCCTTTAGACCTTTACGACCAACCATTAAATCGCTTTGTGGCCAGCTTCATTGGCTCTCCTGCAATGAACTTCTTCTCTGTTAGTGTCGCTGATAATAATTCACTCGATATCGACGGCATCGCAACCGGCTTGAAGCTTTCTGATCCTTCTATGTCCGATAAGCTTATTCTGGGCGTTCGTCCGGAGCACATCCATTTGTCCAGCGGGGGCATCCCCTGCCAGGTGTCCTTGATTGAGCCTACTGGAGCAGAAACTCATCTGGAACTTACACTTGAGAACGGACAAAACTTTATTGCAGTACTTCATGACCGAGTGCGCGCCACTCCGGGAGACATTTTGAATATTGAATTTGACCCTACAGGGCTGCATCTGTTCAATGCGTCTTCTGAGAAAGCGCTGCAAACTTATATAAGAAAATAGCTAACCGATATAAAATCCGCAGATCATAACCGGAAGTGAATTACGCCTAAATCTGTAGGCGGTTTCTTTAAAAAATGAGGTCAGGGGACGATGTTGCTGATTTTGCGTTTTGCTGGAGAATCCGATATTGACGCAGTGAAACTGCAGTAAGCCCCAAGTTTGGACCTCCGGAAATTAGATTTTTCCGGCTTCTTCTGTGAGGTTGTATTTTAGTGGGACGGCAATATTTCTCTGTAATAAAAATGTATATGCAGCGCAGCATAGATCTGCGCTGCAAATGTTGTGATCAGGCAAGCGTCGTCGATAGCTTTTCGATAGGCCCGACAGTCGCAAAACCGGTATTGGTTTCTATTTGAATTCTCTCACGTCGATCCAGAGCACTGCGTCTTGTGAAAGCTCCTTCCCTTCATGCTCGGTGTCCGGACCTGAGCCGAGGCAGGCAAAGCCCCATTTCCCGGCATAGGGTAGCCCGAAGGTAAAGACGCCATTGGGGTCTGTCATCGCCACGAGAGCACTCGCCGGGACTGGGCCGCGAGCCTCCTCGGAAAAGGCATTCTGCTCGATATCGACTTCAGGATTGATATATTCAATTTCACACTCTACCCCGGCGGCGGGCTTTCCCTGTGAGAGAAGTTGACCGCTAAAGGTGCCGCCAACAAAATTCTGATAGGGTTTGTTTAGGGGCACGATTTCAGTGGCAAGCCCTAAAGGTTCGTTCCAGTCCGTTGGCATGGCCTTGTTGACATAGCTTTTGGTGATCTGCTGGATATAGATGTCTTCGCTTTCCTCATAGTAGGGCGCAGGCGTCAAGGCGAAGATATAGTCGCCGTTTCGCTTGATAGCATAGCTGCTTTCATAGGCCTTGGCTTCATTGTGCGCACCGCTCCATTCTATGGGAGACAGCGTGGGGAGCAGATCGGTCTTCTTTCCTTTGAAATAGACATCAAATGCTTCTGGTTGCCCCATGTCCATGGTGTGGCCATTCTCCATAGGGTGCCCGAAAACGAGTTTGATGGGAATTTCTTCCGGATTTTCCAGCATTGTCTTTGGTGTGTAGAGCAGTTGGAAATGGGCCTGTGCCGTGGAGGAAAGCGCAAAGGTGGCGATGGCCACGCTGAGAAATATCTTGTTCATATGTGTTTGCTCCTTTGAGAAAGGGAGTTGAAGACACCGATGCTGCCCGGAAAGCCGGATTTTCCGGTATAAGGCCGGCGGGCCAGGACCACTCTCAAGCGACACTCAAGACTGTGTTGCATAGGCGCACAAACCCGGTTGGCTCTCTTGGAAATGCCGAAAGCCATTGAAGATAATCAGATTTTCTTGGGTGATCGCTGCCCGGGCTGTCGGATGTCTTATCGAGGCAGTCGGGCTTTATTCGACGATATCATTTCCGTCGATTTCGATTGCGTGTCCCGGACCCGCATCGAACAGAACCTTGTATTCTCCATCAGGTTTGTCGAACTCGAATTCGCTATTCTCGTCCATCTTGCCTTCGAAGATAGGCGCCTCGGAACTGTCGAGCACCTTCATGGTCACGCCCGAAGCTGAAGAGCCATCCGAAAAGCCGCCCTCACACAACACGGTTCCGTCTCCGTTGTCGTAGCAAGAGCAAAGGGGGGTATGGGCAAAAGAAACGCTGGTCATGGCAAGAAATGCCAGAGCAGAAAATGCGGTGAGTTGCTTCATGTCAGTAAATTCCGTAACTGTGGCGGTTTGGCGCAGAATTAAAAATTAGAAATATTCAAAAGTATTTGCCCGGCTCTTCTTTTGAATCGTTCTATTCTGCATTTTGAAAGAAAAGTTGAGTTTTTCTTTCAATTTTTACTTTATTCGGGTGAGGGCTTGTTGTAAATAGTAATCATTCGCAATCTCATAGCGGACCCGCCGAAGTGACCGGATCGGATGGCCTGCCAATATGGGGTCTATTCCTACAAGTTGGTGCCTCGACATGACCGTTAGTACGTCCCTTAAAGCCCTATCTAAATACTTGTCTCTAAACGATATATTGCCTGGTGAGCTGGTGCTGATCCGACGCCACAATGCCACCGGTGCAGTGCGTCAACGATTTTTGGACCTTGGCTTGATGCCAAATGCCAAAGTACAGGTCGTTCGGGCTGCTCCGCTCAACGATCCCATCGAGCTCCGTCTTGGTGCCACAGACATCTCCCTGCGCAGACGCGAAGCTGCCACGATTGAAGTCTGTGAGGATGCCAATGACCAGTGAGATCACCATTGCCCTGACAGGGCAGCAAAACGCAGGAAAATCGACGCTTTTTAATAGTCTGACAGGCGCGCGCCAGCATGTTGCAAACTATCCCGGTGTGACGGTCGACAAGAAGTACGGGCGATATGCTTACAAGGGCGTTTCAGTGGTCGCCGTAGACCTGCCCGGGACCTATAGCCTCACCTCTTTTTCGCTCGAGGAAAGGGTTGCACGGGACTATCTTTTGCGGGAGCGACCAGATGTCGCGGTCAATATTGTGGATGCCTCTAATCTGCAACGCTCGCTCCATTTCACCATTCAGCTTCTGGAGATGGGGCTTCCCCTTGTGCTGGTGCTCAACATGATGGATGTGGCAACAGACCGGGGAGTTACAATCGATACACAGGCGCTTGAAGAGCGCTTGGGTCAGCCGGTGATCGAAACGATTGGCAGCCGTGGACGAGGGCGTGACGCGCTGCGTGATGCGGTTCTGGCGCGCGCGTCCAATGGTCTACTGCCTGATGTCCCTGTGGGCTACGGCGCGCTTGAAGCCCCCATTTCCGAGCTTTCTGCCTACTTAGAAAGGCTGGCTGTCGAGTGGAGGGTTCCTGTTCGATGGCTCGCCCTGAAGCTGCTGCAGCAGGACAGTCAGGCTTGGAATTTGATTAAGGAGAACGCAGAAGACTCAGCAAGCGAGGAGATTTTGACCCTTGCCCAAGCCCTTTCGGAAAGGTTTGAGACGACAAAGGGCATCAGCGTCTCGGACCATATTGTTGCAAGTCGGGATTCTCATATCTCCGAAATGCTGGATGCTATTGTGGTCTTGAACTTGAGCGGCAAGGAGTCTCTGACAAACCGCATAGATCGCGTTGTATTGAACCGGTGGGCGGCGCCGTTCTTTCTCATCCTGATTGTTTATCTCATCTATCAGATCTCCATTGTCTGGGGATATGAACTGACCAACTACACCTGGCCCTACTTGGCGCGGTTTCGTGAGCTGGTTGCCGGATTGCTCCCAAGCGCGGGCTTTCTTGAAGATCCTTATGTGCGGGCCTTGGGCCTGTGGCTGGTTGATTCCGCCAACACCTTGCTCAACTATGTCCCTATTTTCCTGATCCTGTTTGCATTGATCGCCATTCTGGAAGATTCCGGCTACATGGCGCGGATTGCCTTTATTCTCGACAAGGTGCTGCATCGTTTTGGATTGCATGGCCAAAGCACGCTGCCGCTGATCCTTGGCGGGGTTTTTGCCGGGGGATGTGCCGTACCCGGCGTGATGGCAACCAAGGGGATTCCGGATAATCGGGCGCGCATGGCAACAATTTTTGCCGTACCATTCATGAATTGTTTGGCCAAGGTGCCGCTCTATACGTTGCTGCTGAGCATCTTCTTCGTCGAACACAAGTCGCTGATGATGTTTTACATCTCAACCATGACGGTGATCTTTGCGCTTCTTGTTTCCAAACTCCTGACCACGACGGTTCTTAGAGGGCATGAAACCTCACCTTTTGTCATGGAATTGCCTGCCTATCATGCGCCCACGGCTTGGGGTGTCGTCCAGCGCTCACTGGAGCGCACCTGGATTTACATCAAGAAGGTGGGAACCATTGTGATTGCGGTGGCTATTGTTGTTTTCACCCTTTTGCAGTTTCCCGGATTGCCGCAGGGCCGCATGGCGCATTTCAAAGCCGAAGGCTTGGGAGCCATCATCGGCTTTCAGCAAAGCATGGCGGACAACGTCTACAAAGCCCTGTCCAGTGATGAAAATCTTGTGGCGCTGGTCAACTATTACAATGACTATAAACGCGCCAAACTGAATGCGAGTGGGGCGGCAGGGTCAAAGGCTGTCAATGATGCGTTTAAAAAGCGTAATGAAGACTTTTACCCTCTTGTGAGCCCCCCGAAAGGTGATCAGGACGCCAAGGCAGGCGGTCGGGCGCTTAAAAGGCTGGTCAATGTGCGCAAGTCACTACGTAGGGAAATGAAGGAAGAGCGCATCACGAGGTCCTTCCTCGGGGCTATCGGGCGGTCGATGGAACCTGTGACACAATTTGCTGGCTTCGACTGGAAGATCAATGTAGCGCTCCTGTCCTCTTTTGCGGCCCGTGAAAGCTCGGTGGCCACTCTTGGCGTGCTCTTTCAGCAAGATGAAGATCAGAACGCCTCTCTGGAACAGCGTATGGGGCAGGAGACCAAGGCGGGAGGGGCAACAGCTTTGCTGGCTGCGTCTATGATCCTGTTCTTTGCCCTCTATCCCCCCTGTCTGGCAACAACCGTCATGGTGAGGGTCCAGACCGGATCTTATCTATGGATGATGTTCTCCATTCTGTTTCCCACATTGTTGGGGCTGACGGTTTCAAGCCTTGTTTTCACACTGGGGACATGGCTGGATATCTCCGGCATCCAGATGATGACAGGAATATACCTTGCCGCTCTTGCATTGTTGATTCTGGTGGGTGTTTTGGGAGAAAGGCAAGACGCCCGTTTTAATCGCAAATCGGTCGTTCAGACAGGAGCAGGATGATGCAGGAACAAACCGAAGGCACAACTTCCCGACTGCTGGAGGGCGCCGATATGTTGTCATGGGACACTTTGCTGCTTGGCCTGTGTTTGGTTGCAGCCACCGCATATCTCTATGTCAAACTCTGGCGAAGGCGCGGAGTATGTCATGGGTGCTCTTTCTACTCCGGCAATGGATGTCCTTCCTGTTCTGCAAGGCCAGCCATCTTCATCACCGATCCTCTTTCCACAAATAGTGAGAGGAACGAGAAAGACGATCCTTGATTATTATTGTCTACGTTGTTCCTCCCCCTTTGAATTGGCCCCAGATTCTGCATCCTACGCTAGGAAACCGGTCGTCAGCCGCATCTTTGAGTAGTTAGGAAAATACTATCAGCGTGCTAGAAACCAAGGAGGGGACATCTGGAGGTTTGTAGTTTTTATATGCAAGTTATTTCAACGAGCGATTGACTTGTTGAAATGAAGTGTTCACATCACTTCAGTTAGCGGTGCTGGTGAAAAGAGTACTCCGAACTGCTCGCACCATACGACGATAGAGTTGTATTGTTCGAGATTAACACTAGGTGGCACGGCATAACTTTGATCACCGATATTACCCTTTAGCATGCCTAAAGATACCCAATTTTTCTCTAATACATCTGATGAAGTTTTAGGGTCTGGATGCGATGAGAGCCAAAGTTCCAAGTCGGGGCCATTTGTGACTTCGAATGCTGATAACTGAACCTCTACTCGGCCGTTCGGTAATTTCACAATGTTCACACTGCCTTTGCCGCGATGAATTTTATCGGCGTCGCTAAAATTCCCTTTTGATAAAACGATAGAGCCTTCGAGTTGCGCTAGATTCTCATGGACAACTCGGTCGTTCCACAACGGCGAGGCTAGGTACCAAAATCCTGCTCCTGAAAAAGCGCCGACAACAAAGCAGATCGCACCAACAGAGACTAATTTCTTCATGGGTTTCCCTTTAAAAACGGCATAAATTGCAGCTCTTTAGCTTACGTTAAACTTGTATTACAATCTATCAGTAAATGGAGCCTTCTTGTTCACACCGCGTAGGGAGGAACCTTTTTAAACCTTAATGAAAACAGCAAATATCAAGCTTTTCTCTGGCTTGGATAGATTTTATTGCATCTAATGAGTGTAAGAACAGTAGGGAAGGCTATAATGCAATACGATCTTGTTTCAGGCGCGTAAGGTGCTATGTACAGGGATCTGTGTGTTCGTCTTTTTTGCAAATACGCTTAGAGTACTTAGCTGGGGTTGTTCAAGAAAAACAGGTTGCGGCCAGCTAGATTTCAATTGGATCGAAGCTGACTGGCCGTAATGTTGAGCTGTTGATCAGAAGCGGCCCTATGCAGATAACCATAGATCGATATAGTCATAGGTTGTCTTCAGGGTGTCACCATATTCGCCGTCAGTCGTTTCGCACTGCTTGCAGGTATTGTAGGTGTGCGTTACGCCTTCGATGAAAGCGATCGATTTATCGCTGCTCACGGCATGGTCATGAATCAACTCGGCGGCGAGATACTCCCACCCACCGGTCATTCCCATGGCGAGCAGCGGAGGATGGACATGTTTCACGCTCGAGATCGGAGTGGTGTAGCTGGAGTCCCAGTCAACGCCCTTGATATCGTCTTCGCCATAACTGAAATCGGGTGTCGTACGGATGGCGTAGGTGCCAAGGAAGGTTTTGACTGTCGTTTTCAAAGCCCCTTCCCAATAGCTATCCGATGGTGCGCCCTTGCCGCTGGCAGGCCGGACCGAATGAATGATCTGATTGATCACCGACCCATCAAGCTTGACGAGAGGGTGTGCCGCTTTCGTGTGAGAGAGCAGGGCGGTATCCTGAGCATAAAGCTTGTTGTTCATGAAACCGAAATTTGCTCCGGGAATGGTGAGCGGCTCATCATCGGCATAGGGCGCCGTGCCATTGTCAAGAGCAGCGAGCCGCGCCTGCGCGGTCTTGATCAGGCGCGTGTTGCGCATGCCGACCGCTTGCTGGAAGTGCGAAACGAATGCTTCGTCATAGTGCGACCCATTTTCATCAAAGCCGTTGTCTGGGTTGTTCAAATCCAGAGCAGGATCAATCACCTTGCCGTTGGTTTCATCGACAATGGCCGGATCAAGACTGAACAGCACCATGGCGCCGAGACCATAGATCGCATCGACCAGCATCAAGCTGTATTTCCATCCCGAACAAATGGCC
>NZ_OY759879.1 GCF_963662805.1 uncultured Cohaesibacter sp.
TCGAGGGGACAACAGGCGGCGCAGTCTGGAGCGCGGACAGCAGCCACATCTATTATACCCTGCTTGATAGCAACCACCGTCCCTGTCAGGTGTTCCGCCACAAGATCGGCACCGAACAGAGCGAGGATGTGCTGATCTATGAAGAAACCGATGCCGGGTTCTTCGTTGGTATTGGCGAGAGCCAGTCCGGTGACTACATCATCATCGACTGCCATGACCATGAAACCAGCGAATGCTATCTGCTGGACGCAAAGGACAATGACGCCAAACCGCGCCTTGTGGCTCCGCGAGAGACCGGGATCGAATATTCGATCGATGAAGGTCTGGGCGTTCTCTACATCCTGACCAATGCCGATGGCGCGGAAGACTACAAGCTGGTAACAGCCGCCCCCAATCAACCGGCGCGCGAGCATTGGCAAGACCTTGTGCCGCACGAAGCAGGTCGCCTTATCCTCAGCCATGGCATCTACAAGAACCATCTGATTTGGATCGAGCGGACCAACGGCCTGCCCCGGATCCAGATCCGCAATGTCACCAGCGGTGCCCAGCACGCCATTGCCTTCGAGGAAGAAGCCTATTCGCTCGGCCTTTCAGGCTCGCTCGAATTCGATACGGAAACGATCCGCTTCTCCTATTCCTCAATGACCACGCCGACCCGGGTCTATGATTACAACATGGCCACCCGGTCGAGGGTGCTGCGCAAGGAACAGGAAATCCCGTCCGGGCACAATCCCGATGATTATATCACCCGCCGCCTGATGGCTCCGGCCCATGATGGCGAGCTGGTGCCGATTACCTGCTCTATCGCAAGGATACAGCACTCGACGGCAGTGCACCCTGCCTGCTCTATGGCTACGGCTCCTACGGCATCGCCGAAACGGCAGCCTTCTCCTCCATTGCCCTGTCGCTGGTGGATCGCGGCTTTGTCTATGCGCGCACCCACATCCGTGGCGGCAAGGACAAGGGTTTTGCCTGGTATCTGGATGGCAAGCGCGAGAAGAAGACCAACACCTTCAAGGACTTCATTTCCGCGGGCGAGTTCCTGTGCGCCGAAGGCTACACCTCGCGCGGCAAGATCGTTGCCGAAGGCGGATCCGCTGGCGGCATGTTGATGGGTGCAGTTGCCAATATGGCCCCTTCCCTGTTCTCGGGGATTCTGGCCCTAGTTCCGTTTGTTGATGTGCTCAACACGATGCTCGACGACACGCTGCCGCTCACTCCGCCGGAATGGCCCGAATGGGGCAACCCGATCGAGTCTTCCGAAGACTTCGACACCATCCATTCCTATAGCCCCTACGATCAGGTGAGCGCTCAGGACTATCCGGCTATTCTCGCAGTTGGCGGCCTGACCGACCCGCGCGTGACCTATTGGGAACCGGCCAAGTGGGTTGCCAAGTTGCGCGAAATGCGCACTGACGACAATCTTCTGCTCCTCAAGATCAACATGGAGAGCGGCCACGCCGGAGCCTCGGGCCGTTTTGATCGCCTGAAGGAAACGGCGCTGGAATATGGCTTTGCCCTGAAGATCAGTGGCAAACTCTGATCGGAAAGCCTTTTGCTTGAACAAAGACATACCAAAAGCCGCCGCAGATGATGGCGGCTTTTGGGCGAGGTTGATGGGTCCTTCAAATGGGAAGCAACGATTGTTGCAGCTCACCCATAAACCTGTCATAGAATCACGCTGGGAATCGGTCTGGCTGCATCGACCAGATTCGGCGGGAAACCGCAGCGCACGGAATGCCGGAGGCAAGGGCGAATGAACACTGGATATGACGACGTAGCAGCGGACATGCCGCGTCTGTCCCTGCTGTTCTTTGCGCCCGAATGCGTCAACAAGTCCATCCTTGAAGCCTATGACCTGTATCTGGAACATCTCTACCGCACGAACCGGTTCGATGTGACCATCATGGCACCGAATGGCTCACCCTTTGCCGAGAAGGCAAGGGCAAACGGTGCTCAAATGCACCCGGTTTCTGACTTTTCCAGAAAGCTTCTGCAGCGGACGCCGCAGCTCTGGCCGATTCTCACGGCGACAAGGCGCTATCGCTTTGATGTGGCGCTGGCCCATGATTCCTATGGATGCCGAGGTCTGGCTCAGATTGCACGCCGGGTCATCGGCGTCAGCCACAATGACCAGTTCGACGGCTTCCAGACCGCGCAGAAAGTGATTGCCCTGACGTCGGGTGCGTCCGAGACAGGCCGAGAGATCCTTGAAGAAGCCGTCCCTCTCGAAGTGCTGCCCTACCCCTATGCGCTGCAATTCAGCGAACCGGTCGACCTTGCGCCGGATGATGAACCGCTGACAATCGGTACCAGCGGGCCTTTCATCGATGGGGATGGTCTTGGCACCTTTATCCATGCCGCCCAACTGTTGCATCAGAGCCATCCGGAGACCCGCTTCGTCATTGTCGGCTCAGGCCCCACTGAGCATGAGCTCAAGGAACTGTCCGATCACATTGCGCCATTCATCGATTTCACCGGCCCGCTCAATGCCACCGAAATGGCGGACCTGATCGACATCTACTGCCTCACCGATCCCGAGGCTTCCTACTCTTTGCCTTTGTGCGAAATGATGGACGCCGGTGTCGCCTGTGTCTCGACCTGCGCCAATGGCCCAATGGATATTCTCAAGGGCGGCATGGTGGCCCCTCTCGTACCGATCAACGACGCCTTTCTGCTGGCTGTCCAGTTGCAGGAACTGCTCGATGACCGACCCCTGATCCGGCGCATCAAGAAAGCCTGTTTCGAGCGCATCCGGGAAGAGGATTTTGACGCTGGCGAGTTCGAAAGACGGCTGATTTCCATACTCCTCGGGCACAAAATCTTCGCGTCAAAGCTGAGTGATTTTTTCCATCAAATGATGGAACCTTTCCCGCAACCGAGCGTTTTCACAGCGAGGCTTGTGAATTTATCACAATTGAGACGGGAAATGCCCCTTTCCCCCCTTGTTGTCCGAGTGGAGAATATCTACTTTGACTTGGATCAATTCTTTTGGCACCCAACCCGGATGCTTTTTGCCGCCTTTTTAAAAGGAGATTTTTCAATGGCTTTCGAACTTCCCGAACTTCCCTATGCCTACGACGCGCTTGGCGATTTCATGTCTGCCGAGACCCTCGAGTTTCACCACGACAAGCATCATCTTGCTTACGTGACCAACGGCAACAATCTGCTCAAAGACTCTGGCCTGGAAGACAAGAGCCTCGAAGAGATTGTCAAAGAAAGCTACGGCAAAAACGCTGGCCTGTTCAACAACGCCGCGCAGCATTACAACCACGTTCATTTCTGGAAATGGATGAAACCTGTCGCTCAGGAAGGCGGCGTGCCGGGTGCTCTGGCAGCCAAGATCGACTCTGATCTGGGTGGCATGGATCAGTTCCGCGCCGACTTCATCAACGCAGGCATCACCCAGTTCGGCTCCGGCTGGGCATGGCTGGCTCTGGTTGACGGCAAGCTCGCAGTTACCAAGACCCCGAATGGCGAAAACCCGCTCGTTCATGGCGGCATTCCGCTTCTGGGCTGTGACGTTTGGGAGCATTCCTACTACATCGACTATCGCAACGCGCGCCCGAAATATCTCGAAGCATGGTTCGACAATCTCATCAACTGGGACTATGTCGCCGAGCTTCTCGAAGCCGCGTCCTGATCGATTTGGGGTGCTGCATTGCTTTGCAGCACCCTCTCAATTCAAAAAACCCCGCCTTGCTCTGCAAAGCGGGGTTTTTTGATGTCTTGCTCCGCGCGTTGTCGAAGGTGAAGGCGCTGTCTACAAGCCTCGGCGACAGGGTCTGGCGGACCCATATTCGGGATAGTCGGCCCGTTTCCAGGACAGCCAGTCCTCGCATTCCCTGCGGGTCTTGAAGCAGCCGATGTCGTTGAAGGTTTCCTTGCGCGGGCCCCACTCGAAAAATTCGCTGCGCTCGCGGGTTCCGATGTGCTGCCCCCACCAGACTCGAGAGGCACCGATGGCCTGTGCCAGTGACAAACAGCGGGATGGTTCAGGTCTTGCTTGCGCTTCCTGCGCGATGGCAACGCCCTCTATGCCCCAGCCCGGATAGAGGGTGGGGAAAACAACTGCAGCTATGATCAGAATCGAAAAGAGGCTTCTTCGTGCCATCATCGGACTCCTGACGGTCTTTGCCCGTTCTGGAGGGCAGTGATCGGATCAAAATCGGGCTGATCTGATCGACTGGTCGGTGTTGGGCTTCGTCCTAAATCAGCAAAATGTCAAAAGCTGGGCAACGATCCGGCCTTACGCATCAACTCGACAGAAATTGCGCGAGGGACAAGGCCTGAAACAAAAAAGGGGAAAGCAAACGCTCTCCCCTTCCCTGAACACTCCGTCTTGGACGGTCTTATTTGTGCGCAAATTCCATATAGAGTTCGCGCGCCTTCTTGGCGAAGGGACCATGGTCATATTCGCGATCATCGAAGGCCATGATGGGAACGACCTTGGAATAGTTGCCCGTCGAGAACATTTCGTCTGCCTGACGGCAATCATCGAGGGTCAAGGTGCATTCAACAACAGTTTCACCAGCCTCTCGCAGCAGTTTGATGGTGCGCTGGCGGGTGATACCATTGAGGAAGGAGCCGTTCGGCACCGAGGTCATTACGACACCGTCCTTGACGATGAAGAAGTTGGCCGAAGCCAGCTCGGCCACGTTGCCCATCATGTCGCAAACGATCGCGTTGTCGAAACCGCGACTTTTGGCTTCGCGCAGGCAGCGCGCGTTGTTGATGTAGAGGCCGGATGCCTTGGCGTTGGTTGGCATGGTCTCGATCGTCGGGCGGCGGAACTTGGTTGTCGTGACGCGCAAGCCCTTGTTCGGGTCGGGCATCGGTGCATCAAACAGCGTCAGACAGAATTCCACATCATCGGGGTCGACATTGATGACGCTGTCAAGGTTGCCGATACCGAAATAGGTCGGCCGGATATAGACTGCGTTGCCGCCGAATTTCTGTACGCCTTCTGCTGCCAGTTCCATGATTTCACCCACCTTCATGGTCGGCTTCATGGACAGGGTCTCGCAGGAATTGTTGATGCGTTCGCAGTGGCGGTCGAGATCGGGCATCACCCCGTCGAAATAGCGGGCACCATCAAACACGGTGCTTCCCTGCCAGAAGGCATGGGACCGCGGTCCCAGGATCGGTGGGTTGCCTTCAAGCCATTCACCCTTGTACCAGGTCCATGTTTTGGAAAAATCGGCCATTGCTTCTCGTCCTTGCTAATTGATGGCGTTCCGCCCTGTCTTATATTCTTGTGTGTGTTGCTGGCTCCCTGCCCGGCGCTGACCAACTGTGAGGGGACACCTTCAGTGCAAGCCAAAGGCAATCGGCATCGATGATGGTCGGAAGAGCTGAACAGAAATGTCGAGTGTGATGGAAGCGCTTCTTGCGTTCGAGGTCAAGACATTCCGCCCACTTTCGGAAATTCGAATGGAATCTTCCTCAACCTAAATCGAAACGAGAATGCATCGGCCCGAAATGGGCTTAAACTTTAGATACATTTCATATTGCATTGCAGCATTATTTTGACCTGCGGGGCTTTTCAAGACGCAGAGAGTGTGCAATTTCTGAGGGATGCAAATTCCGCCAGAAGAGCGGATAGCATCCAAGGGGAAAAGGGAAAGAGGAGGCCGTAGATATGGCACAAACAGGAACGACTCCCTGTTCAGTTTATGTATTCGACGCCTATGGCACTTTGTTCGATGTGCATTCTGCGGTGCGGCAACATGCCGACCGTATCGGCGATCAGGCATCAAGGCTGTCGGAAATCTGGCGTGCCAAACAGCTCGAATACAGCTGGACGCGATCGCTGATGGAGCGCTATCAGGATTTCTGGTCCCTGACCGAGCAAGCGCTCGACTTTGCCTTTGACAAGGTTCCGGATGTCGACAGAAGCGTCCGGGCGGAATTGCTCGACGCCTATCAGTCACTCTCGGCTTACGCGGAAGTGCGGCAGGTCCTCGAGGGTCTCAAGGCCCGCGGAGTTCAGGTGGCTATCCTGTCGAACGGTTCTCCTGCGATGCTTGAGTCTGCAGTCGCTGGCAACGACCTTGGAGACCTCTTCGATGCCGTTCTGTCGGTCGATCCGATCCGCACCTTCAAGACATCCAAACAGGCCTATGATCTGGTCACGACGACGTTCCGCTGCTTCCCTGAGACGGTTTCCTTCCAGTCTTCGAACCGGTGGGACATCGCGGGCGCATCGGCTTATGGCTTCCGCTGTATCTGGATCAACCGCGCTGGCGAGCCGGATGAATATCGCGATCTTGCCCCGGTCGGCCAACTCAAGGATCTCAAGGGTCTGTTGAATTTCTAGAAGCGGCGCATGGGGTGCCGCTCAGAGAGCCTTGCCTAGGACCCAATGTTCCTTGTCGTCGCGTGTGAAGGGCTCGATTTCGGCATAGCCGATCGCCTTGAAGGGCTCGGCATCATCCGTATGCACGAAGATTTGCGCATAGCCCAGCTCATCGGCGAGCTCTTCAACCTCTGCACAAATATCCTCTTTCAACTCGCCCTGATCATAGGCCGGATCAACGAGTATCCCGGCCATCCAGGGGCCAAGATCGTCAAAGGCTTCCATCTCGGCCTTGACGAGCACAGCAAGCGCGGCAATCTGGCCGCCGCGAAAACCGTCCGAGACGATGCCGACGATGGCATCTTCCTCTTCCCCATCAAGCGCCAGCCTGCGGAAGGCAGCCTTGCGCATGTCCATGGCCCCGCCGTCGTCCGATGCGCCCTCGCCGTTGGTGTCCGACATGCGGGCGTGAAAGCTCGCGCATTCACTCACCAGATCCGGCAGGTCGGACAGACGAACGAACTCGATTTCGGGCATGGAATTGGCCATCAGGTCTGACTCTCCCGCTTGATCCATTTGGCAATGTCTTTGGGCGGCTGATAGGCTTCCATTCGGTCGAGCACGGAAACCGGATCGCTGTCGACAATCAGCATGTCCCGATGGGGCTGCTTGACGAATTCCTCTTCGGCCGTCTTGTCGAGAAAGCGGATCAGATCATCGTAATAGCCGTCGATATTCATAAGGGCGGAGGGCTTGTCGTGCCATCCGAGCATGGCCCAGGTCCAGACCTCGAACAGCTCGTCCATGGTGCCGACACCCCCCGGCAGGGAGATGAAGCCATCCGATAGCTCTACCATCCGTGTCTTGCGCTCGTTCATGCTGTCAACGAGGATCAATTCCGTCAGGCCATGATGGTCGATTTCCTTGCGTTTGAGCGCATGGGGCAGAATGCCGATGACCTCGCCGCCCGCCGCAATGGCCGCATCGGCGCAGGCTCCCATCAGACCGACGGACGAGCCGCCATAGACAAGCGTGTAACCACGTCGCGCGATTTCGGAGGAGAGCGCAATCGCAGCTTCCTCGTATTCTTTTCTACGCCCCCAACTGGAGCCACAGAAGACACAGATGCTTTTCATTGTTGTTTCTCAGATATTTGGTCCACAAGACAGGCGCGACAAAAGGCACTCGCTGAAAGGCGGGAGCCATGACTCACGCGTCAAAACTGGCATCGTCTTGTGAGTGACTATCGCCGATTCGTTACCCTATGACGACAGCCGTTCCGGATGCCGCGACCATCAGCATGGACCCGCGCTCGCCGACGGTCTCATAGTCGACATCAACGCCGATGATGGCATTGGCTCCGATGCGTGCGGCATAATCCGACATTTCCTGCACGGCGATGTCGCGGGCGCGCTGCAATTCGGACTCGTAGGCGCCAGAACGGCCACCGACGATATCGCGGATCCCGGCGAAGAAGTCCTTGAAGACGTTGGCGCCAAGGATGGCCTCGCCATTCACCATGCCCTTGTATTCGCGGATGGTGTAGCCTTCCAGAGAGTCTGTGGTTGTGATGAGCATGGTCGGTCCCCCTTGGTAAAATGTCTGAGTGGTTTAAACATGGGCATTGGACCGCCCGGATCAAGACGAAAAGACAACAAAAAAGCCGCCCGAGAGGGCGGCTTTTCATTATCTCGATCAGCTATCCAGCTTATTCAGCGGCTTCCTGTTCATAGCCGAGTTTCTTGTTGAGCTGATGGATCAGGTCAACGGCAGCTTCGGCAATGACGGTTCCGGGAGGATAGATGGCAGCAGCACCGGCTTTGTAGAGTGCTTCATAATCCTGCGGCGGGATAACACCACCGGCAACGATCATGATATCGCCACGGCCTTCCTCTTCCAGTGCGGCTTTGAGGGCCGGAACCAGCGTCAGGTGACCAGCGGCCAGGGACGAAGCAGCAACAACATGGACGTCGTTTTCAACGGCCTGACGAGCTGATTCTTCCGGGGTCTGGAAGAGAGGTCCGATATCGACGTCGAAGCCAAGATCGGCAAAGCCCGATGCAATCACTTTCTGACCACGGTCGTGGCCGTCTTGACCCATTTTGGCGATGAGAATACGAGGACGACGACCGTCGTTTGCTTCGAATTCATCGACCAGCTTCTGTACTTTCTGGACTGCGTCGGACATGGCTCCAACCTCCTTGCGATAAACGCCGGAAATGGATTTGATCTCGGCGCGGTGACGACCGTAGACTTTTTCCAGTGCGTAGCTGATTTCGCCAACGGTTGCTTTCACGCGGGCGGCTTTCACCGACAGGTCAAGCAGGTTGCCGTTGCCGGCTTCAGCGGCTTTGGTCAGGGCGTCAAGGGCTGCGTCGACATCGGCCTGATTGCGCTCTTCGCGAAGGCGTTTGAGCTTATCAAGCTGCTGCTGACGAACGGCCGTGTTGTCCACCTGAAGCACTTCGATGTCTTCGTCGTGATCGGGCTTGTATTTGTTCACGCCGACAACGGTCTGAGAGCCGCCGTCGATGCGAGCCTGGGTCTTGGCAGCGGCTTCCTCGATGCGCAGTTTCGGAATACCGGCTTCGATGGCTTTTGCCATGCCACCCAGTTCCTCGACTTCCTTGATATGGGCCAGAACTTTGTCGGCGAGCTCGGCGGTGAGCTTTTCGACATAGTGCGAGCCGCCCCAAGGGTCGACAACTTTGGTGGTGCCGCTTTCCTGCTGCAGGAAGAGCTGGGTGTTACGAGCAATACGAGCCGAGAAGTCGGTTGGCAGAGCCAGAGCTTCGTCGAGCGCGTTGGTGTGCAGGGACTGGGTATGCCCTTGCGTTGCGCCCATGGCTTCGATTGCGGTGCGGCCCACGTTGTTGAAGACGTCCTGAGCGGTCAGAGACCAGCCGGAAGTCTGGGAGTGGGTACGCAGGGAGTAGGATTTCGGGTTCTTCGGATCGAACTTCTCTTTGACCAGTTTGGCCCAGACCAGACGGGCTGCGCGCATTTTGGCCACTTCCATGAAGAAGTTCATGCCGATGGACCAGAAGAAGGAGAGACGCGGTGCGAAGGCATCCACATCAAGCCCCGTATCGACACCGGCTTTGATATATTCAAGGCCGTCAGCGATGGTGTAGGCCAGCTCCAGATCAGCGGTCGCCCCGGCTTCCTGCATGTGATAGCCGGAAATCGAGATCGAGTTGAATTTCGGCATATTCTGCGAGGTATAGGCAAAGATGTCCGAAATGATCCGCATCGAAGGATGTGGCGGGTAGATGTAGGTGTTGCGGACCATGAACTCTTTCAGAATGTCGTTCTGAATAGTACCGGCCAGCAGATCCTGAGATACGCCCTGCTCTTCTGCTGCGATGATGTAGAGCGCCATGATCGGAAGAACGGCACCGTTCATGGTCATGGACACGGACATCTTGTCTAGCGGGATACCGTCGAACAGGGTGCGCATGTCATAGATGCTGTCGATGGCCACACCGGCCATGCCGACGTCACCCGGTACGCGCGGATGATCCGAGTCGTAGCCGCGGTGGGTAGCAAGGTCGAAGGCGATCGACAGGCCTTTCTGACCGGCTGCGAGGTTGCGGCGGTAGAAGGCGTTGGAATCTTCAGCGGTGGAGAAACCGGCATACTGACGGATCGTCCAGGGACGCTGGGTGTACATGGTCGGATAAGGACCACGCATGAAAGGTGCCAGACCCGGCCAGGTGTTCAGGAAGTCGAGGGAAGCGATGTCGCTTTCCTTATAGACATCCTTCACATCGATACCTTCGGGCGTGTGCCAGATGGCATCGGACCCTTTGGCAGCCGGAGCGGCGGCCTTGAATGCAATGTCGGCAAAGTTTGGGATCTTACTCATTCTTCCTGTTCCTCAGCCTTGCGCCAGAGGGGCAATGCCCAGCTCGGCATGAATCTTGGAAAGCTCAGCGAGAACGTCGCAACCTTCAAATGCGAAGGCGTCAACGCCAGCAGCGCTCAGGGCGTCCATGAGATCTTTCGGGCGTCCGGCGATGTAGACCATTTTCGCGCCAGCTTCTTTCAGAGCCTTGGCGAAGGCAACACCATTCTCTTCGTAAAGACCATCCGGTCCAACGATGGCGACGATGCTTGCGCCGGAAGCCTTGTAGTCGGCAACTGCGGCTTCTGGTTCGCTATAGCCCTTGTCGGAGAGCGACTTGATGCCACCGGCCTCGAAGAAGTTCTTGGTCCAGGTTGCGCGAGCCGTGAAGTCGGCGATGCGACCGAGGTTCGCGAAGAAGACCGTCGGCTCGCCAGCAGCTTTTGCGGCAAAACGAAGAGCTTCATAAGGTTCGGAGTAACGCACCACTTTCAGCGGCGTGCAGCTTTCACCCTCAACGAGTTCCGGTGCAGGCAGCGGAGCAACGTCCAGAACCTTGGTTTCCCCTTCTGCGATGTTGGGGAATGCAGACGCGCCGGTCAAGGCGTTCTTACGTTTGGCGATCAAGGCAGCGCGGGTCTTATTGGACTCTGCGATGGCATCGACAAGCACGTTGGCTTTGAGAGCCTCGACGATACCGCCAGCTTTTTCGATTTGCTGGAAGAAGGCCCAGGCTTTCTCGCCTTCCTCGTCAGTCAGCGCTTCGACATAGCCGGAACCGGCTGCCGGGTCGGTGACGCGATAAAGGTTCGATTCCTCGATCAGCATGGTCTGCAAGTTGCGTGCGATGCGGCGGGTCAAGCCGTTCGGCAGGCCAAGTGCCAGCGAATACGGCAGGACACAAAGGCTGTCTGCACCGCCAACACCAGCAGCAAAGGTTGCCGTGGTTGCGCGCAGCATGTTCACGGCCGGATCCAGCTTGGTCATCATGGCCCAGGAGGTTTCGGCGTGAATGGTGAGCGGAATGAAGTCCACCCCAGCAGCGCTCAGAAGGTTGGCCCAGAGAACGCGCATTGCACGGAGCTTGCAGAGGGAACCAAACTGGTTGGCTTCAACCGGCAGGGTCACGTCGATGGCGGCGAGCGCTTCGGAAGCGGTAAAGCCAGCCTCTTCGAGAACGCGCCAGTAGGCAACGATGGTGGCAATAACGGCACCAAGTTCCTGCGCTTCGGTTGCGCCAGCGTCATGATACGGACGACCGTCGGCGGTGATGAAGGGTCCCTTGAAGCCTTTGGCTTTCAGATCCTTGATCGTTTCAACCATGGCCGCTGCACGGCCAGCCCAGTCAGGGGCCATCTTGCCGGTGGAGGCAAAGTTTCCGATCGGATCGAGGCCGAAGGCAACATTGAGCTTGGAAGCATCAAGGCCCTTGTCGGCGACAAAGTCAGCGAAGGCGCTGGCTGCTGCGCGACCGGTCACGCCACCTTCGAGGCGAACAGAAATCAGATCGAGCAGAACCTCATCGAGAACCTTGGCAAGGGTGTCCTTGTCGGCCTTGATGCCGAAACCGCGAGCACTCGCACAGCCTGCAAAAGGAATGCAGAGCATGTTTGCACCGTTGCTCAGATCGATCAGAGCCTGTTCATTGGCTTTCTCGGCGTCCGGATGGTCAACGCGTTGGCAGACAGCCCAAGGGGTATCCTCGGGGCGCATTGCCAGAGGAGCCTTGCCGGTTGCTCGTTCATAGATCGGATCGATTTCGGTTCCATCGATCGTTTTGGTTGAAATACGGGAAAGAGGTTGTCCCTTGAGGGCTTTTTCGACTACTGCGACCCAATCGTCGTGGGAGTAGCCGGGAAAGGTCTCGGTAATCCTCAGAGCTTCGCTCATCTTGTTCGCTCCAAATTGTTAAAGGAGGCAAGGGGCGCGGGCGGTCCCTTAAATCCTCCCTCCTGACTTTGATCCAGTTTCCCAAGCGCTTGCCTCCCCGATTTGGGTAAAGGCTACGCTCTCCTTGAAAAAATCGTGCGGATGGCCGCGATCATATCCACTTTCGTTGTAGGTGCTTTGTCCTAGCGCAAGGGAATGTCGAAAAAATGATATTTGCGCCAAGAGAAATCACCTTGTGCAAAGTTCGGCAAATGAAAGGCGGAGACTCTGCAGAGCCGGGATACCATCCAAGCTTTAAAAGGCTCCTAAGGCTCTTGCAAGCTGTCCTAATGGTCCTGTTTTCAGCTCTCTGTCGATCAGCAGCCCCCACAGAGCATTTTCTAATGAGAAGATAGCCCGAGACAAAATCACCGTTTGAAAAGAGGCACACACCCTCTTTCCGAGAAACACTCAATAACCATTACTCTTGATTGCAAATCTCTCTGAACACAACGCAAATCCGTTTGCATGATTCGAGTCTAACGGAACAAATATCGGCCGTTCCAGATCCTGTTATCTCCGCAATCGTTTTAATTCGAATTTAGACATGTGTCCAAGTTCATTCACAGGCCATACGTAATTTTGCCAGTCAATTTTAGTAAGAAATACTTAAAATAGCAGCTTAAAAGCCAAATTTGTCAGGCCTGTACAGTATTTTCAGTTGCTCAATCAATTGCATCAGTGCAATCTCTGGGCGGGGTAAAAGTGGGACGTGCGACTGGCGTTCGGTATCGGCAAATCGATTCCGCGCTCTCTGTTGCATACGAAAAATACTGCCGTCCAAAGCGCGGTGGAAACTAGTGCAACCCAAGAACTGCAGAAAAAATCGATGAACGATACACTGTGGGACCACCCCAACACCGTCTCCTACATGAATCCGCTGGATACGAACGCAAAATCCTATTTGGAAAATTGTTCCACCCGTTTCCAGGCCATGGGAGCGCAGCATATTCTGGCTGTTGGCATCCCTCTTCCGGGTCGGGATCTCGTGAAGCTCGCATTGTTTCAGAAATGGGGCAACGAAGAGTTGAACACATCCCAGCTGGCGCAAATCAAGGGCGGGGACCCCTTGTTGCGACGTATTGCGGTGTTGGGTGAACCAGCAATCTGGCATTTGTCAGAAAATGAAAACCAATGGCTTGCAGCGTCGCCTCTGGTGGCGCTTCTCAAACGTCATACACATGATCAGGAAAGCTGCCGAACCATCGCCGGCCTTCATATTCATATGTTCGACCATTTCCAGATAGCCATCTGCCTTGCCGGTGTCGACATTGTCGCGACCCGTCGAGAGCTTGTGGCTCTCTCATCCGAGATCCGGTTTGCGCTGGATGATATCAACGCGATCAAGCCGATCATCAACCGACCAGGCGAATTGTCGGCGCGTGAGCGCATGATCCTCAGCCTGACGGCAGAAGGCAAAACCGCCAGCGATATCGCCAACGAGTTGGAAATCTCGCAACGGACGGTTCATGCGCATTTGCAGAATGCGTCCGAGAAGATGCAGGCCGCCAACAAGACACAGACTGTGGTCGAGGCTCTTCGCTACGGGCAGATTCAGCTGCACTAAAAGCTGCCTCTGGGTGTTTGACAGATCAAACCACGTCCGGTGCGCATCGGACGTGGTTTTTTGTTCCATCGCACCAGCTTGTCCCGAATTTTGTATCGCATTATCCCGCCACCAACCTTCCGTTACATTTCATTACCTCAAAGTTGGGGTGACCTCGCGCTACCGGTTTCAGATCAGGGAATCTATCCCCTTTTGTTGCTAATTTTCAAACATACGAATTTTACAACTCGATGGAGCCGACCATGAAGATCTACGCTGTAACCGCAATTATCGCCACCCTCGCCCTGACCAGTGCAGCTTTGGCATTCGGTCCGGGGTATGGCACCAATCGCGCAGGCCTCTCCAACAAGGCCATGCCGCTCAACCGCCCCATGAATAATGCCGAGCGCGAGCCGGTCTTCCTTGATGGCTGGGACGCCAACGGGGACAAGATCGTTACGATCGAAGAAGCAAAGGAGCACCGTGCGGATCTGTTCGATGCTCTTGATGAGAATGAAGACGGCAATATCGTAGCCAGCGAGTTTACGTCCTTCCTCGACAGCCAGAAGATGGCACCAGAAGACGCAACCAACGGCCAGCGCGGCCTTTATGGCATGACCTTGCAATTCAATGACATCAACAAGGATGGCTCGGTGACACGAGCCGAGTTCATCGGACAGTCAGAGGCCTTTCTCGCCGCCATGGATCGCAACAATGACGGCACGGTGAGTGATGCGGACTTTGGCCAGCGCTGGAAGCAGATGGGAAACCGAGGGCGTGGCATGGGCCAAGGCATGCAGAACGGCATGCGCCAAGGAATGGGGCGCGGCATGGGCCGTGGAATGGGCCAAGGTCAAGGCATGGGCCAGGGGATGGGCCAGGGGATGGGCCAGGGGATGGGCCAAGGTATGGGATGGAACTGCCAATCTTGATCTCATGGCACGGTTCAGCCACCATGCAGACAGCAAAGCCAGCGCATGCGCTGGCTTTTTCTTTAAACTCTGTCACGGCCAAACCTGCGACTCAGCCGACGGTCTGCGGGTTGGTCCAATGTCTTCCAAAGCACAACAACGCTCTCAAGGTCGGAGCACCCATCCCGCGCCCCGCACCAGTCACATCACGCATCAGTCTGCCCTGTCACAATGGACTCAGTAGGTCATCATCGGAGGCAGAGCTTTTGCCTCGGCGACCCATTTTTCGACATTGCTCAGCGCAGGAACCTGACGAACGAGTTTTTTCTCGTTGTTGGCTTCTTGCATGGCTTTGGTGAGATTTTCGGCATTGCGATTGCGCAGTTCCTTGACAGTATCCACGCCAGCGGCTTCCAGAAGTTCGGAATATTCCTCACCGACGCCCTTGATCCGCATCAGATCGGCCATGTTGGCCCATTTCAGGATGCGTTTGTGCTCAATGCCCGTTTCCTCTTCCAGAGCCTTGCGACCGGCAGGATCTTTGGCACGCTCCAAATAGCCTTTGGTGTTGCTGATGCCCACATTTTTGAGCTTCTCAGCATAAGATGGTCCAATACCTTCGATTTTTGCGATTGGATAAGATGACATCTTCTACCTCCTTTGATGCCTGCCCGTCAGGTTGTCTATGATCCTGACTTCGCCGTCCTGTTGGTGCAGCGTTAACAGAGTGTTCCAAAAAAAAGCGGCCCG
Organism: uncultured Cohaesibacter sp.; assembly: GCF_963662805.1. NCBI lineage: Bacteria > Pseudomonadati > Pseudomonadota > Alphaproteobacteria > Hyphomicrobiales > Cohaesibacteraceae > Cohaesibacter > uncultured Cohaesibacter sp. Next base: position 15,282 of record NZ_OY759879.1, read on the forward strand.
CAAGGGCCGCAATGCATAATCTTTACAAGATCTGGCTGAGAGCCGGCACCGAATTGATGACATCATCAACCACCTGCTCGTCAGTATTCTCCTTGGCGACAGAGATCATCTCACTGGCGACGGATTTGACCTCGCCCATGCCGAGACCGGCACTGGTCAGCTCATTGAGTGCCGCCATTGCCGCACCCATGCCACCCATCGAGCCGAGCATGCCGCCGAGCAGACCACCGCCGGAGGCAGGTGAAGATGCATCAACCAGACTGTTGGCGCCCAAAGCATCGATCAGCATCTGGACCTTGTCCTCGGGGGCTTCCTTGGCGAGGAAATTGAGGATGATCTTTACAGCCTGCTGCGCCAGCTCTTCCGAGATGCCGGCAGCGGATGCGATGCGTGCAATAATTTGATCCATTTTAGTCTCCCAAACTTTTCTATTTCGACTCGTTGTCGCAACTTGTCCCTTACGTATGCGTAAACTTGCACAGCGACCCCGCCAAGACAAGAGCCGCAATGCCGAGTTGGTGCATACTATCGGATGAGAATTCTCACGTCAGTCGCGGGGCACAGGAGCCATTGCCCTGCAAATATCTTCAATCCGGTTGCAGCCTTGTGACATCGGTCGTAAAAAGATTCCGGATGATGGTGATCCGCCGGGATTCTTTGACGCAGCAATAGCGCTCAGAGAATGAACCCAGTCTGAACGGATCGCTTGGGGTGAGACGCAAATTTCAGTCAACAATGACACTTGCGCCAAAAGAGGATACGGGGTCACCATGTTCAAGGACGGAGAAGTCTATCTCGGCACTTCATTTCTGATAGATGCCGAAGGCAACGAGACAAGTCAGGGCGAATATCTCAATCTCAAACTGGCCAACCGCCATGGCCTGATCACGGGTGCCACCGGTACGGGCAAGACCGTGTCCCTGCAGATCCTGACCGAGGGATTCTCGAATGCGGGCGTCCCCGTCTTCTGCGCCGACGTCAAGGGCGACCTCTCCGGTCTCGCGGCCACGGGGGAGCCAAAGGATTTCCTTGCGAAACGGGCCGAACAGATCGGCTTTACCGACGATTATAGCTTTGACTCAGTGCCGACCATTTTCTGGGATCTGTTCGGAGAACAGGGCCACCCGGTGCGCACGACGATCACCGACATGGGACCGCTGCTGCTGTCGCGCCTTTTGGGGCTGAATGACACGCAGGAAGGCGTGCTCAACATTGCCTTCAAACTGGCCGATGACGAGGGAATGCTGCTGCTCGACCTCAAGGATCTGCGTGCCCTTCTGGTCAATATGGAAGAACGGCGCAAGGAGTTGTCGGCTGAATATGGCAACATCTCCTCCGCTTCCATTGGTGCCATCCAGCGCGATCTGCTGGTGCTGGAACAACAGGGGGCCGAGCAATTCTTTGGCGAGACGGCGCTCGATATTCTCGATCTGATGCGTACCACTCGGGACGGTCGCGGGATGGTCTCCATTCTGGCGGCTGACAAGCTGATGCAGTCCCCTCGCCTCTACGCCACGTTCCTGTTGTGGTTGCTGTCCGAATTGTTCGAGGAGCTGCCCGAAGTGGGGGATCTGGATCGCCCGCGTCTGGTGTTCTTCTTCGACGAAGCGCATTTGCTGTTCGAGGATGCACCGAAGATCCTTGTCGACAAGGTCGAGCAAGTGGTCAAGCTCATCCGCTCGAAAGGCGTTGGGGTCTATTTCGTCACCCAGAACCCGCTTGACGTGCCCGACGGCGTTTTGTCGCAGCTCGGTAACCGTGTCCAACACGCCCTGCGGGCCTTCACCCCGCGCGATCAGAAGGCCGTCAAAGTGGCCGCAGACACCTTCCGCCCGAACCCTCAACTCGACACCCGTCAGGTGATTATGGAAATGGGCGTGGGCGAGGCGCTGGTCTCGACCCTGATGAAAAAAGGCGTTCCCTCCATCGTGCAGCGGACCCTCATGCGGCCGCCGAGCTCGCGCATCGGGCCGCTCACCGAAGCAGAGCGCCGTGACATCATCTCCAACAGTCCCGTGCTCGGGGTCTATGACAAAGTCGTGGACCGGGAAAGCGCCTATGAGATCCTGAAAAAACAGGCAGATCTCAAGGCTCAGCGCGAGACGGAAGAGCGCGAGGCCGAAGATCGCCAACGTGAGGAAGAGGGCAAGACAAAAAGAAGCCGGACTGGCTTCACCCTGCCCGACTTCGACCGCGACGACCGGCCGACACGCACCGCACGCAAGCAGACATCCCAGCGCCGCTCTAATCGGCAGACAGTGGCGGAAACGGCCATGAAATCCATTGCCAGAACCGTTGCAACCTCGCTCGGAAAAGCGCTGGTACGCGGTATTCTGGGAAGCCTCAAAAGCGGTCGCTGAGACAGGAATACGCTTTGTTAACCTCACGAGGTCAACTAAGTGAATATTTACCGATTACAAGGAATTCCAAGCCACAATAGGGCCGACCTTGCAAAGGGTTGGCCCTTTTTTGCTCACTCTCCTTAAAAGTGCCAAGACTCTGGAAAATTTGGCAGGTTCCGATTGATGGTGTGGTCGGCCTTTGCCTTCATTGTTGAGTGAGGCTCACTTGTCGCGTCGCTTGAAACCGATTAAAGATCTATCCGTGCTCGTGCTTGCCCCTCGCAAGCATGATCGCCAGCTATGGGCAGACCTGCTCAAGAACTGCGGCATCAATCACCCTCTTTCCATGTCCGAAATTTCGCAAGCGACCGCCACAATCGGCTCCGGGCAGGTCGACGTCGTCTTTGTCGACGAGGCCTACGGCCCAAAGGGGATTGCAAGTGTGCTGATCCCGGCCCGCAATGTTGAATTCGCGGGCGGACGCGGCATTTGTCTTGTTCTCTGCTCGAAACGTGCAACCGCTCAGGATGTGATGAACGCACGCAATCTGGGCTTTGCCTCACTGGTCATCTTGCCCGCCTCCACTGACACGGTGCGCAAGCATCTGGAACTGGCGGCCCGCTACATTCCGAAGAGCGATGAGGAACTCGGCTGGTCCGCTCCAAAGATCATGGCCAAGCGAGAACAGGAAACAGCCCCCTTGCCTGATCCTGTCGATGACCCTGAGGCACAATCCGCTGATCGCACTGGTGGCAATGCTGCTTCTGGCAAGGCTCGCCCAGGCCACGATGGCCAACAGGCTGGGCAGGCGGCTTCGAAAGGGGCGGCTCCCGCAGCAGACGCCGATCTCGCCAGGGATCTTGATGCCTGGGGGACTGATCTCGAAGAAGATCATGCCGAACAGGCGACTGCGAAGTCGAACGGTGCGTCCGCACGCCCCAATGGGCAGGCCAACGGCGCGGGAAACGGGCAACAGGGCAATGGCGCAGACAATCGCACCCAGAGCGGCTCGTCTCCCGACGGAGGCCAAAAGGCGAGACCCAAGTCCGGTCCCAAGCCGAGCGATGACGATGAGGACGCCCTGCCCGCCATCAAGGTCAGCGGACGTTCCGGCAAAAGCGCCGAAGAGGAAGTGGTCTTTCTCTGAGGATCACTCCAAGATTCAGCCAAAATCACGGACATATATCAGACGTTACGCATTGCCTGCCCACGTGCAGGCGAGCCGGTGACGTGTGCAGAAGACCGTGTCAGCTCTGGTGAAAGCGGGGGGAAGCTGATAGCGTCGGGACGACTTACCAACCTCGATAATAAGACCCGTAATAGAGGAATTCATGACTCAGATTGATGCCGTTTTGGCCCATATCGACGCCAATATCGATGCTTCGCTCGCTCGCATGCAGGAGCTGGTCCGCTTCAAATCCATTTCAACCGACCCAGCCTTCAAGAATGAGTGTCGCAAGGCCGCAGAGTGGCTCTCGGCTGCGCTCGAGGATATCGGATTTGACGGCTCAGTGCGCGAAACGCCCGGCCACCCGATGGTCGTTGGCCACGACAAGGATGCTGCCGAGAAGCCCGGCCCCGATGTGCTCTTTTACGGCCATTATGACGTCCAGCCGGTCGATCCGCTCAATCTGTGGAACAGCGATCCGTTCGACCCCGCGATCGTCGAGCAGAAGGGCGTCAAGGTCATGACAGGCCGTGGCACATCGGACGACAAGGGACAGTTGCTGACCTTCCTTGAAGCCTGCCGGGCGTTCAAGGCCGTTCATGGCAGTCTGCCCGTCAAGGTTTCGGTGCTGCTTGAAGGTGAGGAAGAAAGCGGCTCGCACAGCCTGCTGCCGTTCCTTCATGCTCACAAGGACGAATTGTCCAAGGATCTGGCGCTGGTCTGTGACACGACGATGTTTGATGAGACGACCCCGGCGATGACCACGATGCTGCGTGGCCTCGTGGGTGAAGAGATCACCATCACGGCTGCGGATCGTGACCTACACTCGGGCACCTATGGCGGCCCGGCCGCCAACCCGATCCGGGTGTTGGCGCGCATTCTGGCCGATCTGCATGATGATCAGGGCCGGGTTCAGATCCCGCATTTCTATGAAGGTGTTCCAGAGCTGTCCGATGAGGTGAAAGCCCAGTGGGATGCCCTGCCCTTTGATGGCAAGGCCTTTCTTGGCGAGGTCGGCCTGTCGATCCCGACAGGAGAGACCGGCTATTCCATCTATGAGCAGATCAACGCCCGCCCGACTTGCGAATTCAACGGCATCTCGGGTGGTTACACCGGCGATGGCTTCAAGACTGTGATTGCCTCGAAAGCATCGGTGAAGATTTCCTGCCGCCTCGTCGGGCAGCAGGATCCACATGCCATTCGCGAAAACCTGCGTGCTTTCGTCAAGGCAAGGGTGCCTGCTGACTGTTCTGTCGATTTCGCCGAACATGGAGCCAACCCCGCCCACAGCCTGCCAGCGGACTTCGCGCCGCTACAGCAAGGCGCAAAGGCCCTTCGGGACGAATGGGGCAAGGAGCCGATCCAGATGGGCATGGGTGGATCCATTCCCATCGTTGGCGAATTCAAGACGATCCTTGGCATGGATTCCCTGCTGATCGGCTTTGCTCTTGATGGCGACAATATCCATTCGCCGAACGAGAAATACAATATCGAGAGCTATCACAGGGGCATCCGCTCGTGGGCTCGGGTTCTTGCTGCTCTCGCAGAGTAGGCTTGTTGCTCACTTCTACCCAAATTTGCCAAAAAGAACAAAGGAGCCGACCGCTGGTTGGCTCCTTTTCTTTACTACATCTGTATCCGATGTGTTTGATACCATGGTGTTTTAGTCTTCTGATGAGAATATGACCCACGCACCCGATCCAAGGTCGCTCCGGGTTGTTTCTTGCTGTTATTTCGGAGGACTTCCCATGCTATCGAGACTTTGCCTCACCGTTTCCCTTTTTTTTGCTTCAGCCGTTTTCATCACCACCAGCGCCAGCGCCAACGAATGCCGCGCCTATGGCGCATCCATGCTGAGCGAGGGCTGGAACTGGCATTATCCGCGCGAAACACCAACCATTCGCAATGGCAATCGCAAACTCGTCTGTCGCAACGGCCGCCATGGATGGCTCTACACGCGTGATGATATTGCCGGTCAATATTTTGTGGCCGATACCAATTGGCGTAAGCAGACGCGGACCCACAGCAATCCTTGTGATGCCGTTGCCCAATATTGCGCGCAGTAAATCCCGATTGTTAAAGGGGCCGGTCCCGGATCGGCCCGTTTTCAGGCTTGAGGACTTCAGGCAAAAATCCGTTTTCAGCCATTCCGTTGCTATTCACGACTTTTTTCCCCATTTAGTCACGAACGCCTACTTTTCCTGAACCGAGGGAAGTGGTAGCGTTTCGCGCAAGAGGGGGAATTCGGGCGAATTTTGCATCGGGGTGGCCCCATTCATCGAATCTGTTATCAACGGCCGGGCGAGTGATTCAACATTCGCGGACCATTTTCTGTTGTTCAACCGAATTCAAGGGATTCTATTGCGTTTCGTGTTCAATCATTTGCAGCTGCCTGTCTTGCGTCTCCTTGCGATGATGACTTCGGCCATCCTGCTTGTCGGCTGTAGCAGCCAGACCGGGCAACTTGTCACGCCCGGCGGTGCGCCTCCCCCGCAGGCTGTCCTAAAGATCACCGATGCCGGTATCTCCAACCTCACGCCAGACACCCGTTACGGCCCCAGCTCGATCGCTCAGGCGATGCCTGGCTTTGATATCGAGACCATTCAGACCGCAGGCGAGACTGGGACCGAGTGGACCTATGCAGCTTTTCTCGATGGCCTGCAGATGGTGCAGATTTTCAAAGGCCAGAATGGCAAGATCGGTGTGGTTCATGGCGTTGGCGATGCTGTCGCAGGCCCGAATGGCGAACGACTCGGCATGACTTTCTCCCAGTCAGGATTGCCGCGCAGCAAGTGCCGTGTCGGTGAAAGCCTTTGGCGCGGAATGGCCATTTGTGACGCCAGAAATTCATCGAAGATCAAGCTTGTGTTTGCCATTGCAGAGTTCAACGGCCCGTTTGATCGTCTCGCGCCCTCGTCCGAATTGCAGGGGGCTACGTTACAACGCATTCTCTGGGTCCCCTGATCATCGGGATCACCGGCCCAGTTCCATCATTTCGCCGCAAAGACAGACAATTCTGTCGAGCAATCAAGACCCTACTCTCAGGGACCCGTTCAGTGACCAAGTCCAGCAAGCATCCGACATTCAATGACGGACAAGGGGCGAGCCGTTTCGGCCCGGTTGGTCATGCGTGTGCCCTGTTGCTGTTCGGGCTGATGTCTCACACCGCATTGGCGCAGGATCCACGCCTTCCCGTTACAACTGTCTCTGTCGAAGCGAACCGTACACGGGCAATCGTTGCGCCGTCATCCATTCTCGACCTGCCGCTGATGGCGAATGATGTTCTTCCAGACATCATGTATCCGACGTTTCACCTGAACGGACTTAATCTTCCGGGATTCAAAGCCATCTCCGGACACCATCCGTCCATTGACTTCACGAGCTCGAACAGCCTCGCACAAAATGCGACAACGCAAGGGGAAGCCCCTCAGGATGCAGCTGCGCCGGTCAACAGCAGTGACAGCAGCATGCCGTCGGCGATGACCACGCCTGTGCTGCCGAATGTCCCGTCATCGCTCAAAGAAGGCGATCCATCTCAACCGGACAACACTCCTGACGCACAGCCCAAGCCCACCATATCGCAAGATGGAGGGAAATCGGCCCAGACAGTTGGCAAGCCCGATGAGGGAACCTCTCCCACATCCTCGAACGGTGCAAGTGAGCAATCCAGCAAGGGTGCGAACGTGAGTGCCCCGTCGCCGCAGGCCACTCAGCCGAACGCTGCCACAGAGCAGGATCTCTCCAATCATCGGCCGGTGCTACGACGCAGCCTTTCGGTGCTCTACACCGAGCAACGCCCCTTCCTGCTCTATGCAAGTGACGCATCGATCACCTATCTGATGCCCAACGCGTTCAATGGCAATCCTGAGCTCAGCCACGATCTCAGGACCATTCTGGAAGATCGCGCCCTCAGTCGCTGGCAGGAGATCCGGGATAGCCGCGCCAACAGCGAAACTGATGCGGGTGCTGAAACCTCGGAACGGCCGTCCCTCGTGATCACTGGCCGGGTCGAGGACAGCTTCTTCTCGGACGACTATATCTCTCTTTATATGGAAGAAGAGCGCAGTCTGGGAGACGTGTCTTCACCCAAGACGATCCTGAGCTTCAACTACACGCGCGATGACAACAAGTCCTTTGGCCTGACGGATCTCTTCCAGGGCGCCAATGACAAGGCACTGGAAGCAGTCGCCCAATTGCTGACCGCCTATATTCAGGCTGACATCGTGCGGCAAAAGTCGATCCGGCTGGGTACAGAGGTCACGCCACAGCAGGATGCATGGCTCAAGAATCTGCAGCCAAATCTGGCGTTTCTGAATACCTTTACGCTCGTTCCGTCTCGCGGAAGCGGCAAGATCGCGGGACTGCGATTTCATTTCGATCCCGGTCTGCTCGGGGCTGAAGCCGATGGTTCATACGACGTCTATGTACCGTCCGCAATCTTTGCTCCGTCTCTCGCCAAACGGTTCGCCGAGGATTTTGGTGGTGAGGCTCTGAACACCTCCCGGCATTATGCGCCCGGCTTCTCGACAGCCAGCGTCGACCTTGAAGGTCTCAAGACGGATGCCGACATTGGCGGCGAAATGCTGCTTGAGGGCGAAGTTCCCTCCAACTGGTGCGACGGCTTCCACCTGTCCCTCATGGACAAGGGCAGCGGGCAGATTGTCGCTGAAGCCATCGTGAACATGCTTCCCGATGTGCCAACCTTTGGTCTCGCAGACAATATGCTGCGGTTCCGCGCGGAGCTTTCCGTTCCCGGCAACGGGGGCACGGGGGGCCAACTGGTGTTCGAACCCTACAGAATCGCCGTCGAGGACGGTCGCCTGCAACCGCGTCCAGGCAGCGCCTGCCAGACCGACCGGGAGATCACCCTCCCCGATCCGGAGCAAGATACGGTCTCCATTCCGGTAACCTACTGACCTCGTCCTTGCCCGTTCCAGATATTCTGGCCGTTCATGGCTGAGTTGCTGTGCATCTCCATTTGGGCAGGCAGACAAATCGTCTTGAATGCGTTAGACAGGGCGCATGCACTCGTAGCGGCAATGTCATCGCCGCGCCCATCGGTCCACCCGGGCCCAACGGGCTTTCATGAAAGACGGAACACAAGGGCTCGCCCCTCGCGAGCCAAGGATTATCATGGTACCTGCAAATCTCACCGCCGACCAACTCGCCGAAAAAATTCTGGAAGGAAACCGGGCAGCCCTTGCTCGCGCGATCACGATGGTGGAGAGCCGAAAGCCGGCTCACAGGGTCGTGGCTCATGATTTGCTGACCATCCTACTGCCCTACAGTGGCAAGGCTCATCGTGTCGGGATCACCGGCGTTCCGGGCGTTGGCAAGTCGACGACCATCGACCAGCTCGGAACAAACCTGACTGAAGCAGGCAAGAAGGTCGCGGTTCTTGCGGTTGATCCGTCCTCCACGAGAACAGGCGGCTCGATTCTCGGTGACAAGACGCGCATGGAACGCCTGTGCGGTGATCCGAATGCCTTCATTCGCCCCTCTCCGTCAGCCGGGACGCTTGGCGGCGTGGCGGCCAGAACGCGCGAGACGATGTTCCTGTGTGAAGCTGCCGGGTATGACGTCATTCTCGTCGAAACCGTCGGGATTGGCCAGTCGGAAACAACAGTTGCCGACATGGTGGACTTCTTCCTTGTGCTGATGCTCCCCGGTGCGGGTGACGAGCTTCAGGGCATCAAGAAGGGTGTTCTCGAAATTGCCGACATGATTGCGGTCAACAAGGCCGATGGCGACAACTGGGCGCGGGCGCGCAAGGCTGCCGCCCAATACCGCGCTGCGTTGCACATCATGACCCCGATCAGCAAAAACTGGACGCCGCCCGTCATCACCGTCTCGGGGCTTGCCAACGAGAGCCTAGACAAGATGTGGAGCAAGGTTCTGGAGCATCAGGAGATCTTGGGCAAATCCGGCGAACTGCAGGCCAAACGCAGCGGGCAGCAGGTGCGCTGGATGTGGTCGATGCTGGAGGACCGGATGAAGGCCCTGCTGAGCGAAAGCCAGGATGTCGGCCAGCTGCTGAAACAGGTTGAGCAGTCCGTTGAATCCGGTGTCATGCCCGCTTCGGTCGCCGTTGAGGAGGTCATGACGCGCCTGCTCGATGGTTTAAAGAACGCTTGACGCGGTTCTCCACAAGCCAAAAACGGCACCGATACGGGCGGCAATGCCTTGCATAAAAATCCATGTGAAAGTGTTAAAGCATGGTGCCGTTTTGCGAACAACAACCTTTGATTGTTCAATACCAAGTACAACTACGTCACAATTTATGCTCTTGCATCAAGAGCTTGAGCCGTTATATGTGTTATCCCTAGGGTATTTGGGATGGTGCAACACTGGCATGCAGTTTACGCAAGGCGATTTGTTTGCATTGAACAGGAGTCATTAACTCGCCCCAATTACAAAGAAGTCTAGAACTTGAAATTGGGGGTCAAGTCTCGATGCCGTCAGAAAGCCCGTCTGTTCTTATTGCCAACCCGAACGGGGAAGACGCCGCCGCCCTTGGCGAAGTGCTCAAGGCTGTCGATATCACTCTGTCGATTGACCTTGTGAAGGGCGGCACGGCTTGTCTCGAGGCTGTTTCCAACAAAAGCTACGATCTTTGCTTCATCAACACTGCCTTTCTCGATCTTGACTGTTTTTCTGTCCTGACAAAGATCAGGGAACTCAAAAACCGCCCGCTGTGCATTCTGACCAGCGATCAATATGACCTCGATATCGTCGAAAAGGCAAAACTTGCGGGCGTCTATGACTGCATTCTGAAGCCCTATCGTCCTGAAGACATCGAACGCTTCATGCGCAGGCTCGAAATCAAAGGAGCAAATTTCCCGGTTCTGATTGCCGATGACTCGCGGGTTACACGGCGTGTCATCTTCAAAGTGCTCGAAGAGTGCAACTTCAATTTGACGGTTTCGGAGGCAAGTTCGGGGCAATTAGCGATAGCGCTGTGTAAAAAAATCTTGTTCCGGTTCATGTTCATCGACTATTCGATGCCACAACTCAACGGCCTCGAGGCTGCCAAAAAGATGCTCAAGAGCTGTCCCGGCAGCAGTATCGTCCTGATTACCGCGACCGGAGATCCCAAAGTTCAGGAAGAAGCAGTCAAGGCAGGCCTTGCCGGTTTCCTGCAAAAGCCCTTTCTACCCCACGATATCGACCAGCTGCTGCATTCGCTCCTTGGCCTGGAACAACCCAACATCCATCAAGAAGCGTTTCTCAAGGCCATCCGGAACGATGGGGTCTTTGATGAATTGCAGGACAATCTCAAACAGAACTATCTCTTGATCTGAGGATCCGATGTCTGCTGCGATGCCAAGTCAGACGGTTTTTCTCTGCATGAGATGACTGAGCACACCGTCCACCAGCCTGACATCACCGACTTCAATGCCATTCCAGTTGCTGAGTTTTGGAGACCGCCAGTGTTCCATGGCCACAGCCTCACCCTCGCTCATGGGCAGGAAAGCATCGAGCACGGCAGCCAGCATGACTTCTGATGCTCTGGAAGCCCCGTCCCAGCATTTGATCGCCACGCCAAGGCCCTGCTCTGGCAGACTGGCGCAAAAGACACCTTCCGCTCCGGTCTTGACGAAGGCGCGTGCACCGAAAATCTCCATTACAGCTGTGCAGAAGCGATCCTTGCCTGCGACCATATAGGGCTTTCTGGCAACCGCCTCTCTGATCTGGGCAGCAGCTTCCGCCCGGCTTGCATCCAGCCCCAACCCCGTTCCAAAGCGAGCAAAGCCTTGCGCGAGATGGCGCAGGGGCGTCGCATAGGTCGGGATGGAGCAACCATCCGTGCCACAGAGATCAAGCCCCTCCTCACCCTGCAACGACCAGCCGGTCATTTGTTCCAGTACCTGACGCACCTCCTTCTGGACGGGATGATTATGCCTGACATAGCCTTTCGGTGCGAACCCGGCCTTCTGCGCAAAACACAGAAAGCCTGCATGTTTGCCTGAACAATTGTTATGGATGGCGGTGGGTGCGAGGTCTGCTTTGTGCAGGCGGGCCTGATCGGCTTCGAGACGCGGGCTTTGTGCGCCGCATTCGAGATGGCTCTCATCAAGACCACACGCGGCCAGCATGCTACTGACCGTTTTGACATGCTCGGGCTCGCCATTGTGGGAGGCGCAGGCAATCGCAAGATGCTCATCAGCCAACTCATAAGTCTTCGCCGCTCCGGATTCGACCAACGGCAAGGCCTGCAAGCCCTTGATGGCGGAGCGTGGAAAGACGGGACTGTCGATATCGCCGATGGACGACACGAGATTTCCTGTTGCATCGACCACAGCAACCGCGCCGATGTGCCAACTTTCCACCCGCATTCCCCGGGTTACTTCCACTAGTACTGCCATTCGAACCCATCCCCGATAACGCATGCCACGACCATCATGACCAAAGCAAAAGCATCAGCACCGAGCCTATAGACTGAAGGCAGTGAGAGCAAGCGTTGATAAGTAAGGGTTTTTAGCGTCCAGTGATCAGGCTTCTGGTGATGACGGCCAGCATCATCGCGGGCACGGCCTTGAGCAGCGAGCCAAGCGGATCGATCCAGAGATCGGGAACCAGGATCGTGCCTGCCACCAAATAGAGGATGGTCATGATGACCATGGACATGCAGACCTTGCCCGCGATATTGCGAAACAGAATGGCGATGCCGAGCGCAATGTCGATGAGGGCAGCACTGGCGAGCAGGAACTGGGCCTGCAGAAGGGTTGTCCCCGAGCCTTCGAGCACATTGGCAGCAGCCTGCATCTGGAACAGCGTGATGACGCCGGTCATCAGCCAAAACAGCGAGAGGACGAGGACCAGCACCGGCAGCATCAGGGCAAGCTTGGAGAACCAGCGCTCCTGCGTGGTGCTCGGCATCATGTTGAGCGTTTCTTCATAGGGTCGGCAATAGCGACCGGAAATGGAGTGCCAGAGCGCCGGATCGCCATTCACGTGGCCCTCGAGAACCTGAAGCGCGGTTGAGCGCAGGGGTGATCGCCACCCCAACCGGCCAAGTCCATTGGCCACCATACTGACGAAACTTCTCGCCCTGTCTCCAAGACGGATGACGCGGATCGCGGGTGCAAATCCGAGCCAGTTGCGCATTCCGGCCACCAATTCCTCAAAGGTCAGGCTCTCGGCCTCCACCAGATCGATGTCCGCATGGGCCGGTATCCGCCCTTCCACAGCCATCAGCGCCGCTTCGGTCAGCTCGTCGACATGAACCGTCTGGATCTTGTGGTCGGCCATGATCAGAGGCTGGATCATGGGAAAGCCGGCAAGCAGACGCAAAAGGGCGGTGCCGCTGTAGGCCGAAGGCGCGAGCACGAGACCGGGACGCAGAATGACCCAATCGATGGAGGAATCCATCACGACGTCATCTCCCGCAGCCTTGGTGCGCATGAAGGCCGTCGGGGCGTTGGGCTCGGCACCGGTTGAGGAAATCTGGACAAACCGCACGATCCCGCGCAACTCGCATGCCTCAAGGCATGCCTTGACCGAGAGGTGATGCACGGCATCAAGATCGATCATCAGGCCATCCTGCAGGGCGCTCGCCGCATTGACAACAGCATCGACATCATCGAGCAGGTGCGTCCATTCTGCATGGTTGAGCATGCGGCGCATGTCACCGGTGTGCCACTCCACCTGAGGCAGAAGGCGAGCCGCGGCCTTGGGCGAACGAGACAGGCTGACCACCTCGTGCCCGGCCTTAAGCAGGCTTCGGCAGATCTCCGATCCGATCAGGCCGTACCCTCCGAGAACCAGAATGCGCATGGCTCTTTGTCCGCTCCTTATGCGTCACGCGACCAAAGTCGGTTTCAGGGATAAATTGTCGACTTTGTCAAAAAACGACGAAAAGACAAAATCGTGCATGAAATCAATGCTCAACAGGATGCAGCGAGACTTTAGACGGCAATCCGTTCTAGGTCACCACCCCAATTAGCATTAGTCATTAGTCCAGATCGTTTTTCACAAGAGCTTTGTGATTTTCAATAGGCCGAAAGCCGGATTGACCGTTTTCTGCGCTCTAATGATCAAGCCAGCTCGCGAGCCGGTCAATTGCCGCGTCAAGGACACTGTCCTTTTTGGAGAAACAGAAGCGGACAAATTGTCTGGGGATATCCTCGGCCGCGCCTGTTTTCCCCTGCCGATAGAAGGCCGAGACGGGCACCGCCGTCACTTTTGCCTCTTCTGTCATCTTCTGACAAAAGGCAACGTCATCAGGCTCGACATGCATGCGGTCGGCAATGGTCGAGATGTCGACCGTCAGAAAATAGGTACCTGCACAGGGGATGACGTCAAAGCCCAGTTTGGCGAGCCCCTGCCCCAGCCGATCCCGCTTTGCCGCAAGATCTCCAGAGAGGACCTGGTAATAGGCGTCTTCCTTGCCAAGGCCCTCGGCCACGGCGGCCTGAAGATTGGGCGGCGTGGTGAAGGTGGTATATTGATGCGCCTTGGCGACTGGATCGAGCAAACCTTCCGGCCCGGAAATATAGCCCACCTTCCAACCGGTCAGCGAAAAGGTCTTTCCCGCCGAACCGATCCTGAGGCAACGCTCTTTCATCCCTTCAAGAGACATCAGGGGAATATGGGATCGCCCGTCAAAGATGATGTGCTCATAGACCTCATCGCAAATGGCATAGGCATCAAACTCGATCAGCAGATCGGCAATCGCCTGCAGTTCCTGCCGATCAAAGACCTTGCCCGCCGGGTTTTGCGGGTTGTTGAGGAGGATTGCCTTGGTGCGATCCGAAAAAGCGCGTCTCAAGGCATCCAGATCGAGGCGCCAGTCGGGAGGCGTGATCCGGACGCTCTTCACACTGGCGCCAGCGCGCTCGGCGAGCGGCAGATAGCAGTCATAAAGCGGCTCGATGAGAATGATCTCGTCGCCGGGCTCGATCAACGCATTGATGCAATCCGAAAGCGCTTCGGTCGCACCGGACGTCACCAGCACGCCCTTGTCCGGATCAATCTCGAGCCCGTAGAAGCGCCTGTTGGCCTCTGCCACGGCCTTGCGCAGCGCCGGAAGTCCCAGCATGGGCGGATACTGATTGTAACCATTGAGCAATTCGTCCGCAGCCTTGAGGCGGATTTCGAGCGGACCGTCCAAATCGGGGAAGCCCTGCCCGAGATTGATGGCGCCGTGCTGGGCGGCCAGACGCGACATGGTTTCGAAAATCGTGGTGGGCAGTCCGGTATAGATCTGGTTGGTCGGCTTCACGCGTTGCTCCGCAGGTCACATCTCACATGCCAAGATCGCCATCCGATCTTGTGGGAGACAAGGCCTACATGATTTTTGGCAGAATGCAAGAAAGTCCCAGTCTTTCGCCCGCACGACAGCATTAGCCGACCTCGCACGCCGTCATGGATCAGCGAAGACTTTCGAAAGGGAAACGTCTCAAAAAGAGGGCTAGACGCACTGCGGTTGATGAGCCTTGGACAAGGCCGCCACCTGTTCGCTGAGGCCGAGCAGCGGTTTCAGGCATTCGGGATGCGCGATGAGATCTTCCAGAGTGTGCGCGTCCAGAACCTTGAGAAAGGCGTCCAGTGCATCCTGCAGAAGGGTGCGGAACCGGCATTCATGAATCAGCGGGCAGGTGTTGGTCTTCTCGGAAAAGCACTCGACGATCTGCAGATTTTCCTCTGTCTGGCGCAGGATGTCGCCGACATTGATATCCTGAGGTTCCTTGGCAAGGCGAATCCCGCCATTGCGACCACGGATGGCGTGAATGACGCCGATATGGGCCAGCCGCTGGGCGATCTTGTTCAGGTGATGACCGGAGATGGCGTAGGCTTCGGCAATTTCCGCCAGACGGACAGGCTGGTCCGGTTTGAGCGCACAGTACATCAGCAGTCGCATGGCATAGTTTGAATGCTGTGTCAGTCGCATAGTACTTCCTTCGCCCTGTCTGGTTCCAATTACCGATTATAAAGCCCGATCTCCGCGTTATTACAAACCGATTCGTGCGGTTCGAACAGTAATCATACGGATCGAACAGCGGATCGGGATAGAACTGCCACCCAGTCCAGCAAGAGACCGGGGAATGGACTGGGTGGCAGCACATCGGCTCTCCTCGTCGGAAAGCGATTCGATGGGCAGGAAATCTGATATATTAGATTATTCGAAAATATGAGAATTTATCAGTTTCGCTCTATTTGCCGATTGCGTATGTTGTAGCAGGTAATATAACAAGTATCAAGTTTACTTCTTTAATTCCGCGAGACGTCACGGAGGGGCACAATGACGCAACAGGACAATCATGCGACGGGCGCGAGCGAGAAGCAGCTGTCTCGTCTGGAGCATTTCCCCAACGCCTTCTTTGCCATGATCATGGGTCTTGCAGGCCTGACCCTTGCCACCGAACGGTTGGAGAAGACGCTTGGTGCAGAGCATCAAGTCAGCCTGCTGCTACTGATCATCACCGCGCTCACCTTCGCGGTTTTGCTGGCGATCTACGCTCTGAAGGCCATTCGCCATCCCGCTGCCGTGAAATGGGAGTGGAACCACCCGGTTCGCATGTGTTTCTTCCCGGCCATTTCCATCGGCTTCGTCCTCCTGGCGACAGCGCTTGGCCCCTTTGCACCCGGACTGTCCGTCGCCTTGTGGGGGCTCGGCGCGGCCTTGCATCTTGCCGGAACGCTCGCTGTCACATCGGCGTGGATCGGGCACAGAACCTTTGAAGCGCCACACCTCAGTCCCGCATGGTTCATTCCGGCGGTGGGCAATATTCTGGTTCCCATCGTCGCGGGACGAACCGGCTACACGGAACTGGGCTGGTTCTTCTTTGCCATTGGGATCGTCTTCTGGATCGTGCTGCTCACCCTCGTCTTTAACCGGTTGATCTTTCATCATCCGCTGCCTGAGCGTCTTCTGCCGACCCTGATGATCCTGATCGCGCCACCGGCTGTGGGGTTTGTGGCCTATATCTCCATGGTTGGAAGCCTCGATCCCTTTGCACGGATCCTTTATTACTCCGGTATCTTCTTTTTCCTCATCATTTTGCTACAGCTGCCAAAATTGTCACGCATCCCCTTTGCGATGTCATGGTGGGCCTACAGCTTCCCGATGGCGGCGCTGACCATTTCGACTTTTTTGTATGCGGAAAAAACACTATCCGCCCCGCTCCGCATTGCGGGCATGGTGCTTTTTGGTCTACTAGTTTTGGTGATCATCGGCCTTCTGTTCAGAACAGCCAAGGCCATTGCAAATCGTCAGGTCTGCAAACCGGAGTAGCATCAAGGTCGTGGTTCCGGTTTCTGCAGGCTCGGAACCACAGATCAACCAGAGTTGCGTAAGACCTGATGACAAGCGAGCCGGTAACGACAGTCAGCCAGTTAAATGATGAAGACCGGCTGCAGGCAGAAAAAGCGGACAAGCGGAGCCGCCGACGTCAACCAAAGCCCGCTGATGACTGGCTCCGCGCCTTGCTTGAGCCTTACAAATCCAAACTTTCCCTTAAGGCTTGGCTCGATGTCGCCACGGGCCTTTGCAGCATCGCACAGGTGGGCTTTCTGGCCCTTGGCATCGAAAGCCTGTTTGTGGGCAAAGGCGGCGTTTCAGGGCTTCTTCCTTTTGTTGCCGGGCTGATGCTGGTGATTGTCGTGCGGGCTGCTCTGGTCTATGTCGCCGGACGCCTCGGGCATCAAATTTCCGCCGAGATCCGCTACAAGCTCAGAATGGCGCTGGCGCGGACACTGGCCGATCAGCCTCCCCTCGACAGCACCAAGCTGTCAGCGGGCGATGTCGCGGCACTTGGCTCGGAAGTTATCGAGTCCCTTGACCCTTACATCAGCCGATTTCTGTCCATGCGATTGCAGCTCACCGCTGTGCCTCTTGCCATACTCATTGCGGTTGGCAGCCTTTCGTGGGCGGTGGCATTGATCCTGATGATCTGCGGCCCGCTCGTTCCGCTGTTTATGGCAATCGCCGGGATCCGTGCCAAGAAAGCCTCGGACGCGCAAATGAGCGCTCTTACCGATATGAGCGCCCGTTTTCTTGACCGTATCGCGGGGATGACGACGCTGAAGCTCTTCCGCGCCGTAGGCCGCACCCGCGACGAGTTCGAAATGCTCGCAACGGAGTACCGCAAGGCGACCATGCGCGTCCTCAGGATTGCCTTTTTCTCCTCTGCGGCGCTTGAGCTTTTTTCGGCTCTCGGCATTGCCCTCACTGCCATTTATGTTGCCTATCAATATCTGGGCATCTCGACATACGGGGCCTATGGCGGGCAGCTCGGCATCAGCTCCGGCCTGTTCGTGCTGTTGCTCGCGCCTGAATTCTTCGCGCCCTTGCGCGAATTTGCAGCGGCCTATCATGACAAGGCAACCGCGCAATCCGCTGCCGAGCGCCTCCTGCCCCTGCTCCCGGCAGAGAGCTTGGGTGCACTGGCTGCGCCTTTGGCGGAGGCCAACACAGTTGAAAGCGCACCATCGTCAGGCAGCATCAACACAATCGCGTTTGAGGGATGTGATCTCGGCTACAGCAAAGAGCGGGGCGTGGTTCTTGAAGGCGTCACCCTCTCGATCAAGGCGCGTGAGAAAATCGCCATCCTTGGCCCTTCCGGATCGGGCAAGTCGACCTTTCTGGCCGCCCTTTGCGGGTTCCTCTCTCCCACATCCGGGTGCCTTCTGATCAATGGGGCCGCTGTGAGCGATGATCCATCACACTGGCGAGCCTTGCGTGAGGAAATGGCGTGGATCGGGCAGCGCCCGCATATGTTCCACGGCTCAGTGCTGAAGAATGTTAGGCTCGCCGCCCCGGACGCAAACAGGCCCGCCGTCAGGGACGCCCTGAAACTCGCCCATGCGGATCATTTCGTTGCGCAATTGCCAAGAGATGTTTTGACGACCCTCGGCGAGACGGGCTTTGGCATCTCTGGTGGCCAGATCCGTCGCCTTGCGATTGCGCGTGCTTCCCTCGCCCCGGCAAGTCTGGTGCTCTGTGACGAACCCACAGCCGACCTTGATGCCCAGACCGCTGCCGATGTGATCGAGAGCCTTGTTGCCATGGCAAAGGATCGCATCCTGATTGTCGCGACCCATGACCGGGCCGTCGCAGATCGCTGCGACAGGGTCTTCTCAGTCGAAAAGGGTCGGCTGATCGAGCAGAGCGTCGCCCCATCGGTCTCCAACGCGGGGGATCAGTCATGAAGACTTTCAATGCGATCCTCGGCCTCTATTGGCGTCATTACCCCGGCTGGTTCCTGTGGGGCCTTGTCATTGCGCTCGTTGCCGCCTTTTCCAGCATAGCCTTGATGGCCACGGCTGGCTGGTATCTGGGGGCGACGGCCATATCGGCTCTTGGTGGGGCCGGAGCCGCTCTTGCCTTCAACACGGTCTATCCCGGCCTGATCATCCGTATCAGTGCCCTCACCCGCACCGGTGGCCGCTATGGCGAGCGTGTCATCACCCACGATGCCACCTTCCGGTTTCTCGCCAGACTGCGGCTTTATGTGTTCGACGGGGTGTCGCAACTTTCCTACCGACGTCTGCGGGACTTCCGGTCTGGAGAGCTGCTATCGCGGCTAACCGCCGACATCGATGCGCTTGATGGCATCTATCTCAGGGTCGTATTGCCCATCGCGACCGCGATCCTCTCCACCCTGTTGCTGCTCATTGTGCTTCACACCATCAATGGACCGATGGCGCTCAGCGTGGGGGCCATCCTCATTGTCACGCTGATCCTGCTGCCGCTCCATGCAGCCAAGGCCGGAGTGGCGCTTGGTCGCCGGATCGCGTCATCGTCGGAGTCCTTGCGCCTTCGTTACATCGACCTGTTGCGAGGACAGGTGGCGCTGATCATGTCGGGACGTCTCGACGATCAGGTTGCCTCCATCGGCCTTGCTGCGGCCAGCATCCGGCGTTTTCAGTCCAAGCTGATGACACGGGATTTGATCGGGCGCGCCCTCATCAGCATTGCAGGGGGGCTGGCGCTTGTGGCTGCGCTTGTTCTGGGTGGGTTCGCCTATGAGAGCGAAGCCATCAACGAGCCAATGTTGCTGATGGCGCTGCTCGGCATCGTCGCCCTGATCGAATTACTCGCTCCGATCCGCCGGGGCCTCCTCGACATCGGCAAGTCACTGTTTGCTGGCAAGCGCGTGCTGGCCCTCGTCTCCCCTCAACCTCTGGAAGACGATGGCCCGACATCAGATCTTGGCCCGGTCCGGCTGAGCTTCGAACGCGTGGATTTTGCCTATTCGGACGAAGCGACCCCCATCGTCAGTGACTTTTCCCTTTCGCTGCGCTCAGGCGAAGCCGTTGGCATCATCGGTCCATCGGGGGCGGGCAAGTCCAGCCTGCTTGGTCTTGCCGCCGGGCTCCTCGATCCGTTGGCGGGACGGATTAGGCTCGACTATGAGGACGGACGTGCCGGTAGGCGGCAGCCGCGCATAGGCCTTCTGACCCAGCGGACGGAGCTGTTTCGCGAGAGCCTCGCCTTCAACCTCAGGATCGCGAATGGCGATGCAGGCGAAGAAGAGCTGCTTGCGGCCATGTCCGAAGCGCAATTGGCGCCGCTGCTGGAAAGACTGACGGAAGGGCTTGAGCAATCGCTTGGGGATGACGGACAAGGCCTGTCTGGTGGTGAGAGCCGACGGCTCGCCCTTGCACGGCTATTGCTGTTCAAACCGGATCTCTGGCTGCTCGACGAGGCAACCGAAGGGCTCGATCAGGCCACAGCCAAGGCGGTTCTGAACACCTTGAGACGCGAGACCCAGACCAAGGCGCTTCTATTCGTCACGCACAAGGCGTCTGAGGCGGATCTGGCCGACCGGCTGCTGGTTCTGAGTGAGACGGAACCGCCGCGAACCATCTCGAGATCTGACCGGGAAAGCTGGCAGAAACTGGTCTCTTCACTACGCTGACCGGGGCACATTGGCGGGCCACAATGGGCTTGCCATAAGCTTAGAATGGGCTTCAAATGGGCCTCATTGACACCATAAGTTCGTGCGACGATTTTTTTGACATTTATCCTCACCTAAATTTTTCCAGAATTTTCATATTTTTCAGCTATTTACAAAATCCAACGGACTTCTAGGTGAACAAGTCTGCGTTATACTTTGTACGAATGATCACGCTCAAAGACTGTGACCTTTTGCGGGGGTATGAACCCCCATGTCCAGGATGAGACATATATCTGCGAAAGCTGACCACGTGGGAGGTGGGAGTGGCTTCATTTGCTGATCACAGCAAGTTGGAAACGAGTTCGGAAGTCTGCCGGATCTTTGGTCCGAAGCAGATTCAGGCTCGCCACGCACGTCGTTTCGACAGTGCATCATGCCTCCACACAGATGGCACCATGTCCCTCAGCATTGCGCATTCGTCCCGTCCATCCCTGCAATTTTTCCTTCACGGACCCGCTCCGATCAAAGCCGTTGGACGCCGAGACGCGCCAACACACCCAGATCCTGCCTCCGTGACTGCAAATTGGCCCTGCGTGAGTCTCTCCCAATCCGCAGAGCTCCCCGTACATGAGAGAATCCTGACAGGAGAAAATAAGAATGGGTAAGTATGGTACACTGGAAGAGCGCGTCCGTTGCCAGTTCCTGATGAACAAGGTCATGAAGGTGGAAGACACCCTCGGCATGTTCAAGGACGGCATGAACCTCGGCTGGTCCGGTTTCACCCCCGCTGGCTATCCCAAAGCCATTCCCATTGCTCTGGCTGATCATGTTGAAAAGAACAATCTGCAGGGCAAGATGCGCTTCAACCTGTTCATTGGCGCATCCGTCGGTGCAGAGACTGAGGACCGCTGGGCACAGCTTGACATGATCGACCGCCGCTGGCCCTACCAGACCGGCCGCAACATCGCCAAGGCCATCAACGAAGGCCGCATCCGCATGGGTGACAAGCACCTTTCGCTGTTCGCACAGGATCTGGCCTACGGCTACTACACCAAGGACACCAAGTCCGGCAAACTCGACCTCGCCATCATCGAGGTTTCTGCTGTCACCGAAGACGGCTGCCTGATCCCGTCCGCGTCCGTTGGTGTGATCCCGGAAATCATCCAGACCTGCGACAACATCATTCTCGAAGTCAACACCGCGATGCCATCGTTCGAAGGCATGCATGACATCATGGTGCTGCATGCTCCTCCGCATCGCGAAATCATCGGCATCACCAAAGCCAACAGCCGTATCGGCATGACCTGCGTTCCTTGTGATCCGTCCAAGATCGTCGCAATCGTCGAATCCGAGTACACCGACAAGGGTCGCGCCCTTGCTGGCGCCGACGAAGGCTCCATCGCCATTGCCGGTCACCTGCTCTCCTTCTTCGAGGACGAAGTGAAAGCCGGTCGCCTGCCGCACAATCTGTTGCCTCTGCAGTCCGGTGTTGGCTCGATCGCCAACGCAGTTGTCAGTGGCCTTGCCAACGGCCCCTTCTATGACCTCAGCGTCTATACCGAGGTGCTTCAGGACGGGATGCTCGACCTGTTCGACTCCGGTCGCCTGAGCTATGCCTCCTCCTGTTCGCTGTCCCTGTCGGAGAATGAAGGCATGCCGCGCTTCATCGAGAAGCGGGACTTCTATCAGGACAAGATCGTGCTTCGCCCGCTGTCCATCTCGAACAACCCCGAGGTCGCTCGCCGTCTCGGTGTCATCGCGATGAACACCCCGATCGAGATCGACATGTATGGCCACGCCAACTCGACCCTCGTCGGCGGCACGCGTATCGTCAACGGCATTGGCGGATCGGGCGACTTCTTGCGCTCGGGCTTCCTGAAAATCATGCACACGCCGTCCTCGCGTCCTTCCAAGACCGACCCGACCGGCATCAGCTGCATCGTGCCGCATGCCCAGCATATCGACCACACCGAACACGACCTCGACGTGGTCGTCACCGAGCAGGGTCTTGCCGACCTTCGCGGTCTGTCTCCGAGGGATCGCGCGCACTCGATCATCAACAATTGCGCCCATCCGGACTACAAAGACATCCTCAACGAATATTTCGATATGGCCGAAAAGGATTGTCTGGCACGCGGAGTTGGCCACGAGCCACAACTGTGGGATTGCGTCTTCAAGATGCAGCTCAACCTCGCCAAGAACGGCACTATGAAGATCAAGGATTGGGACGTCAAACTCGATCTCTGCGACTAAAACCCGGCCACCGCGCCCCTGCAAAAGTGGCGGCGTGAGAGACGGGATAAGGAGGAAGAACGGCGAGCCATCGGCTCGCCGTTTTGTTTTTAAAGTAAATTATCCTCGTTAATTCAGAGCTTTAGCCAAGTCTTCTGACGTTTTGATTCCTTTTCCTGAGATGTTGATTCACCATGGTGAGAAAGTGATTCATCTCGATGAGAGATTGATTCATGTTGTTGATGCGCTGATTCAAATCGCGCCGTGACCGCTCCCGCTGCCAGACCTGGTCTCCCTCCGCTCTGCGCCAATTCCGCGCAGGGCTTTTTTGTGTCGGGGATTGGCCCTTGCTAAAAAGCGGAATCTATAATATTTATATTTTCGAATATTAGTGATTTCTAATTCTCAAGCAGCGATCCGGCTTCCTGCCTTGAGACCTGTTTGACGCGACACCGCACAAGAGGAAAAGCCATGACCTATCGTCACGACCTCAAAGAAGGCTACAGCCCACTTCTGTTCCTCGCCTCGCTCGGCTCGGGCGGCGCCCTCGTTTCCATGTACATGTTCCTGATGTTCATGGTGCCTCACAAGGGGCGCCCGCTGGCGACCTTTCAGGACTGGATGGCAGCCTTCAATGGCGACCAGATCGCCTACAAGATCATGATACCGATCGTCCTCTTGGTGATCCTCTATTTCACCTATCTGCATGTTCGCACGCTGATCTGGAACATCACCGAGTTCAACAAGTTTCGCCGCAGCGCCGCTTATGAAGGCTTCCTCAAGTCCAATAACGGCATTCAGCTGATGGCCCTGCCGCTAACGTTCGCCATGTCGATGAATGCCGGCTTCATCGTCGGAGCGACCTTCGTCCCCGGCCTCTGGCGCCTGTCCGAATATCTGCTGCCAGCCGCTCTCGTCGGCTTTGGTATCATCGGCTATTTCGCTCTGAAGATCTTCTCCGACTTCATGGTCAACGCTCTGGTGCATGGTCACTTTGATTGCGAGAAGAACAACAGCCTGTCGCAGATGCTGTCGGTCTTTTCTCTTGCCATGGTGGGCGTCGGTTTCTCTGCCGCTGCCGCCATGAGCCATGTTCAGGTGACCTCGGCAATCGGCTATATCGGCGCGACCTTCTTCTTTGCTGCCGTCGCCATCTTCGGCACCATCAAGCTGGTTCTCGGCTTCCGCAGCATGATGAACCATGGGGTCAATCAGGAAACCACTCCAACCCTCTGGATCGTCATCCCCATCCTCACCGTCGTCGGCATTGGCCTCTTCCGCATGACCAAGGGGCTGGAGCACAATTTCGCCGCCCATGTGGAATCGGCAAGCCTGTTCTCGTTGCTCACGACCCTTCTCGCCATGCAGGCGGTGTTCGGGCTCATCGGCTATGCCATCATGAAGAAGGTGGGCTATTTCGAGCGCTTCGTCTCCGGCCCGGACAAATCCCCCGGCTCGCTCGCCCTCGTCTGCCCGGGTATCGCTGTCGTTGTCATGGCAAACTTCTTCATCAACTGGGGCCTCGTTGGCGTCGGCCTCGTGGAGAAATTCTCCATCGCCTATTTCGTGCTCTATGTCCCGGTCGTCTGGCTTCAGATCAAGACCTATCTGGTCATGTTCCGCCTGATCGGCAAACTCCTGCATGACGACAAGCATCTGACTGCAACAACTGCTGCTCCCGCAGAGTAGGCCGCTCAGTCCCCCACCTACACAAGGGAGCAGCCTTTGCCCCGCGCACCATCTGGTGTCGCGGGGCTTTTTTCCCCATGCATTCAGTTTGTTACCTTAACCCTAACGCAATCCCTCAAGTCTGCAGCTGTCAGTGAGGTGTTTCTTCATCATGGCAGTGAAAACAGGGGAGCCGGTTTCAATCGACCATGCTTTTTGCTCAGGTCGCAGGGACTGACCCGTGCGGTCGCAGCGTTAACAGTTGCTTGCCGAAATAGATCGACGAATTCGATTTTCCAGTCTCGCCAACCCCTTAAGGTTGATCGGCTGACGAGTGCTCCCACTGACCTCGCATTTTGCCGCTCAAGTTCCTGTATAGGGTTAAGCGAGACTGAATCACCAAAGCGAAAACACAAGTAATTTCAAACACCTTCTTTAAATCGCAGACGTAACCTTTCCCCCTGTCTAAGACGAGGGGATCGTTTTGAACGTTCACGAATTTTCCGCGAAATTCGAAGCCGTGGGTGGCATGGCCTTGGGGATGCTGGGACTTCTGTTTCTCGGCTCGGGCCATGCTGAAGCCTCCGGCGCCTATATGCGGGTGATGGAACGGACCAGCACTCCGGCGGGTCACGTCTACTACTGCGCACAGGAGCCTCAAGCCTGCTCTCGTTACGGCGAGGGTGCCGTTGTCCTGACGCAAGCAAGCTGGGATCAGCTGCTAGAAATCAACCATCGCGTGAACCAAAGCATCAAGCCCGTCGAAGATGGCCGGATCGATACGTGGTCGGTTTATGTCACGAAAGGTGACTGCGAAGATTATGCCCTGACAAAGCAGCGCGAACTGCTGCGTGTGGGCTGGCCATCCGATGCCCTGCTGATCACCACCGCCTATCTGCAGGATGGCACCTATCATGCGGTGCTGCTTGTCCGGACCGACCGGGGCGAGTTTGTCCTCGACAATCTCAACTCGCTCGTTCTGCCCTGGGAGAAGGTCAAGTATCACTGGAACAAACGGCAGGCGGTCGGCAATCCGCGGGTTTGGCAACGGATAGCCGGGGCACCGCGTAGCACAGCCAACAACCCCGTTGCCGGTCTGCGACTGCGTGGACGGCAACCGTAACAACAGAATTTGAGAGTTTGTGGTGGCGGAAAGCCGCACCCTCTAACTCCCGGAGGACAAGACGACCGTATCAGTCACGGCGTCGCGAATATGGACCCTTGAGTTTCAGGAGGAGGAAATCCAAAGGATTCAGAAGGGCCATATTCAGGGAGACCAATCCAACCTGAGCTGGGACGGCTCGCTCACACGCTGTCCTCACTGACCCCGAACCTGGTTCGGGGTCCTTTCTTTGTTTCAACCTCCTGCCATTGAGCGATTTCCAAATCCGCTGTTTGCCCTTATGAAGGAGCAAGGATAGCCAAGGGAATCGCACGTCATGATCAAGGCAAAGAGGCAAAAGCGGAATGTTGCCATCATCGGTGCGGGGGCTGCCGGTCTGATGGCAGCCGATCATCTCTCCTTGCTGCGCCCCGATCTCACCATCACGCTCTATGATGCCATGCCCTCCCCGGCCCGCAAGATCCTGATGGCTGGCAAAAGCGGCCTCAACATCACCCATTTCGAGGGCATCGACAATCCCGAGCTGTTTGCTTCCCGCTATGGCGCTGCGGCCTCGTGGATGTCCCCTATGCTCCGCGACTTTGGCGCCAAGGAGGTGATCGACTGGATGGCGGAGCTGGGGCAAGAGAGCCTCAAAGGCTCCTCAGGTCGGATTTTCCCCACTGTGATGAAGGCATCCCCCCTGCTGCGCTCGCTGATGCAGCAGCTTGATAAGCGGGGTGTCAGGCTCATCACCCGCCATCGCTGGCAGGGTTGGGACGAGGCTGGCGATCTGCGTTTCAAGGACGCCCACGGAAATACTGTCGTCATTGATCGTCCTAATGCGACTCTACTGGCTCTTGGCGGTCCAAGCTGGCCTCGGCTTGGCACGGATGGGGCCTTTCTTCCTGCGCTTGAGGCCTTGGGTCTTCCGGTTCGCGCCTATCGTCCGGCAAACTGCGGCTTTGATGTCGACTGGCCGGGGCGACTTCATCGACCGCTTTGCCGGTGAGCCGGTCAAATCGGTCCGCCTCAGCTTTGCAGGTCGTTCTGTTCCGGGTGATTTCGTGATCACCCGCCATGGCATTGAGGGCGGGCCGGTCTATGCCTTGTCTGCTTCCTTGCGCGATGCCATCGAAGCCGAGGGACAGGCCGAGCTAATGGTTGACCTGCGCCCGAACCTCGGCATCGAGGATCTTAAGGCGCGCCTGTCACGCCCGCGCGGCAAGCAATCGATGGCGAACCACTTGCGCAAGACAATCAAATTGCAGGGGGCGCAGTCGGCCCTCGTGAAGCTGCTGACAGATCGGGACGTCATGTCGGACCCCGATCAGCTGGCGCAGAGCCTCAAGGCGCTGCCATTGACGCTGTTGCGGCCTCGGCCCATGGACGAGGCGATCAGCACGGCGGGCGGCGTTGCCATCGATGCGCTTGACGATCAGCTGATGGTAAAAGATCATCCCGGCCTGTTTCTGGCAGGAGAGATGCTCGACTGGGAGGCACCAACCGGCGGCTATTTGTTGACGGGCTGCCTGTCGCAGGGATTTAGGGCGGCCAAGGGCATCGAGCGCTTTCTCAGCGCCTGAAGCCCTCGCCAAACCCATCATTTTCAGCTCTATTGGCAGCTTTTCAGGGCGAAGTCGATGTAAAGCTCGCGCAGGCGCTTGGCCACCAGGCCGGGTTTACCATCGCCAATCGCCACACCATCAAAGCTGATGACGGGCGTCACGAAGGTCGAGGCCGACGTGACGAAGGCTTCGCTCGCCACTTTCACCTCTTCGGGCGTAAAGCGGCGCTCCTCGATCTCGATCCCGGTTTCCTCGGCAAGAGCGAGCACCGCCTTGCGGGTGATGCCATGCAGGATCTTGTTGCTGAGGTCGCGGGTGATGAGTTTACCGTCCTTGGTGACGATGTGGGCGTTGTTCGAAGTGCCCTCGGTGATGAAGCCATCCTCTACCATCCAGGCATCATTGGCCCCAGCTTTGATCGCCGCCATTTTGGCAAGAGAAGCAGGCAACAGGCCAACAGTCTTGATGTCCCGGCGCTGCCAGCGGATGTCAGGCAGGGAGATCACCGCGAGCCCCTTTTCGGCAGCAGCAGTCTTGATGACAGGGCGGCTCTGGGTGAACATCACCAGAGAGGGCTTGGCATCCTTGGGGAAGGCAAAGTCGCGATCGGCAGCACCGCGCGTGACCTGCAGATAAAGACCACCCTCCTCAACGTCGTTGCGCTTTAGAAGCTCATGCTGGATCTCGGCGATTTCTTCCATCGAACAGGGCGCGGCCATGTCGAGTTCCTTCAGGGATCGCCCGAGACGCGCCAGATGGGCTCCATTATCGACCAGCTTGCCGCCGAGAATGGTCGAAACCTCATAGACCCCGTCCGCAAACAGAAAGCCGCGATCAAAGATGGAGATTGTCGCGGCCTCTTCGGGCAGGAATTCTCCGTTCACATAGACGATGCGGGACATGTAGGGCCTTTCCGGTTCTTGCTGTTCGGGGAGTTTGTTGCCAACGGGAGCGTTTGATCGTTCCGCGATGAGGAGCCATGCCAGAGAGTTTCCGTCACGACCTGAAACATCGCGGCAGTTTAGGGACTGAGCGATAGCTTGACAATCGATGCGACACAGGATCGCAAATCACGCAAGAGTTATGCACTTTTAAAGCAATAAATCGATTTGCGGGTGGGAATCATCGTCGAGCTATGCAAAAAGGAGCGCACATCCGGAGCGAGCCTCTCTCCTCCGGTCAATTCCCTGTTTCCAATTCAATTGCATGTGTTCTGCCATGGCCCGCCAAGGTACTCTTTTCAGTCCCAAACAGCTTGCGATCGGCTCGATCGTTGTGTCTCTGCTCGTTCTGGGGTTGAAGTATCTCGCCTATGCGATGACCAACTCGGTCGGCCTTTATTCGGATGCGCTCGAGTCGATTGTCAATCTCGCCGCATCCATTGCCGTTGCCATCGCGATCTCGCTACGGGACAAGCCGGCTGATCACAATCATCCTTACGGGCATGACAAGGCGGAATATATTTCGGCGGTCCTTGAAGGGGTGCTGATCGTTTTGGCGGCGCTTGCCATCTTTGTCGAGGCCAGCGAAACGCTGCTCAACCCGCGTCCCTTGCAAATTCCCATCCTCGGGCTTGTGCTCAATGCTGCGGCGGGCGTGCTCAATGGCGTCTGGGCGCTCATGCTTGTACGCTATGGCCGCAAGTTGCGCTCCCCGGCGCTCGTTGCCGATGGCAAGCATCTCTTCACCGACGTGCTGTCATCGCTCGGCATCCTGATCGGCATCACATTTGCGCTCCTGACCGGTCTCGACTGGCTCGATCCGCTGCTTGCTTTCCTCGTTGCCGCTATGATCCTCTGGACCGGTTGGGGCCTGATCCGCAATTCGCTGGGTGGCCTGATGGATGAGGCCGTCGACGAGGAAGAGCTCGAACAGATCCAGACCATTATCATGGCTCACGCCGATGGCGCCATCGAGGCACATGATCTGCGCACGCGCCATGCGGGCCGTATCACCTTCATCGAGTTTCATCTGGTGGTGCCGAGCCACATGACCGTGTTCAACGCTCACGAGATCTGCGACAAGATCGAGGATGCGCTTGAAGAGGCCATCCAGAACGCACATGTGGTCATTCACGTCGAGCCCGAAAACAAGGCCCATGAACCCGACGCCGACGGCAGCATGGTGATCTGAGCCTCAGGGCTCTCTGGTAAAGCGCGCATTCCAGCGCGGCTCCCGCTCGCGATCCCTCGCCTCATAGGTCGAAATGGCGTCCCGAAGACCCAGAGCCTCTCTGTCCTCCCCGCTTGCCCAGTCAGTCATGCGCATGGTGTACCACGCCGTGATGCCGCCTTCGGGTGGGGCTTCGAAGCGCGGGAAGACCGGATCATAGTTGGGGTCGACCTTCCATTTCTGTGGCAGCTCGGGGTCAATGACCAGAGCCCGCGCCAACCCGACGACATCGGCCTTGCCCAATGTGATTGCCTCCTCAGCCTCGGTTCGGGTCTTGAAACCGCCGGTAACCATCAGCGGTTTGGATGTCTGCTTGCGGGCCTTTTCGGCGAAGGGCAGGAAGTACGGGCCACTTCCGGCGCTATCGAATGCCGATTTGGCTCCGGGGAAATAGGTGCCGCCGCTGATGTCGATGAGGTCTATCGACGTCTGATCGAGAGCGGCGACCAACTCGAGCGCTTCTTCCTGCATGAAGCCACCCTCCAACTGATCCGTTGCGTTGATCTTGATCGCGACGGGAAAGTCCTGACCAACCGCGTGCCTCACCGCCTCGATGACCTCCAGTGTCAACCGCATGCGCCCCTCAAGCGAGCCGCCATAGGCGTCCGCGCGCTTGTTAAACAGGGGCGAGAGAAACTGGCTCAACAGAAAGCCGTGGGCCGCGTGAATCTGAACGCCACCAAAGCCGAAATCCTTTGCGAGCGCCGCGGTGTTGGCAAACTGCTCCGGGAGCGCGTTGATCTCGTCAGGGCTCAGTGCCTCGCAACGGAGCTTGGGCAAATCGAGAGCGCTCGGGCCCTTCGGGTTGCTGATCGGGGCATGAGCCATGGCGCCCGCGTGCCCTAGTTGAAGCCACAGCTGAGCGCCATCCGCAGTTCCAGCAGCAGCCAGATCCCGAAAGGAAGCCGAGACCTGATCGAGCGACAGGACAAGATTGCCCGGCTTTTCAGCGAAGGCTCCACTGCCCTGCACTTCGCCGATGATGGAGGCGGCGAGCCCTCCCCTTGCCCAGCGGGCATAGAGCCTTTGTTGCTCCGCGGTGGGAAGACCCGTGCCATCGCCGAGGGAATCCGACATCGCGGACTTAATGATGCGATTCTTGAGGGTTACGCCGCAGGGCAGCGTCAGGGGGCGAAACAGGGGGCTGATCTCGACAGAGCCATCGGACATGACTTCTCCTTTGGTTCTTCAGATGGGATGCCTGGAAGGGGCCAGTATGGGTGCAAGGCATTCTGTGTTCAAGGGCTGCACCCGGTGTAACGACGTGCTCGTCATGCCTTTGGCTGATTTACAGCACGTCGGGGCTTCGATACGTTGCCGTTAACGTAACATGCAGCCACCTATGAAAGCGAGACTGCCGAGATGAGCCTGCCCAAACTCTTCGATACCCTTCGTCTGCCCGTTGTGGCCTCGCCCATGTTCATCATCTCCAATCCGGCCATGGTCATTGCCCAGTGCACGGCAGGGATCGTGGGGTCCTTCCCGGCTCTCAATGCCCGCCCACAGGAAGCGCTTGATGGTTGGCTAACGGAGATAGAGGAAGCGCTTGATGCCCACAATCAGGCCAACCCGGACAGCCCTGCCGCTCCTTATGCGGTCAACCAGATCGTTCATCGCTCCAACGACCGCCTGATGGCAGATCTGGAGACTTGCGTGAAGCATCAAGTTCCAATCGTCATCACATCTCTAGGCGCCGTTGAGGCAGTGAACGAGGCAGTGCATTCCTATGGCGGCATCGTGCTGCATGATGTCATCAACAACCGCTTTGCCAAAAAGGCGATCGAAAAAGGCGCTGACGGCCTGATTGCGGTTGCCGCCGGGGCTGGCGGCCATGCGGGCACACTGTCGCCGCTGGCGCTGATTGGCGAGATCCGCAGCTGGTTCGATGGTCCGCTGTTGCTCTCTGGCGCCATTTCAACCGGCGCGTCCATTCTGGCAGCGCAAGCGATGGGAGCCGATCTTGCCTATATGGGTTCAGCCTTTATCGCATCGAAAGAGGCCAATGCCGAGGAAGCCTACAAGCAGATGATCGTCGACTGCGCTGCCGATGACATCATCTATACCGATAAATTCACCGGCGTATATGGCAACTATCTCAAGCCGTCGCTCGTGGCCTCCGGCATCGACCCGGCCGAAATCCTGAAGGAAGAGCGCACCGCCATGGACTTTGCCAAGGCAAGCGGCAGCGACGCCAAGGCATGGAAATCCATCTGGGGATCGGGACAGGGCATCGGCACAGTCGACAAGATCGATACCATAGAGGATATCGTTCTCCGGCTGACATCCGAGTATAATGCAGCAAGGGACAGACTTCTGGCCTGACCGCTCTCTTTCGGCCTGATCGTCAGCGTTTCGTATGGAGGAAGATCTCATGACAACCGCGCTTTATGCAGGACTGCTCGCTTTCCTGTTCATCGGTCTTTCCGCCCGCGTGATCCGAGGACGCATGCTCCATGCTGTGGCACTTGGCGATGGCGGCAACGATGATCTGATGCGCCGCATTCGCAGTCAGGCGAACTTTGTCGAATATACGCCGCTGTTCCTCATCCTGCTGGCCTTGGCGGAATATCAGGACCTGCCAGCCCCTGCGGTCCATGCTCTTGGCAGTCTCTATCTGGTGGGCCGTATCTCGCACGCCTATGGCGTCGGCATCAAGGAACGGATCATCAAACGCCGCCTCTATCACCGCGTCTATCGCTTCAGCGGTATGATCTGCACCTTCTGTGCCATAGGCTTTACGGCGCTTATCCTGATCGCGCAATATCTCGCGCAGGTCGGCGGTTAAGCGAACGATAAATTATAATTTTGGGGGAAAATACCATGGTCGGAGCGAGAGGATTCGAACCTCCGACCCTCTGGTCCCAAACCAGATGCGCTACCAGGCTGCGCTACGCTCCGTACCGTTGGTGGAGGCGCTTATAGCCTCCCCCTTCTCCGATAGCAAGCCTGAAAGTCCGCAATTCCATGAAGAGTTTGAGATTTCCACGCTCGAAGCCCCCTAGCCCGTCCGACTGTCAGTCCCTTAGGATCGGGCCCTGAGGATCGGGCGCGCCTGCCCGCTCTTTTGCCTTGTGAAAAAAAAGCAATACGGGCATTGCTTCCCAGAAAGCCGTTAGGTATAGAAAGCCTACTCTGGACTTGGGCTGATTTGCCCCTTGTCCTGCTGGGGTGTGGCCAAGTGGTAAGGCATCGGTTTTTGGTATCGTGTATCGTAGGTTCGAATCCTACCACCCCAGCCAATTCTTGCTCGTCTCTGCGCAAGCACCTACGCCCACAAGCTGTCTTCATCGACATGCTGAAGGGCTGAATTTCCCCTCAGAATTCTCCAAGTTTCAAAAGAATGTCCAGTCCGGCTTGTGGTCGTTTCATGACAAGTGTTCACGCTTCAGGCTGTGGTAGTGAATAGGCCCACATCTTGTCTGATATCGTCCTCCAAACCGAGACAGGCGCAACTTAAACATTTCCTCCACCAGGCTTTGAGTCTATGTTGCTCGCGACTCCCTCCTCTTCAACTCCCCAAAGGCAGAAGGATTAACATGACCACTCAATTTGCTTTTCGTGGCTGCCTTTTCGATCTTGATGGCACCTTGCTGGATTCCTCATTGGCCGTGCATCGCGCCTGGGGTGCCCTGTTGGCTCGGAATGGTCTGGATCCGGATACCTATTTTCCGCGCCTTCACGGTCGCCCCGCTCATGAGTCCATTCGCGAGTTTCTAGCGTCTGCGGACGAGGAGACCATCCAGCAGGAAATCCATCAGCTCCATGAACAGGAATGCACGGACACCGATGGTATTGTCCCGATAGATGGCGCAATTGCCTTTCTTGCAGAGCTGGACAGCAAGAAGATCCCCTGGGCCATTGTGACCTCGGGCACGGTTGCCATTGCCAGCGCCCGCATCAAGGCAGCAGGCATCCCCAGCCCCTCTGTTCTGATCACTGCCGATGATATTTCGCGGGGCAAGCCGCATCCAGAACCCTATCTCAAAGGGGCCAAAGGTATCATGGTCGATCCGCAAGATTGTCTGGTGTTCGAAGATGCCCCTGCAGGGCTTGCCTCCGGGCAGGCGGCAGGATGTCATGTGATTGGTATCGCAGCTACCCCCTCCTCGTCCGGGCAGGAAGCATTTCCAAGCATCCTCTCCTATAGCCAACTCAAAATTGAGGCAGGAGAAGAGGGCTTTCTGATTTCGCTCGATTGACCACCCCGGCAGGTTGACACACTGCAGCCCGGCTTGATGCTGAGACGCGGGACCATCCCCTTCCTGCGCGGAACTGTCCGACCGGTTTCGCCCGACTTTCCAGACAACAATCCCACATTGTACAGGCCGGGCTTTGACCATCTCGGCACCATCCCAGCCTGTTCAGCGAACAAGGATTGTTTGAAAGTCATTGGCACTTTTTCTTGAAGAGACAAAAAAAATGGCTAGTGTTGAAATCAACAAAAAGATTACCCTATCAGGAGGATAATATGTCGAAACTTGCTGGCACCTTGCTAGCCATGACAGCTGTCATTGCTGTCTCCGGCTTCGCCCATGCGGAAACCCGCGTCACCTATAAATCTGCCAAGACCACCTCGTCTTATTATCAGATGGGCGTGCAGATCGCCGAAGCGATCAAGGCTGGCACGGACGGCGACATCATCATGACGGTCGAGGAAAGTCAGGGCTCGGTCCAGAATGTGATGGAAGTGAAAGGCCGCGGCGCGGACTATGTCTTCACCACGCCCCCGTCACTGGTCTCGCTTGCTCAGGCAGGGAAGGCGATGTTCGAAGGCAAGGGCAGCCCCAAGTTTGATGACATCCGTGCGCTGTTCCCGATCCCCAGCCTCAGCATGCATTTCGTGATGTCCGCCGAGAGTGGTGTCACCGACTTTGCCGGTCTTGAAGGCAAGACCATCCTGCTTGGCAAAGGCTCGTTCGGGGCCAATGAAGGGGCCAAAT
>NZ_OY759880.1 GCF_963662805.1 uncultured Cohaesibacter sp.
GCGGCACCCAGTGCCGCAGACATGTGCGGCAGGGCCACATTAGCAATGGTCGTATCAAGAACCTGCATCACCGTTGACAGCATGATACCTGCAGTCAAAAGCACCTTGTTCTTGACGACAACCGCCGGAACGGAATCATTTACACTATTCGCCATAACAATCACACGAGCGGACGCGCAAAAATTGCGTCCGCCCCGTTGGCGGTCGTATCAATCGACCGCTCTTGTCTCATTTGTTTAAAGTCTATCGAGGGTCGTCTTGCCGGTATCGACGCTAACCACAGCGCTCATGCCGGATCTCAGCCGGTCGGAGAACGCGTCCTCGTCGGCCTCAATCCGCACCGGAACCCGTTGCACCACTTTCACCCAGTTGCCGGTCGCATTCTGCGCCGGAATGAGCGCGAATTCTGCCCCCGTACCCGAGCTGATGCTCGTCACCCGACCCTTGAAATGATCATTCGGATAGGCATCGAAGGTCACCTCGACAGGCATGCCGATATTGATATGCTCCAGCTGGGTTTCCTTGAAATTGGCATCAACCCAGGTCTTGTCGACCTCGAACAGGCTGGCCATCGAGGTACCGGCCGTCACATACTGGCCCACATTCATATCGTCGATCTGGTTGATCACACCTGTACCCGGAGCCTTGACCGTCGTCTTGGTCAGGTTGCGTTCTGCGAGCTTCAACTCGGCGATGGCAGAGCGCACAAGTGGATGATCGTCCGTCGCAAGGGTCGGATCACCACCAAGCGCAGCAAGACGATTATCGACTGTTTTTTCCGCCGACGTCACCGCACTTTTGGCTTCAAGCAACGACAGTTTCAGCTCTTCGAGGCTGTTGTTGGACGTAACCCCTTTTTCCGCCAGAATGGCGCGGCGATCATAGAGCTCCTGCTGGACCTTCAAAGTGTCCCGAGCAGCGGCCAGCAAAGCCACGGCAGTGTGATAATTGACTTTGAGCTGTTCCACATCGAGACGGATTTTTCCCAGAGAGGCCTTGGCCTGATCAACCGCAATTTGAAACGGCTCAGGATCGAGGGTGAACAGCACGTCGCCTTCACTCACTTTCTGGTTCTCGGCAACATCAACGGACTGGATCCGGCCCGAAACATCGGCGGAAATGGCAATCTTGGTCTGCTGGGCGTAAGCATTGTCCGTTTCCTCAAAACGGCCACCGGTCAACCAGACCCAGCCGCCACCGGCGACCAGCATCAGGGGAACAATGATCATCAATGCGAACCGGCCGATCCGTCTTGGCCGTTTTTCAGCACTTTCGGTTTCAAGATCGGGTTCATCATTTGCGGCTTTTGGTGGGGCCTCGTACCGTTCCGTCTTGGGAGCGGTCTCGGCCTCTCTGCCCACTTTTGCGTTTCTGGCACTCATTTGGTCTCTTCTTTCTGATCTGGGGAGGTCGCGCTCAACTCGTCGCGGATGACAGTTAGACCGTTGATCAAGGTGTCGAGCTGGGATTGGTCGAGATGGGAAAGCGCCCGTTCATGCAGGCGCCGTCCGATACCCTCCCCGACGGCTCTGACCTGAACAAACAGCTCTTCTCCCACATCCGTCAGTTTCGCCAGTTTGGCTCGGCTATCCGACGGATCAGGACCTCTCTCAACAACGCCACGCTTCTCGAGCCTGTCGAGAATTCCGCTCAGGGTCATCGGATCGCTGTCGATCGCGCAGGCTATGCTGGCTTGGGACTGACCGGACGGGTGCTTGTGCAGAAATCCGATCACCCGGGATTGCTGAAGGGTCAGGCCAAAAGCCTTTGCCTCCTCCTCGAACTGGCGGCGGATCAGCTTGGACACCTCGAATATCAGATAGCCAATCTGAATATCGGCATCGTTTACGGTCACTGGTTTCATGATTTGGCTCTATCTAAGTCTACTTATTATAAGCACACATATAATATGCCCACATACCATAATCAAGTCCCTCGTCAACCGGTTTTTTGTAACGATGCACTGCAAAACCGGCGATTAGGCACCACTCAACGAACTGATGGTGAACGTCGAATTGATGTGCGCTAGAAGAGTAGGTCTGAAAGAAACCCGAACCCTGTACATGCCGACAGAGACACCCTAGTCTGCCAACCAACCAGAGACATCAAGGGGGAGAAAACCGGGTGGAGACGATCAGGCGAACACGAGGCAAGACAACTGACGGCGTCCTGCTGATTTGCCTCGGGGTGGTTTGCCTCTGCATCAACGACGCCATCGCCAAGACCCTGGACCGAGCATTACCTGCCGGTACAGATCCTCTTCCTGCGCAATATGATTGCCCTGCCCTTTGTCATCCTACTGGTGTTGAACCTCGGAGGCCTCCGGGCGCTCCTATCCCGGCGGCCAGCAGCCCATCTACTGCGCGG
The DNA here is from genome assembly GCF_963662805.1 of uncultured Cohaesibacter sp. NCBI lineage: Bacteria > Pseudomonadati > Pseudomonadota > Alphaproteobacteria > Hyphomicrobiales > Cohaesibacteraceae > Cohaesibacter > uncultured Cohaesibacter sp. The sequence goes on from NZ_OY759880.1 coordinate 2,368, forward strand.
CATTCTCTGGATCGGCGCGGCGACGCTCTTCTTCACCGGTCTCGGCACTCTAGGCCTTGCCGAAGCCACCACCCTGATCTTTGCCGCCCCGGTCTTCGTGACGGCGATCACTGCGATCTTCCTCAAGGAACGGGTCGGTCTCGCCCGCTGGTCCTTTGTGCTGTTGGGATTTGTCGGTGTGATGATTGTGGTGCGTCCAGGTGGCGCAACCTTCCAGATGGCCTCGCTGTTCCCGCTGGCAACAGCTCTGCTCTATGCTCTTCTGATGATCAGCGCCCGTTGGGTTGATCCAAATGAAAGCGTCTGGACCCCTGATGCTCTATCTCACCGGCTTCGGTGCTTTGCTCAGCGGGCTTCTGCAGCCCTTCCTCTGGCGCGAGATCCGCACGGAAGACATCTGGCTCTTTCTGGGTATAGCCCTGTTCGGTACATTGGGCGCGACCTTGATAACTCAGGCCTTCCGCTTCGCTCCCGCCCCGGTGGTTGCCCCGTTCGACTATACTTCCCTGATCTGGGCAACACTTCTGGGTTGGCTGCTCTGGGACGAGATCCCCGACCTTGCCACCTATATTGGCGCGGGCATCATCGTCCTCAGCGGCCTTCTCATCCTGATCAGGGAACGAAAGCTCGACCGATCAGTCTGAGCCTTCAAGCACTGGACGGGGTTTTCCTTCTTCATCAAGCGCGACAAAGACGAACAGGGCGTTCGTCACCTTTTCGGACTTTTCCGAATAGCGCGGCCGGGCCCAAACATCAATATGAATGCGCATCGACGTCCGACCGACTTCCTTGAGGGTGGCATAAATCGTCACCTCATCCCCCACCTTGACCGGCCGTAGGAACTGCATCGCCTCAACGGCAACCGTTGCCCCGCGCCCCTGACAGACGCGCCCTGCCATGTTGCCAGCGGCAAGGTCCATCTGCGACATCAGCCAGCCGCCAAAGATATCGCCCGAAGGGTTCGTATCGGCAGGCATGGCAATGGCACGGACGAGCAGAACCCCTTCCTCCTGCTGTCGACCATGGAAGCCGCGCTGCTGTGCCCGGGCCAGAAGGCTCTCAATTTCGTTGCTCATCAGGTTGTCTCTCCTGCTCGATTACTTGGCTCGTCGACCCTCCGACACACATCAGAGCGCGATAGCATTCGAACTGTAAAGACAAACGCGCCGACACAAAACACCGAGTTAGTGAAAACCGGGGATAGAACAGGTCGCCTCAGACGCCCGGTCACTCGCAACGCTGAGCATCGGGTGCTTCAATTGCCCATCCGATCTGGAACGGGCGGTCCTGCACCTTCCAGACAAATGGCTCAACACCCTTCGCCGTGATCCTGTCCTGCGCAACGGCAAGATTGGTCGGCATGGTTGGCTCACCACCATCTTTCTGGCTCCAAAGGATCAGCACGCCGGAGCAATCCACATCAGTCCGGCTCACCCAGGGGCTCTTTGCCATATCGTCCAGATGGACAAGAGAAGGACGCGCCTCCGCGTAAAAGGAGACATTCCCGGCAAGCCACGCATCACCACCGACAAAACGCAAGTGCGCTCCGGTCTGATCCTGCCAGAGCTGGCCGAAGTGACTTGCCATCTCCTTGCCGGGCCAGTCCATCCTCAGTGGCTTTCGGGTGAAATGGGAGCCGAACAGCCCCATGGACGCAACCGCGATCAGAACCCCGACATAGAGAACGGCCCAGCCGATGGCCATCCATCGGAACCGCTCTTTATAAAAGGCCGTCTTTGCAAGAGCTAACACGGCAAGCGCGGTGAAGGAGAACATCGGCGTCGCCCACATGGGTCGCATGGCCGTGCCCGCAATCCCTGACAAGAGCGCCGTAAAGAGGACCGGCATCAATGCGATCCAGAGGATGAAGCGACGGAAAAGCCTGCCATCTGCCCGGAAGGACACCGCTTCGGTGAGATGGCCTCGTCCGAACGGCAGAAAAGCTCCACCAAGCAGCAGAACGAGGATCAATCCTCCATGATGGGCAAGTTGCGTCAGCAGAAACTCCACCGGTCCAGCCACCCGGCTCAGTACTCCAACAAGATGCTTTGAGCGATCGGAGGCATAGGCAAGCGAAATGAAATCACTCTGGACAAGCCAGACCAGATGTGGGGTCGCGATGATCACCGCCAGAAGCGCCGCAAGCCACAGGCCCTTGCTCAGCAGGCGCCGCCGCAAGGAGGGTTCAACAATGAGGAAAGCAAACAGCACGATGACAAAAACCGCCATCGAATATTTCACATAAACCGCCAGACCGACCAACACCCCAAGCAGCAACCAGTCACGGAGCCGGTCGCCGGTGAAGGCCCACCAGGCCGCAAGGCCCATCAACGCCCAGATCGGGATCTGCAGGACGTTGTGATTGAACTCCGGCGTCGGGAAATTATAGAAATAGATCAGGGACGTCAGCAGCACGGCAATCAGCGCCGCCACATCGCCCATAACCTCCCGCCCCAGGCGCCAGATCACCCAGAAGGCGGTCACAATCGAGAGCTGGCTGAGGAGATAAGCGGGCCATTCGGCAGAACCAAACAGCAGGGTAGCACCTTCAAGCAGCCATGACGGCATCGGAGGATGCTTGAAATAGCCAAGCTGCCATTCATGCCCCCATGTCACCAGCTCGATGACATCAAGCGGCAGATTGCCGTACGTCAGCGCTGGAACGAGCGTCCAGAAAACGAGATGAAAGAGCGCAAAGCCCCAGAACAACAGGGCGGCATTGGCCTCGACAAAAGCATAGAGCGAAAACCCGCCCGTTTCTCGACCTTCAGATCTGATCATCAGGTAACCCCACGACCGGGTGCCTGCCGAAAGCCCCACAAGCGGCTCGCAACATAGGAAATCGCGGGCACAATCGCCGCAGCAATCAGCACGCTGGCAACCTTGCTCAACACGCCGCTGCTGACAAGCCCGAGCAGCACCACATTGTTCACCGCAAATGCGCTCGCCGAGATAATGAAATACCGCCGCAGCGCCTGCATGAACTGGCTTTCGGACCTGAAGCTCCAGAAGAAATGCCCAGAGAAGGCCACGCAGAAGGCAATGAGATAGGCGATCAGATTGGCGGGAAAGACGCCGGTGACATCAAAATGCACCAGCCCAGACGCCACGCTCATGTGAATGACGGTCGCAAGGATACCAACCACGCCAAAGCGGACCATCATCCAGAATTCTTTGAGATTGAAGCGGATCATGCTCATTCCCGGTTCTCAAGGGAAGAGCCCCTCTTCACCATCATCATCCGGGCGGACGTAGAACTCGCGCACCAGATAGAGTGGCCTCTGCTTTACCTCAACAAAGATCCGGCTGATATATTCGCCAATGACCCCGAGCGAGATGATCTGAATACCACTGAGAAACAGGATGACGGTCATCAGCGAGGCATAGCCGGGAACATCAACCCCCAAAAACAGCGTCTTCAGCACAACAAACAGACCATAGAGCAGCGAGAAGAACGCCAGCACGAACCCGGCATAGGTCCAGATCCGCAAAGGCGCTGAGGAATAGCCAATCACTCCATCAAGGGCAAAATTCCACAGCTTCCAGTAATTCCAGCTCGACGATCCGACCGTGCGCTCGGGCCGCACGAACGGGATTTCAACGGTGCGAAAGCCCACCCAGGCAAAGATGCCCTTCAGAAAGCGATTGCGCTCGGGCATCCTCTTGATCGCCTCGACCACCTGTCGATCCAGAAGCCGGTAATCGCCCACATTGTGGGGCAGATGCATGGGCGAGAGCTTATTGAACAGCCAGTAGAACAGTCCCGCACTGTTGCGCTTCATGGTCGTATCCATCGACCGGTCCACGCGTACCCCGTTGACCACATCATAGCCTTCGCGCCATTTCGCCAGAAACTGCGGGATGAGCTCGGGCGGATCCTGCAGATCCACATCCATCGGAATGACCACATCTCCCTTGGAGAAATCCAGCCCGGCGGAAAGCGCCGCTTCCTTGCCGAAATTTCTGGCAAGATCAATCATCCGCACCCGAGGGTCAGCAGAGCACGCCATGTGCAGCGCCTGATAGGTCATGTCCCGACTGCCGTCATTGACGAACAGAATCTCGAACGCTTCACCAATCCCCGCAAGCATGGGGACGACCACATCGAGAAAGGGCTGAATGCCACTTTCTTCGTTGTAGACGGGCACCACAATCGAAAGACAAACCGGACCATCCCGCCGAGTGCGAGGACTATCGGAAGTCTGCGTTGAGGCATTCAGTTTTTGAGAGGCGTTTTTCGTCACGTCGATTAACCAGCAAAGGGCGAGCGGAACAGCAAAAGACCCATGCCTATCGGCCCGCACATCAGTCATTCTGGGCCTACGACAGTTGCCAGACTTTGGCAATCCCTTTATCCATCGCATCATCAATCAGGCTTAATCGGAAAACGGTCGTGGCAGAGAGAAACTACTGGACATGCCAAGCCATTAGATGTGTCCGGCGCGTTCCGGAATTCTCCAGTCGGATGGGGATGCCCGAAAAAACTCATCCGTTGGTTCCCTGTTTCTCTCCATATTGAAGAAACGAGAAACGACGACACAGCAGACAGATCTCACACCAATATGGATGCGCCCTGTTCCTTCACTTTAGAGTTTGATACCTTCAAATTCGTGCCAATCTGCATTCTTTGCGAAACGGATGAATTGTAAATGTATGAGAAGTTTTTGGGGCCCCATTCAAGTAAAGTGGATCCAACCGACATCACATTTGTTTGCTGTCTGCGACTCCACGCGAAGAACCCTTGGGTTCTTGACCGGTTGAAAGACTTCAAAGGTTATTTCGATCCTGCCCCCAAAACACTGATCATCGATTTTGGCAGCAGGTCTCCCTATAAAGAGGATATCCGCTCTGCATGTGAGGAAGGCGGTTTCGATCTCCTCCACATTGAGGACTATGATCTGTATTCTCCGTCGATGGCACACAATGCGGCAATCGGGGCAGTCTCAACCCAATTCATTTTCTTCATGGACATCGATTTTGTCGCGGAACGCGACCTTTTCGAACGGTTGTCCCATGCTGCGACCATTGCAGATATGCGGCGCTGCTTTGACACCATTCTCGACTTGCCAGCCTATCATCTCTCCGAGGATGCGACTGACGCTCTGATGGCTCAGTCCACCCTGGATGAGAAGTCGCTGTTTCTTGAAAGAACGTTCTTTCAGCGGTTCTTCGAAAGATTCGGTGGGTCTTGGGAATTCATCGCGCCCTATTCAAACTGCTTTCTGATTTCCAAAAGCTATTTTGACCTTCTGGGTGGGTATTGCAGTGATTTTCGGGGGCACGGATCGGAAGACTTTGAATTTTTCATTCGTGCCAATTTCTACTCTGACCGTTTCCCGACCCCACCTGATGTCAAGGATGGCTGCTACAGACCCAATAGCGAGGAGTTTTTCTACGGAAAGTCGTATCAGGGGTTCAGACGCCTGAACGAAACCTATTGCGCAAGGGCCCAGCGGATGAACCTCCGTGTCTATCACCGTTGGCACCCTACCCACCAGGACAATGATCCATGGAGGCAGAAGAACGACTGGAAGCGCACGCGCATGCATGCCCAGATCGACCAATATCTAGAGCAGCCCCAGAAATTGCTGGATATGGATTATCTTCCCAGAGACAAGAAGGTTTTGTGTATTTGCAAGGCCGAAGATCACTGGAAATACTTCCTACCTCTGCGCCTTGAGGGCTTCAGTCTTGTCCCGGTTTACTCAGCAGATCAGGCCGCGATCGACAAGGCAAAATCGCTCATCGAAAACCATGAAGTCGACATGCTGGCCGTGTTCAATCCCTACATGAAAAGCCACTCCGGCTTTCTGCCCTTGTTCGAGAAAGCCAAGGAATGCGGTGTCGAGCTGTTGGTGATTGAAAGGGGAGCCCTCCCGAACACACTCTATTATGCGAGCGATGTGGCCTACTCACTGAAGGAGTTTTCGGAAGAAGGCCTGAACATGATCTCATTATCTGATGAACAGATCAGATCGACCAAATCCTATCTTGAAGAATTGCGATCCGGAAAAGCCGCACTCGAGCAAAGCCAGACGAAAGAGCTGACCTCAAGGAAGTATGAAAACTTAAAAAGCGACAAGTATAAGAATATCGTTTTCATCCCATTGCAACTCAGTGACGACATGGCGGTTAGATACTTCGTGCGCGATGCTCAAAAATACGATGACTTCCAGAATGGCATCGCAAAGGCGGCACAGAAGCACACGGACACGCTCTTCGTCATCAAACCGCATCCCCTCTCAAAACTCGATTTGATGGACCTGCCGGATAACATTTTGGCCGCAGACCGCATGGACAATATCCATGCCCTGCTTGATCTCGCCGACACTGTTGTCTGTTACAATTCGGGCGTCGGCCTGCTTGCAGCCTGCCATCAGAAGCCCATCATCACGGTCGGGAATGCCTTCTACAACATCAGTGGCATAGGGATATTTGCTTCATCCATAGAAGAGGCGATGCAAATTGCGACAGATGGTCTCGAACCTCCGAACGCAGACGCGGTCGTACAACTGATTGGGAAATATCTCTTCTATCGCTACTCATTCTTCAATGCCAAAGACGATATCCGGGAGTTCAAACAGCGAAAGGCCCATTCCTACAAGAACATCAGTGTTTCATTCTTCACTTTCAAGAACAGGCGACACAATCTCATATGGGAAAAGGCAATTTCCGATGTTTCCCATCGAAGCTTCGGTTTCTCAGAGCTGAACCCATCTGTTCCCCTCTCCAGATTAAGCGAGAATCCAGAAGATCTGAAGATCGCCAATGCGCGAGGGTTTCAGATTTATGCAAGGCTATATGGACTCCTTCTCGCCAGGCAGGACCGCGAAAAACTCCGGTATTTTCCAACTGCTTTCTTTGAGCGCGCGAAACATCCACTTTCAAGATTCGGACGCCGTCTTTTCTCTCAACAGTGACTGGTGGATCTTTGAAGCCGGGGAATGACAATAGCCAAAGAATTGTTTAAAGAAGCTATTGAGAAAATCTCCGTATTTTTTACAAGCCACACGAGACATTGGCGTGGGATCGATCACGACAAGCCAATTTGACGGATCATCCGATCCAATCCGTCATCGCCCCAAAAGATCAAGGGCAAAAGTCCGGTTGTACAATGCGGTCAAGACGAAATCTGAGCGAGGGATACTAAGTTGCTTTCTGTAATCACGACAATTTTTGAGCCAACCGAATGCGTAAAAGAACTGTCCAGATTTCATGAAGCATACAACCTTGGTCCCTTGATTGTCGCGGGTGACAGAAAAGGCCCCCTCTCCTTTGACCTGAACAATGCTCGCTTTCTTGATATCGACAAGCAAGTAAGCCTGTTTCCAGAATTTGCGACGACACTTCCAACCAACCATTATGCAAGAAAAAACGTCGGCTACCTTTTTGCAATGAAAGAGGGCGCAGAATGCATATATGAAACGGACGATGACAATCGCCCGAATGACGTCTGGAAACCAAGAAGCATCAATGTAGAGGCCCCCAAAATTGTCGCCGCTGACAAGGCTTGGGTAAATGTCTACAAATATTTCACGGAAGCACACATCTGGCCTCGCGGCCTACCTCTCGATTTCGTCAGTGCGCCTCAGCCGGAACTTCAGAACCACGACGGCAAAGTCTATGCGCCAATCCAGCAGGGTTTGGTCGACAATTCTCCTGATGTTGATGCTGTGTGGCGCCTTCTGTTTGACCGACCTTTCGATTTCGACCGTTCGCGGCAGCACAGTGTGCTCGTCCCCCCAAATGTCTGGAGTCCCTTCAACACCCAATCGACCTGGTGGTGGCCGGATGCATATCCATTGATGTACATTCCCAGCCATTGCTCGTTCCGTATGTGTGATATCTGGAAAAGCTTTGTCGCCCAGCGCTGTTTGTGGGAATTGGGGACAGGCGTCGTATATCACGCTCCCGAGGTCATTCAGGAACGCAACCCCCATGACTTGATGAAGGATTTTGCCGATGAAGTACCCGGATATTTGAACAACAGGCAAATTGCCGAGTATCTCACCGGGACTGCACTGCTTCCCGGCACGCAGAATGTATCCGCCAATCTTCGCACATGCTACGAAACGCTCGTTGGCAAGGGAATATTCCCCGAACAGGAGCTCACGCTGGTGAACTTGTGGTGCGATCAAATCGAAAGCCTGAGGTGAGAAGTCCGTTATGAAAATAGCCTGGCTAGAACAATCCGGTCTCTTGCAAGAGAGAGCCGAATGGCAACAACAGCTGGAAAATGCCGGCGTTGCTTTCTACCGCCTCAACTGGCGCCATGCACAAGATGATCCTTTTGCCAATGTCTTCCCCGAGAAAGACGAGAGACTGAGTTGGAGCAAAGGCAGGGAAAGGCTTTACCTAGAGGCCAAGAAAAAGGACTATGACTATTACATCTTTGCGGATGATGACTTGGTTCTGGATCGACCGGTCACCGAATTTTTCGCAAAAATCGATGATGTCCTGTCGGAATACCGTCCCCGCATGCTGATGGTGAAAGGGGAAAGGTCCTGGCAAGAGATCTATATTCCCAAGACTTCAAAAAGCCCGGTTCCCATTTTTGTGGTGGATCTCCAGTTCCAATGCCTGTCGCGCGAGACTGCAGAATTTGCCTTTCCCGTGAAATTTGACGGCGGCTGGGGAACACTGTGGTATCCAATGCTCTACTGCAATCGCAAGCCCGGCAACGTGATCAGCATCAGAGACATGTCAGTGAAAAACACCGCACACTCTGCCGATGGCGACTATGGCGGTGTAGAAAACATGAATGCTGGAAGTATCTGGGAACGGTCAAGACCATACATGTCTCTCCACGCGTGGCTTCTGTCAAAACTTGTGGGACATGTGAAAACGATCATGTATCTGAATTGGGTCTATTCGAAATATTTGCGACCCAGAAAAAATGTTCGCTAAGCTTCTGTTGGGCAGTTCAGTTCATACGGATCAACACCAGAGTAGAATCTCAAATATCTGCAATAGATCGGGAGCGCCCGCTGGCCATCAGCACGCTCCCCAAACCTGCTCTAGCTTCCAGCCGACACCAGTGCTTCGGCTTTTTCGGGCGTTCCCCATTCATCATAACCGAAAAGCTCAAAGTCGCTTTCGTAAATTCTACGAATGCGCTGAAAGACATCAACGTCAACTTTATGCCCCCGGGATTTGCCTGAATTGAACTTGGTTTTTTTGGCCAGCGCCAAACGTGGCCCCAAAGCTTCAGGCAACAAATTCGTTAAAATATCAATGTGTTCATTCAGAAACTCGGTTTTCCCGACATAGTCCATGAACACCTTGTATGGAGCGCCAGCAGGAAGACTGACATACTCATGCTGCGGGCGCAGATGGGGGATTGCCTTGCGAAACTCGAACATCACACTGGCTTCAGCAAACGCTTGCAGAGAACTGAATTCCTCCGGGAAACATGCAATATAGTGAGCATCGCGCGACGACATTCCACCCGACAAAATATAGTAGTATGCCGAAACAAATCTGAAGTAGGGATGCCTTACAAAAGTGAACTTGAAAGCCTGTTCTGTGAAGTCAGGATCGGCCTGCCAATATGAGTCTATGGATCGATGACCAATTCGATGACCAAAGAGGCACAAGTTAATTGTTGAGCCTGCTGCCTTGGGGACATGAACAAAAATCGCGTTGTTTCGACGAAATCCGCACGGAATTTCAGGGACCATAACCGAAGGCTCCTGACTCCCTCCTTCAGCTTTCTCTGCTTTGCCGATATTTTTTTTTGATTCTCTTAAAAACATCTTGTCACTTAGTCGCCTTCTTTCGATAATCGCAAAACTCTAGATTATTTGTCATTGCGCCACAATAAAAATGACCTGTATTTTTTCGCTCTGCTAGCCATTCGGGTTACAAGCCTTCTCAATACCCTCTAGTTTCCGATTTCATCATTGTAAATTCAGTGATGTCAAACAATGAGATCCATGAATAACAGAGGGATGACAGCCAAAACTTGCCGTCAAGCTGTCTTACTATAGCCAAAGACATCACGACCAAATCTCGAAATCGGGTGCTTGGCTTTCGCGAAGAAGTCTTTCGGACTATCAAACAACCTCTCGCGATCTTTGCTTGAAAGAACCAGACCATAGAGTGTCGCATAGATTTTGAACGTCAGCTTATGCTTTGTTCCGGACTTGTCTGCATCTAGATTTTCCAGATGGATGGAGCAAGTTCCCGCCTTGATGCTGTTGTCAGGAACCTGACTGAAGCCCAAGAAAAGAAGAGCATCCTTGTCGTAGGGCTGTAGGCCGATTTCCTTCTTGAGCGAAAATCCTTCCAGATTCACATCGTAATACTCAACGCTTTCCGTAATGCTCAGCGTCTTCTCTTCTTTGACGACCGTTTTATTTTTAGCTTTCCCAAAGGAATATAAGCCCGTCAGAAGATAGTGGAAGAATTTGAGAAGTTTTTCCTGATCCAAAATCCCGTCACTCAGAAGGGCATCCAAGGCGTCTTCATAGTTACCATTGAAGTATACACCAAGGCCGTCGTGGATATAGAAAGACTTACCCACGCAGCAAACGGGCTTTCCATGCGCCAAAGCAAGAAGACCGACCCCTGAGTTGTAGCACAACACGCCAGCACTCACCTCAATCAGATCATGAATATTGTGTTCTGTTTTCATCAACCGACAATGGCTGAAACTATATTCCGTGGAATCAAGAGGATGCTTTTTCACCATGACAATCCACCCCTTCTTGGCCGCCACAGCAGCCAAGTCATCAATCATCGCCAGAAATTCTGGGTAGGTCTTGGTGATGGCCGTATGCTCCATAACGGATGTATCATTCGGCGTCTGCAGTGCAATCAACAAAGTTTTGGTCGCACTTGGTAGGGACAGCTTGTCACGCATCATCTTCACTCCAACCGGAGCATTGTTGGCTTCCAGAGTTGCGAAGCCCATTCTTAACTGATGCAGATAGGAAACGACGGAAGCCCGCTCACTCTCGTCCAGAGAGCGGCTCCAGTTTTTCTCATCATAAGATTCCGAATGCCATGGCATGTCGCCATCGATAAACCACGAATCTGGCAAGGCACCACGCTCAAAAACGCGCACATCAAACTCTTCTCGAGCTTTGAGGAAGGTTTCCATTCTCTCGTCAGAGGCATAAGGATTGACTAAGATCGCAGTTTTGGCGTCGTGATGCACCATTGACGCTCTGAACTCGTCATAATTCGATGACCGAGCGGTGGGCACGATCGCGCAGTTTCCAAGATAGGGGAGCAGTTCTCTGAGACACTGATAGGTGAACGTATTGTCATCTACAAATACGCACACGTTTCGATCCGAGGATAAATTCGCAAGCGCCTGATAGAGATATGCCCCACCCTTATAGGCCTCAATACGGTTGAGTAGCCAATTCCACTTCTGCTCTTTGGGCATCTGGACGTTCCAGCCCGGAATCCTGTCATGATGAAGATGAAAAACGTAAAGCCCGAGTGATTTGCTTATCAGGCCAGGGACCTGAATAAGCGACCGTGCTGATTCATATTTTCTGTTCTTCCAGTTGGTTCCAATAACCTCCAATTTTGGCGGAATTGGAAATTCCCTGTACTTGATTAGCGATCTCAAAACGAAATCAAAATCTTCACCGCCATGATAGCTGACATCTGCCGGCTGCCCGCCCATTGCCAGATAATGCATCCTGTCAAACAACTGCACTGATGAGGCTGGCGCATGAAATTCGATTGTCTCGCTGCTAGCAAAACAGTTGGCATCATAGACATAGCCATTCAGAAGATCATCATAGCTATCGTCAGAAGATACTTTTTTGGCCTCAACAACTTCGCGAGAAGCACTTTCGGTCAGATAAATGACCGGGGACGTTATGAACCTGTACTTTCTATTGACAATATCCGCATGATCACAAAGCTGAGTGATCAAATGCGCAAAGTCACTTCCGACTATGATATCTACGTCAGAAAACAGTATATAGTCGTACTTTGTCTTTTGCGCACCGAGATTTCGAGCCTCGGCCAATGAAAACATCTCGAGTTCGGAAGATTCTCGTTGATAGACAAAGCCGAACTTCTCACAAAGTGCGCACAGACTGTCTGCGAAGTTAGCATCCGACCCATGATCCACAATCCGGATTTCACCAAACTGCCGCCACGTCTGGCTACTGAAATGCTCTACGCGCTCCAATGACCAGGTATTATGCTTGTTGACGCGCAGAGGAATGATTACCGCAATATCTGATGCCGATACCTTCCCATTCAGTTCTTTGTGCATTTGTGAAAACCCCTCGACCCGATTGCAATAGATCACTCATTAAGATGCATCGTTGACCCGGTCAAGGTTACAGTTCACCGCCCCTTCGCGAATTTACATCGGCAAAATTGCCCAACATAATTTGATTGAAGTTTCTGGCTACCAATCGACTTGGCAACTGGCTCATGAACCATGCCCTTCGCACACAAAAAGCAAGCACAGTTAAAGCGATAAAACAGTCCGACGATTACAAAGAATTTATGGCGGAGAGAGAGGGATTCGAACCCTCGGAACGCTTGCGCGCTCAACGGTTTTCGAGACCGCCCCGATCGACCACTCCGGCACCTCTCCGCTGAACTTTTCGGCGGCCGAGTGGATGGCGTACGCCTGAAAAGGTGGACGGACCATACACAGACCACCCCACAAGCTCAAGACATCAAACTGAAAAATCCCCACCCACTCGACAGCCTATGGAAAAAAGCTGCGCTTTCGGGCATTTACCGGGGATCCCGGCGGCCTCAGAGCCAGGAAATTCCGAGCATGACGAACAAAATCAGCTGCATCAGCACGCCGATCATGAAGAAATAGCTCCTCAGACTGGGATTCTTGCGGGTGGCGACCAGATAATAGGTGATCATGTGCGCCAGCCGCGATCCGACATAGACCCAAGCAATCACAGACAGCCAGCCCGGCCGAAACCCTGACAGCATGGCAACAAAGATCAGCGCCAGCATGAAGGGAACATTCTCGAGCGCGTTCATGAAGGTTCGATGGCTGCGAAAGACAAAGGACTCCGGTCCCAGCTTTTCATCGACGATGCCCGGCACATAGCTTTGTTGCCGCCGATGGGCCACGGAGGCGACGAGCGCCTGAACAAACACCATGAAAAGTAGAAGGTAGCTCGCCACAAGGGTCGCGGAATAGTCGGTCCATAACACTTTCATGTCTCCTTCGTAAAAGCGATTTATTTATCGCAATAACAAATATAAAAGCACCCACCCCAAAGGTCAAACTGTCAAAGTACTCGCCTCCTCAGTCGGTCCGGTTGATCCCCCGCCTAGAAGCGAACCGCGACACCAGCAAGGATCGAAGGACGCTCAGCCACCATGGCAAAAGCACAACAAGGCGCAGAAATTGAACAAAAAGAGCGCTGTTTCCACTCAGCTTTTTCTTGACAGCACAGGCGTCCTGACTATAGTGCGCAGGAATTCCGGGCGTGGGGTCAATCCCGCGCCTCTTTACTTCTATTCGACTTGTCACTCAACCTTTTGAAAAACAAATCGAATTTAGAGCTTAAACCCACTGACTGATAAAAGACGGACCTGCCGGCACTTGCCGCGGAGCCCGGACGGAACGGAGAAAAAAATGTTCGCAGTCATCAAAACCGGTGGCAAACAGTATACTGTTTCCCCCGAAGATATCATCAAGGTCGAAAGACTCGAAGGCGAAGCTGGCGACACCGTTGTCTTTGACAGCGTGCTGCTCGTTGGTGGCGAAGGCGACGCACAGGTTGGTGCGCCTCTGGTAGACGGTGCAACCGTTGCCGCTGAAATTCTTGATCAGGGCCGTGGTCGCAAGATCATCATCTTCAAGAAACGCCGCCGTCAGAACTCTCGCCGCCGCAATGGCCATCGCCAGCACTTCACCTCCGTCAAGATCACCGAGATCCTGACCGGTGGCAAGGCTCCGGCGAAAGCCGCCAAAAAGGCAGCTCCGGCCAAAGCCAAGGAAGAAGAAGCACCCAAAGCCGCCAAGGAAGTCAAGAAAGAGGCTCCCAAAGCTGCCAAGGAAGAAAAAGTAGCCGCAAGCGACGCTGCACCGCTCTTCACCGCTCCGGCCGAGAAAGACGACCTGAAAAAAATCTCTGGCGTCGGTCCGGTTCTTGAAGGTAAGCTGAACGCACTGGGAATCACCAGCTACGCTCAGATCGCAGCCTTCACCGCTGACGACATCGCCAAAATCGATGAAGCCCTGAACTTCAAAGGCCGCATCGACCGTGACAACTGGCTTGAGCAGGCTGCTGCTTTTGCCGCTGAAAAATAAGTCATGATCAAAAGCCCCATGACGCATGGGGCTGACACCTTGATCACAATGGAAATCTCAAGGGCATCATCGCGCTGAACAGCAGCAGGATGTCTTCGACGAGGAGAAACCAAAATGGCACATAAGAAAGCAGGCGGTTCATCCCGTAACGGTCGCGATACCGCAGGTCGTCGTCTGGGCGTGAAAAAATTCGGCGGCGAGACCGTCATCGCAGGCAACATTATTATTCGTCAGCGCGGCACCAAGTGGCATCCGGGCAACAACGTTGGTATGGGCAAAGATCACACCATCTTTGCAACCGCCAATGGTAACGTGAAGTTCGACACCAAGGCTAATGGCCGAACTTACGTGTCCGTACTCCCGGTGGCGGAAGCGGCTGAATAACACTGGCATGAAGATATACGATTTGCCGGTGTCCCTGACCCCGACAAATCGAAAAGGTTCCTCCTGGTAGGGCCAAAAGATTTCAAGGGGAGATGGGACACCATCTCCCCTTAACTTTTGACCCCATGATCAGCACTCCCGTTGATCTCTCGCTCACCCCCTCACCCAGGAGGATCCGATGCCGGATATAGAAAAAGGCATACAGGAAACCGAGCCCGACTGTAGAACGGGTTCGGATAGCAAGCATTTCCTCTTGCGACGCCCGACCAGAATGGATCTGGACGGTCTCGTCGCAATGGCAACCGACCCGCACATGGCAACCAACCTGTGCACTGCCTGGCTGCCAAGCACCTCTCGTGCCGCCGATCTCTGGCTCGAGCACATTCTTCAGGATGACAATCCCGAGGCCTTTCCTTTCGTCATCAGCGACATGAAAGGCAACGCGATTGGTGCGGCCTGTCTTCTCCATGAAGCCGCGTCAGACGAAGCCGAAATCAGTGTGCTCGTGGATCGACACCACTGGTCTCAGGGCGTGGCAACACGCGCCATGCAGGCTCTCGCCGATTTTGCTTTCTCGAACCCGACCCAAACCCATCAAGAGCTGCAAAGCGTGACAGCACGCTGCCGTGCCTCCTGTGCCCGCTCACGACGCATTGTCGAGAAGAGTGGCTTCCAGTTCTACGGCTCAGGCATGGCCCGCTCGCAATTCCACCGGGGCATGATCCCCATCGACCGCTATCGCCTGGACAGGGGCATCTGGCATGCCCTGCGCCAGTGGGCAGGATCCGGATTGATCGATCCGTCTCGTCCATCAAGCCAACATGACATGAAAGGAGCAGCTTGATGCAGATTCCAAGCCTTGAAAGTGAACGCCTTCTGTTGCGTCCCCTCCAGCACGAGGATGCGGAGTTCATGGAGACTATGTGCGGCGATTTTGCGGTGTCGAAATATCTCGAGCGCGTGCCCTACCCTTATCCAAAGGGCGGCGCTCAGACCTTCATCGACCGGCAGGCCAAGGGGTTTGACGGAATTACCTATGCGATCTCCGGTGAAGAGAGCTTCATGGGCATGTTGAACATCCGTGCATCAACCGAAAGAGCAGTTGGAGCCTTCGCGCCTTCAATTGGCTATTGGCTTGGCGAGGCATTCTGGGGTAAAGGCTATATGCAAGAGGCGATAGCCCGGTTGTTGAACTGGTACATGCCCCTCGAGCCGACCGAGCGCATTCGCTCGTCTGTGTTCGAAGACAATCCGAGATCGCTGAATCTTCTGTCCAAGCTCGGCTTTACCGAAGTCGGGCGTGGACGAAGCTACAGCCTTGCGCGCGGTGCGGAAGTGATCGACATAGAACTCGAGCTGACCGCAGACCGCTATTATGGGAGCGCTTAATGAAATTTCTTGACCAGGCCAAGGTCTATGTCCGCTCCGGCGACGGTGGAGCGGGCTGCATTTCCTTCCGGCGTGAAAAATATGTTGCCCTTGGCGGCCCCGATGGCGGGGACGGCGGCAAGGGTGGCGACGTCGTGGTGGAATGCGTCAATGGCCTGAACACCCTGATCGATTATCGCTTCAAGCAGCATTTCAAGGCCGAGACCGGCCTGCATGGCATGGGGCGCAATCGCAACGGACACAAGGGCAAGGACATCACCCTGCGTGTGCCGGTCGGCACCCAGATCCTTGACGAAGACAACGAAACCATTCTGGCCGACCTCACCGAGGTTGGCCAGACCTATCGCCTGTGCAAGGGCGGCAATGGCGGCTTTGGCAACACCCACTTCAAATCCTCCGTCAATCAGGCACCGCGCCGCGCCAACCCCGGACAGGAAGGCGAGGAAAAGTGGATCTGGCTCCGCCTCAAGCTGATTGCGGATGCCGGTCTCGTCGGCCTGCCCAACGCAGGAAAGTCAACCTTTCTGGCATCGGTCTCCTCGGCCAAGCCCAAGATTGCGGACTATCCCTTCACCACCCTGCATCCGAACCTCGGCGTGGTGGGCATCGACGGGCGCGAATTTGTCATGGCAGACATCCCCGGCCTCATCGAAGGGGCCCACGAAGGCGTCGGCATCGGCGACCGGTTCCTCGGCCATGTCGAGCGCTGCCGCGTGCTGCTGCACCTGATCGACGCGACACAGGAAGATTTCCTTGATGCCTATCGCGTGATCCGTGGCGAGCTGGAGGCCTATGACGAGGGTCTTGGCGAGAAGGACGAGATCGTGGCCCTGACCAAGATCGACTCCATGACCGACGAGGACATCGCCGACAAGGTCAAGGCCTTCAAGAAGGAATACGGCTTCAAGCCCCTCACCATTTCTGCCGTCGCGCGCACCAACATGGATGACATCCTGCGGGCCCTGATGGACAAGATCGAAGGCGAGAACGAACGAGAAGCGGCCGCAAGCCGGGAAGAAGAGGTCTGGCGTCCCTGATGGGCCGGTGCCGGAGCGCCCCGTCGCTCCGAACCACACCGACACACCCGACCGACGCCACTGAAATGGCAGTCACATGGCAATCAAGATGAAGCTACAGGATCAAAAGAGAATAGTGGTCAAGATCGGCTCGGCCACACTGGTCGACGCCCGAACCGGGCGTCTGAGAGCCGCATGGCTTCAGACGCTGGCCGATGACATTGCCATGCTCAAGGAAAGGGGCAAGGAGGTGCTGATCGTGTCCTCCGGAGCCATCGCCCTTGGCCGCCGCAAGACCAGTTTGCCCCCGCAGGGAAAACTGAAGCTGGAGGAAAGCCAGGCCGCCGCCGCGATCGGTCAGATCGCCCTTGGTGAAGCCTATGCCGACGCCTTGCACAAGGTGGATCTCACCGCAGGTCAGGTACTCCTGACCCTTGGCGACACAGAGGAACGACGGCGCTATCTCAACGCCCGCGCCACGCTCTCCACATTGTTGTCGCTCGGGGCGGTGCCCATCATCAACGAAAATGACACCGTCGCCACCTCCGAGATCAAATATGGCGACAACGACCGTCTCGCAGCCCGCGTCGCCACCATGATCAGCGCCGACTGTCTCATCCTTCTCTCCGACATCGACGGCCTTTACACTGCTCCCCCCGCCACCAATCCCGACGCCCAGCACATTCCCCTCATCGAACACATCACCCCCGAGATCGAAGCCATGGCCGGTAGCACCGGCTCGTCCCTCGCCAAGGGTGGCATGACGACGAAGATCGCGGCAGGCAAGATCGCGGTCAATGCAGGGACCTCGATGATCATCGCCAATGGCGGGGTCTACAATCCGCTCAAATCGATCATGGATGGGGCCAAATGCAGTTGGTTCGTGCCCAATTCGAACCCGATCACCCAGCGCCGCCGCTGGATCAACGGCCATCTCGAGCCCCACGGCAGCCTCACTCTTGATGACGGTGCCGTTCATGCCCTGCACAGCGGCAAGAGCCTCTTGCCCGCAGGCGTCAAGGCGCTGGAAGGCAATTTCGCCAAGGGAGACGCGGTCATCCTGCGCGCGCCCAACGGCGAGGAGATCGCACGCGGCCTCATCGGCTATGACCATTTCGAGGCCGAACAGATCAAGGGCTGCCGCTCCAACCAGATCGCAGAGATTCTCGGTTATGATGGCCGACCGGAGCTGATCCATCGCGATGACATGGTGTTGCGCGACGTTGACCCGTCCGAGCATTCCGAACCAGCCGCGCAATGAGCGCTTGACCGGACCAAAATAATAAATCTATATCCAATATCCGACAGGCCGTGGCAAAAAGCCGGAAAAACAAGGCCTGACAACAAGGGGAAATGCCATGAATGAAATGACGCGACCTGTCGCCGACATCATGAATGAGCTTGGCGTGCGTGCACGCGAAGCCGCTCGCGAATTGGCCAATGCCCCAACCGAAGCCAAGGATCTGGCGCTCAGCGAAGCCGCCAAGGCCATGCGCGCCGAAATGGCAACCATTCTTGAGGCCAACGCCAAAGATGTCGCCAAGGGCAAGGAAGACGGCATGACCGAGGCCTTCCTCGACCGCCTGACCCTGAACCCCGACCGCATCGAAGCCATGGCAGCGGGCCTCGACTCCATCGTCGAACTGCCCGATCCCGTCGGCGACGTGATGTCCGAATGGGACCGCCCCAACGGTCTTCACATCGAGCGCATCCGCACGCCCCTTGGCGTCATCGGAGTGATCTATGAAAGCCGGCCCAATGTCACCGCTGATGCCGGAGCGCTCTGCCTGAAAGCGGGCAACGCATCAATCCTGCGTGGCGGCTCGGACAGCTATCATTCCTCTCGCGCCATCCATGCCTGCCTCGTCAAGGGACTTGAGGTTGCTGGATTGCCTGCCACCAGCATCCAGATCGTACCGACCGTTGATCGCGCAGCGGTCGGAGAAATGCTCGCTGGTCTCAACGGCCATGTCGACGTCATCGTCCCGCGCGGCGGCAAGGGCCTCGTCGGCCGTGTCCAGAGCGAAGCCCGTGTGCCTGTCTTCTCCCATCTCGAAGGCATCTGCCACGTCTATATCGACAAGGCCGCCGATCCGGCCAAAGCCAAGTCCATTGCAGTGAATGCCAAAATGCGCCGCACCGGCATTTGCGGAGCGGCAGAGACGCTGCTCATCGACCGCTCGGTCGCCGACACCATCGGCAAGGATGTGCTCAAGGCGCTCCATGATGCCGGATGCGACATCCGTGGCAGCAATGAAGTGCTCGCCCTCTGCCCATCCGCCGAAGCCGCTAACGAGGAAGACTGGTCGACCGAATATCTCGACACCATCATCTCGGCCCGTCTGGTTGACGGAGTGAGCGGCGCGATTGACCACATCGCCACCTACAGCTCCAACCACACCGAGAGCATCATCACCGAAGATCAGGCAGCTGCCGACCGGTTCCTTGCCGAAGTCGACAGCGCCATCGTCATGCACAATGCCTCGACCCAGTTTGCCGATGGCGGCGAGTTCGGCATGGGTGCGGAGATCGGCATCGCCACCGGCCGCATGCACGCCCGTGGCCCGGTCGGTCTCGAGCAGCTGACGAGCTTCAAGTACCGCGTTCACGGCACCGGCCAGACCCGACCGTAACCCATTGGAAAACAGGCAGAAGGCGAGCCGCGAGAGGCGGGGCGTCAGCAGGAACAATGACCAGATCCAGACTTTATCCTCTTGACCTGCCCCCTGCCTGTTCCGGCATGACCATCGGTCTATATGGTGGCAGCTTCAATCCCGCCCATGCCGGTCACCGTCATGTGGCCGTGACCGCGCTCAAACATTTGCAGCTCGACCGGGTCTGGTGTCTCGTCACACCCGGCAATCCGCTGAAGGACACCAAAGACCTGCCCTCGCTCGCGACACGGCTCGAAGGCACGGCCCGGATGATGGATCACCCCCGCATCGACGTCACCGGAGCCGAGGAGCGCGCCAACACCCGTTTCACCGCAGAAACCCTTGACTGGATCCACCAGCGCACCAGCGGAATCCGCTTTGTCTGGATTATGGGCGCAGACAATCTGCCCCAGTTCCATCTCTGGCAGCGTTGGCAGTCGATCCTCGAAAGCATCCCCGTTGCGATCATCGATCGACCCGGCCATAGCCTCTCGGCGCTGTCTTCACCGGCGGCCCTCAGCTATGGCTGGGCCCGTGTCCCGAGCGATCAGATTGCCTTCCTGCCAGACCACCCCTGCCCGGCCTGGAGCTTCCTGCATGGCCCGAGATGTAACCTTTCATCAACGTACTTGCGTAGCAATCCGGCCACACAACCCAAGGAAATTGGCCAAAAGCCTTGAAAATGTCATACAGCATGACGTATTTTAGAGAGGCGGAGGTCTGACGACCGAATCAGTCATTCCCCTATCCATGCCAGTCCGTCATAGGGAACATGTGATGGATGGGCGAAGATGCCGGCAAGCGTCCGGCGCGTATCCATTGAGAAAGAGGTAAATTCCTGTCAACCGCAACCCAACTGGAGATGAAGCCTGAAGGCCTTTCTCCGATGAGCCTTGTTTCGGATCGCATGGATCCTGAGCAGGCCCTTGAGCTGATCCTCTCTAGCCTCGACGAGGCCAAAGCCGAGGACATCTTGTCGATTGATCTGCGCGGCAAGTCATCTCTTGCCGACTTCATGATCATCACATCTGGTCGCTCCCATCGTCACGTCGGTGCCGTATCCGACCGTCTTCTCAAAGACCTCAAGGATAACGGTTTTGGCAACGCCCATGTGGAAGGTCTGCCCAATTGCGATTGGGTCCTGATCGACACTGGCGACCACATCATTCATATCTTCCGTCCCGAAGTCCGCGAATTCTACAACATCGAGAAAATGTGGGCTGCTGACACTCAGGACGACATCTGAGATCAGGGCGCAAGGTCGCCTGACCGGATCGGGGCAAAGTCGACCCGGTTGAGACAGTAAAGACAGGCGACACACGGGAAGGAACGATGAAGCTAGTCATTGCAGCCGTCGGACGGCAAAAAGCCGGCCCGGAGACAGAGCTCGTCGCTCGTTATCAGGATCGCGCCAACAAGGCAGGAAGAACGCTGGGCCTTTCCGGACCCGACATTGTCGAGTTCACCGAAAGCCGCGCCCGCAGCACCGCTGAACGCAAATCGCAGGAAGCGGCGCAGCTCCTCGCTGCGCTTCCGACCGGCGCCTTCATCGTCGCCCTCGACGAGCACGGCAAGAATCTATCGAGCGAAAAATTCTCCCAGATCATCGACAAGGAACGCAACAACGGCACCCCCGCCGTGGCCTTCGTGATTGGCGGTCCGGACGGTCACGGGCAGGATCTTCTCGACAAGGCCAATCTGAAAATCGCGCTTGGGGCCATGACATGGCCACATCAGATCGCAAGGATGCTGCTCACCGAGCAGATCTACCGGGCCATCACCATTCTGACCGGTCATCCCTATCATCGGGCATGACAACAGAGGGACAACCCGGCCAATCCGGCCGTTTTTGCCGTTTGGGCGGATTTCACCGGCAAAGGCCATGCTCTACATTGTCCCCGATCCCTTGCCGGAGGTGATTCGGGTGCGAACGGAACGACAGACGCGAACAATGCAGACCAAACCGAAAGCCAAGAAACGTCTGGCCCTGTTGTCTGCCTGTCTCGCGGGATCACTGCTCGCGTCGCTATCCTTCACTCTTGCCCAGAGCATCCAGCCGACCGAAACTCCCGCTGCCGCCAAAGACAGCACAGCAGACGACGAGATGACCGAGGCCGAGGCAAGGGCCGCGCGCGCTCTTGAAGCCCGCATCAAGGCCCGGGCCGAGCAGGAAGAGGCGCTGACCACCATCGAGGAGTCGATTGCCCTCTCCGAGCAGCGTCGCGGTGAACTGGAACAGGAGATCGCGCAGCTCAAGGCCGACCGCCAGACCATCCAGACCGACCTGATCGATACGGCCAACCGCATCCAGACCCTCGAAAGCTCCATTTCCGACCGCGAGGCCCGCCTCAAGATCCTCTTTGCCGATCAGACGGAGCTTAGGGTCTCTCTCGCCGAACAGCGCGATTCCCTTTCCCGGATCCTTGCCGCCCTGCAGCGCATCGGGCGCAACCCGCCGCCTGCCATCGCCGTCCGCCCCAATGATGCGCTCGACGCCGTCCGCTCCGCCATCCTGCTCAGCACCCTCGTACCCGAAATCCGGCTCGAAGCCTCGTCCCTTGCCACCCAGCTTGAGGAACTCGTGCGTTTGCACACCGAAATCGAGCAGGAAAAGGGCGCCCTTCAGGGCGGACTGGCAAAGCTCGAAGAGGAGCAGCAGAGGCTTGACCTTCTCATGAAGCGCAAGCAGGAACAGGAAGCAACGACCCAGCAGGCCGCCGCCGACGAAGAGCAGAAAACAGCCGAACTCGCCGCCCGCGCCCAAAGCATCGAAGAACTGATCGAGGGCATGGAAAAAGAAATCGAGGCCGCCCGTCTCGCGGTGCGCGAAGCCGAGGACGCCGAGAAACGGGCCATAGAGCAGCAGATAGAGACGAAAAAGCAGAAGATTGCGGCGCTAAAAGATGCGGCCCGCCTTTCTCCTGCCATACCTTTCGATAAGATGAGAGGGCTTTTGCGCCTCCCGGCCAACGGATCCGTTCTGAAAGAATTCGGAGCGAACGATGGCTTTGGAGGTCAAACCAAGGGATTATCCGTAGCGACACGCGCAGGCGCTCAGGTCACAAGCCCGGCAGATGGCTGGATTGTTTACGCAGGTCCGTTCAGATCCTTTGGCAAACTCTTGATTATAAATGCCGGAGATGGCTACCATATTGTTCTGTCCGGTCTTGATGAACTCTTTGCAGAAGTGGGCAGCTTCGTCCTGACCAATGAGCCAATAGGAACAATGCAGCAAACTCGTTTGGCTGCGACAGATCTTTTAGATGCCGGATCGTCAAAACCGGTGTTATATATGGAATTGAGAAAAGATGGTGTTGCAGTTGACCCAACACCGTGGTGGACAGCAATTTTGAAGGAAAAGGCAGGCGGATGATCCGTAAACTTTCACTCTTATTTCTAGGCGCTCTGATGGGAGCCAGCCTTGTCATCACACTTGCGGTCGCACCGTGGGAAGCAACCGGCGCTCAGGCTGCCAGTAGCGACACCTACCGTCACCTCAGCCTGTTTGGCGATGTGTTCGAACGGGTTCGCCGGGAATATGTCGAAGAACCGGAAGACAAGGCCCTGATTGCCGCTGCACTCAACGGCATGCTGACCTCCCTCGATCCGCACTCGAACTACATGTCTCCGGAAAGCTTCGAGGACATGACGGTGGAGACCAACGGCGAATTCGGCGGCCTTGGCATTCAGGTCACCCTTGAGGATGGCCTCGTCAAGGTCATCTCTCCGATCGACGACACCCCGGCCCACAAGGCCGGCATGCTCGCCGACGACCTGATTACCCATCTCGATGGACAGCCGGTTCGTGGCCTCACCCTCAGCGAAGCCGTCGACAAGATGCGCGGCCGGGTCGGCACCAAGATCGAACTCACCGTGATTCGTGAGGGCGTCGAGAAACCGTTCAAGGTCGAGATCACCCGCGAAATCATCAAGATTTCTTCCGTACGCTCCAATGCCTATGGCAACATCGGCTATGTCCGCATCACCCAGTTCAACGGTCAGGCCTTTGCCGGATTGAAGGACGCGATCGAAAAACTCGAAGGGGAAATTGGGGCCGATAAGATCGAGGGCTTCGTTCTCGACCTGCGCTCGAACCCGGGTGGTCAGCTGGACCAGTCAATTGCCATCTCCGATACCTTCCTCGATCAGGGCGAGATCGTCTCGACCCGCGGCCGGAACAAGGACGAGATCAAGCGCTACTATGCCCGCGCCGGTGACATGCTCAAGGGCCGTCCTCTGGTCGTGCTGATCAACGGCGGGTCTGCGTCCGCTTCGGAAATCGTGGCCGGTGCCCTGCTCGATCACGGTCGCGCGACCCTGATCGGCTCGAAAAGCTTCGGCAAGGGTTCGGTTCAGACGATCATCCCGCTTGGCAACAACGGCGCCATTCGCCTGACCACAGCCCGCTACTACACCCCGTCCGGCACCTCCATTCAGGCCAAGGGGATCGTACCGGACATCTTCGTCAAACAGGAATTGCCCGAAGAACTCAAGGATCAGTTCCCACAGTCGACGACGACCGAAGCAACCCTGAAAGGCCATCTCGAGGCCGAGGGGCAGGTGGACAACGAAGCGCAGGATCAGGATTCTGCGTCG
This sequence comes from uncultured Cohaesibacter sp., assembly GCF_963662805.1. NCBI lineage: Bacteria > Pseudomonadati > Pseudomonadota > Alphaproteobacteria > Hyphomicrobiales > Cohaesibacteraceae > Cohaesibacter > uncultured Cohaesibacter sp. Next base: position 26,673 of record NZ_OY759880.1, read on the forward strand.
ACCACCGAAACAGATGGCGAGAAGAAACAGCCCTACTCTCCGTCCTATGTTCCGGCAGAGGCCGAGAAGGACACCCAGCTGCAGTTTGCGCTCAAGCTGATCCGCGGCGAGGAAAAGAATGAGGCCTTTCCTCCCAAGGTAAAAGACAACATCTGATGACTGACGGCAGACCCGCACTCGCGGGTCTGCCACTTCCTCTTACAGTCCGGAGCGGATCATGGCGGCGAATGATCTGAAAAAGCCCCTTGGGCAAGAAAAAAAGACACCCCTTCGCAACAGCCAGATCTTCATGCTGGGGTCCCTTGCGGCTCTTGCGGTCCTCGTTACCACGCTGGCCTCGTGGATCTTTCTGGTCGACGACCCTCACGGCGGCTATGCGACGAAGAAAGTGGATCTGTCCGGAACCCTCAATTCGGTCGCCCAGATCGGAGTTGAAGGCATTCGTCCGGGCATCAAACCCGGCATTCCCGAAACCAATCTGCCCGAGACCAATCTGGATGGCCAGTTAGACCCCGACGCACAGACCGACGGCCTGACCGAACTAACGGCCAATGATCCAAACACAGCAGACAATGGCACAGCAAACAGCGGAGAAGTCCGCGTTCTCGATCCGTCCGACCCGAGCCTGAACTCTGCCGTTGTCGATGCCAGCAAGGCTCCCTACCGGATCAATGCCCGGGAAGTAAACAGCGATGCCATCGCCGGCTTGCCGAAAATCTCGGTGATCGTTGATGGGCTAGGCCTCTCCCAGACCACGACACAGGAAGCCCTCAGCCTTTTGGCGCCCGACATCACCCTCGCCTTTGCACCCTATGGCAATTCTCTCGCCCGCTGGACCCGCCGTGCACGCGCTCAGGGCCATGAATTGCTCGTCCAGGTTCCCATGGAACCCTTCGATTATCCCAACAACGATCCCGGACCCCACACTCTGCTCACCTCCGCCAACGCGCAGGCCAACAAGGCCAGCCTGAACTGGGTTCTGGGGCGCTTTGATGAATATGTCGGGGTCGTGAACTATATGGGCGCCCGTTTCTCGACCGACGAGATGGCCGGTTCGGACTTCATGCGCGAAATGAAAGCCAACGGGCTGATGTATGTCGAAACAGGCGCATCGGGCCGCAGCAGACTGAATTCCATTGCAAGCGACCTCAGCGTACCCAATCTGCGCGCCGATCTCGTAATCGACGCACGCGGTCGGGCAGCCGACATCGAGACCCGCCTCATTCAGCTTGAAACCATCGCACAGGACAAGGGCGTTGCCCTCGGTGTTGCCTCTGCCTATCCCATCTCCATCAGGATCATTTCGGAATGGACCCAAAGCCTGAGGCAAAGAGGCTTCGCGCTTGTTCCGGTGACGACACTTCTTCAACAATAGGGCAAGAGGCGTGAGCTTCAGCTCGCGACCTTGCGCACAACGACCAACAAAGAGCGTTCACATCCAGTCCGGCACCCCGAAGCCCGGCAGGACGCTCAAATCAAACAGCAAGGCATCTGAAATGGTCTCACGTGAGGATCTCCCCTACCGCGATTGCGTCGGCATCTGCGTTCTGAACAAGGACAACAAGGTCTGGATTGGCGACCGCTATGGCTCCACAGAACTCGCTTCCAGCCCCTTCACCTGGCAGATGCCGCAAGGCGGCATAGACAAGGGCGAGGATCCGCTGACAGCAGCAACACGCGAACTGTTTGAGGAGACTTCAATAAAAAGCATTTCACTGCTCAGCGAAGCCGGTGATTGGCTCTATTATGATCTCCCCGATGATCTCATCGGCACGGGCCTCAAGGGGAAGTTCCGTGGTCAGCGCCAGCGCTGGTTCGCCTTCCGCTTCGAGGGAGACGACAGTGAGGTCAACATTCTCAATCCCGGTGACGGCAAACAGCATCAGGAGTTTCAGGATTGGCGCTGGGAGGACCTGTCCAAGGTCCCTGAACTTGTCATTCCCTTCAAGCGTGATGTCTATGAGCAGGTGGTCGCTGCCTTCAGCGATCTTGTCAGCAAGCCCTGAACACTGGTTCCTGAGTACTGACACTGAACACTTAAGCGCAACACCCCGCCAATCATCACACCAAAGGAAAAGGGCCACCCGCTCGAAAGCGAATGGCCCACTCCCTCAGATCAGTGCGCAACCCCTAACCCGCTCTGACCTGAGCAACGAATTTGGCAACCTCGGCCTTCAGCACAGCCGATTGATGTTCAAGCTCTTCGGCTGCCGAACGAACCTGAGCCGAGGCGGCTCCGGCATCCTTGGATGCCGACGACACCGCCGTGACATTCTCGTTGACCAGCAGAGTGCCCTGAGCCGCCTGATGGACGTTGCTGGCGATTTCCTGCGTGGCGCTGTTCTGCTCTTCCATCGCCGAGGCAATGACTGCAGAAATCTCGTTGACGGTCTGGATGACGTGACTGACATCTTCCATCGAGGTTGACGCTTCGCGGGTGGCCGCCTGGATTTCCGAAATCTTGGCTGCTATATCGTTGGTCGCCTTCGCCGTCTGGCCTGCAAGCTCCTTCACTTCGCCTGCCACAACGGCAAAGCCCCGTCCGGCAACCCCGGCCCGCGCCGACTCAATGGTCGCATTGAGCGCCAAGAGATTGGTCTGTTCCGCGATCGTCGAGATCATGTCGACCACTTCGCCGATCTTCGTCGAGGTTTCCATCAGCATCTTGATCTGGCTATTGGTCGCGCCGACCTTCTCCACCGCATCGCGAGCCGCATTGGAAGCCTGAACCACCTGCTGGCTGATGTCGGCAATCGTACTGGTCATTTCTTCCGTTGCAGAGGCGACCGAACGCACGTTGGCCGACGTCTGCTCAGAGGCTGCCGAGGCGCGGGTCGCCTGACTTTCGGTCTCCACCGACACGTCCGCCATGGATTTCGCCGTCGCGCTGAGCTCGGTCGAGGCCGTGGACACGGCATTGACGATTGAACCGACATGCCGATCAAACTCATCGGCCATCTTCACCATCAATTCGTGTTTCTCTCTCTCGGCCTGACGCTTCTGCTCTTCCTGCTCACGCACCATCTCCTTGGCGCGAACACCATTCTGCTTGAAGACTTCAACCGCTTGTGCCATGCATCCCAGCTCGTCCCTACGCGACTTGCCCGGAACATTGACCGCCAGATCGTTGTTGGCCAGACGCCCCATCACAGTGGTCAGCGACAGTACGGGCTTGGTGATGCTGCGTGCGATCAGATAGGCACTGACAAGCCCCACAGCCGTGGCAACAAGGCCCACAATCATCAGCGTGATTCTCAGATCGTCGATCTGTTTGTTGACCTGTTCCTGAGTGGTGCCTTCTTCTTCCTTGGCCGAGACCGTAATCGCTCTTGAGGCGTTGAGAATCTCACCGGCTTCCTTATCAAGGACTTCGTCTTTCAGCCGGATCGTTTCCTGTGTTTCTTCATGGACCACGTTGAAGGATTGATGATAGTCCCTGGCATGCTGGCTGGCCTCTCTCAGGCTCGACTTCTGCATGATGTCGACTACACTATTCTCCAGCTGCATGAGCTTCTGATCGAGCCGTTTGAGATTCTCAGATACGGTGTCGGCGGAAGCCTCACTGGTATCGGACTGATACTTCATCACATAGAGGCGGGCAAACAGCAGATATTCTTGCGCCTCACTGGCAAACCGGGCAGACACCACATTGCCAGAGGCAAAAGCAGCATCGCGAATGGAGCTCAATTCTTGCTTGATCTGATTGCCGTTCTCCGTCATCACGTCCGTAATCTGCCGGTGGATCTCGGCCCGCAACTTGGCAATCTGAAGAAAGCCTTCCCGATAGCTGTCCAGACGCTCATCAATCTGCTTGAGCAGCGCGACACGGTCCGCTTTCTGCAGCTCGCCTCTGGCGTCCTCCATGAGTACAAGCACTTTGGCAAAGTTGTCGGCAAAGGCCGTCTTCTTGGCATCGGCCTCTTCTTTCGTGATAGTGACCAGAAATTCGCGCGCGGCAAGCTGCGTCGATAGAACCGCTCTCTGCAGGTCCGACAGCAACAGGGCATCCCCTGCCTTGTCACCATAGAAGATGATCCTGTCTTCCAGATCGGACAGGTTGAACACGCCATAGACAGTGAGCGCTACGAGCAAACACAGGACGAAACCAAAGCCGGCATAGATCCTGTGACCAATTTTCAATCGCCCCAACAAAGAGCGCGATTGTGAAGGTTGGTCGTTTTGAACCGAAACAGGATTTGCAGTCTCAAGGTTCAGAGGGGTTGAGTCTGAAGTCATTTTGAGAACCGTTTAAACTTATAGGGGTAAGTGAAGCCTTTCATCACCCCACATTTGTCAACCAAGGTTAACAAGGCATTAAGCTCAACGATGACCGAAATTGAGATAGTCTTAATCTATTGATAAGAAATAGATCTTTTCAAAAACAAAAGGGCGCAGCTATAAATTGATTAACAAAGTTTAAAATCAATTCTCGAACAGAAAGCTTGCAAAGTGATTCTATACAACCATGTCTGTAAGTTTTCAGACCCAATAGAGGTAATTTACATTTCTAATTTATTGAAACCACGAAGGTTTTTTAGGCGGGCTTAATGTGTGAAAGAAATGTAAACGGCAACCAGCTCGATTAACACTTCCCCAAGAAGGCCTCCCCTCAATCCATCATCTTTCAAGCAGCGTTCCTGTTCCAAAACGAAACAAAAAAGCCGCAGCACATGCCACGGCTTTCTTAAGATCTTGTCGGATGCATACCTATCGGGACGTAGCGGACTGCAACTTCTGCAGGCGTGCAAGCCGGAGGGCTGCCTCGTTCTTGACATCGTCGGTATCAGCGTCCGCGACGTCTTCTTCGGCGTCCTTGATGAGCTGCGCAACTCGATCATGATCCAGGTCTGCCACGGGCAGCGCCTGTTCCACCAAAACCTTCAAACTGGAAGGGGTCACATCGGCAAAACCACCGCGGATATAAATATCCTGCTTGCTACCGTCTTCCAGTTCGGCTTCGAGAACACCAGGAGAAATGGAGGCAATCACTGGGGCATGGTCTTTCAGGACAGTGAAGAAACCGTCCATGCCCGGCACCACCACTGAGCGACAGGCAGCTGAAAGCACCAGTCTCTCAGGCGATACGAGTTCAAAGCTGAACGCTTCGGCCATGTTGGATATCCTATTTTCTCAGGGCGTAGACGCCGCATTAAGCGGCGGCTGCTGCGAGTTTCTGAGCCTTCTCGATTGCTTCTTCCATGGACCCAACCATGTAGAAAGCAGCTTCCGGCAGATGGTCATATTCGCCTTCAACAAGGCCTTTGAAGCCCTTGATGGTGTCTTCGAGAGAAACCAGCTTGCCCGGAGAACCGGTGAAGACTTCAGCCACATGGAACGGCTGGCTGAGGAAGCGCTCGATCTTACGAGCACGAGCCACGGCCATCTTGTCGTCTTCGCTGAGCTCATCCATGCCAAGGATGGCGATGATGTCCTGAAGGGCTTTATAGCGCTGCAGCGTTTCCTGTACACGACGGGCCACGTTGTAATGCTCTTCACCGATGATGCGCGGATCAAGCATACGTGAGGTCGAGTCGAGCGGATCGACGGCCGGGTAAATCCCTTTCTCAGCAATGGCACGGTTCAACACGGTGGTTGCGTCCAAGTGAGCAAAGGAGGTTGCCGGTGCAGGGTCGGTCAAGTCATCGGCGGGCACGTAAATGGCCTGCACGGACGTAATCGAGCCCTTGTTGGTCGTGGTAATACGTTCCTGAAGCTGACCCATGTCGGTCGCCAGTGTCGGCTGATAGCCCACAGCAGAAGGAATACGACCCAGAAGCGCGGACACCTCGGAACCAGCCTGCGTGAAGCGGAAGATGTTGTCCACGAAGAACAGCACGTCCTGGCCTTCATCGCGGAAGTGCTCGGCAACGGTCAGACCGGTCAGAGCAACACGGGCGCGGGCTCCGGGAGGTTCGTTCATCTGACCGTAAACGAGGGCACATTTGGAACCCTCTCCGCCGCCTTCCTTGTTCACGCCGGATTCGATCATTTCCCAGTACAGGTCGTTACCCTCACGGGTCCGTTCCCCCACACCGGCAAACACCGAATAACCACCGTGTGCCTTGGCGATGTTGTTGATCAGCTCCATGATCAGAACCGTCTTGCCAACACCGGCGCCGCCGAACAGGCCGATCTTGCCGCCCTTTGCGTAAGGCGCCAGAAGGTCAACCACTTTGATGCCGGTCTCGAGGATTTCCGCCTCGGTGGACTGGTCAACAAAAGATGGGGCAGGCTGGTGAATCTCGCGGGTCTTGCTGGTGTCGAGAGCTTCTTTCTCATCCACCGGCTCGCCGACGACGTTCACGATACGGCCGAGCATCTGTTCGCCAACGGGCACGGCAATTGCCTTGCCGGTGTTGGTGACAGGCTGTCCGCGAACCAGACCCTCGGAGCTGTCCATAGCGATGGTGCGAACGGTGTTCTCACCCATATGAAGAGCGACCTCGAGCACAAGGCGCTGGCCATTATTGTCAGTTTCAAGTGCGTTCAGAATGGGTGGAAGTTCACCCTCGAACTGGACGTCCACAACAGCGCCGATAACCTGCGTGACACGTCCGGTAGCTTCAGTTGCTGCCATTCGTCTATCCTCATCAATCGCCGTCAGAGCGCCTCAGCACCCGAGATGATTTCAATCAGTTCACCAGTGATCTGTGCCTGACGCTGACGGTTGTATGACAGTTCCAATTTACTGATCATGTCACCAGCGTTGCGCGTCGCATTGTCCATGGCAGACATGCGGGCGCCCTGCTCAGAAGCACCATTTTCAAGAAGCGCACGGAAAATCTGTACCGATACGTTCCTTGGCAGAAGATCCGCAAGGATTTCCTCTTCGCCCGGCTCATACTCATAGATGGCACCGGATTTCGTTTCACCGTCGGTCTTTTCTTCAAAAACAGCCGGGATGATCTGCTGCGCGGTCGGGATCTGTGTGACCACAGACTGGAACCGGGCATAGAACAGAGTGCAGACATCAAACTCGCCCTTCTCGAACTTGAAGAGAAGAGGCCGTCCAACGCGAACTTCGGCATCGGAGAAATGAAGGGTCTTGAGATCCCGCATATCAATGACATCAATGATATCTTTGCCGAATTCACTCTTGAGTGCATCAAAGCCCTTTTTGCCGACGCACAAAATCTTGACTGTCTTGCCCGCAGCCTTCAGCCGACGGGCATGATCGCGCGCCAGACGCGCGATCGAAGAATTGAAGCCGCCACAAAGACCGCGCTCTGCCGTGCAGACCAACAGCAACTGGTTCTGATCAGAACCCGTTCCAGCCAACAGTTTCGGTGCAGAATCGTCACCGGCAAAGTTGGCCGCCACGTTGGCAAGCACCTCGTCCATGCGTTCGGCATAGGGACGGGCGTCCTCGGCCGCGCTCTGGGCACGGCGGAGCTTTGCCGCCGCAACCATCTGCATGGCCTTGGTGATCTTCTGTGTCGCCTTGACCGAGGCGATACGGTTCTTGAGGTCCTTAAGGCTTGGCATTCTTAGCCTCCGTTCCCCGTCAGTCTGGGTTTATACGAAATTTTTCGCAAAACCGTCGACCGCCGCCTTCAGTTTGGATTTCAGATCGTCATCGAGAGCTTTCTTCTCACGGATGCCATCCAGCACGTCCTTGTGCTCGTTGCGCATCACGGCAAGAAGACCCTCTTCAAACGCGTGGACCCGGCTCACGGGGATACCATCGAGATATCCGTTCACACCGGCATAGATCACGGCAACCTGCTCTTCCACTTTCAGCGGAGAGAACTGGGGCTGCTTGAGAAGCTCGGTAAGACGGGCACCACGGTTCAGCAGACGCTGGGTGGTGGCATCAAGGTCGGAGCCGAACTGCGCAAAAGCGGCCATTTCGCGATACTGTGCCAATTCACCCTTAATCGGGCCGGCAACCTGCTTCATGGCTTTGATCTGCGCCGAAGATCCCACGCGGGAAACCGACAGACCAACGTTCACAGCAGGGCGGACACCCTGATAGAATAGGTCGGTTTCAAGGAAGATCTGACCATCGGTAATGGAAATCACGTTGGTCGGAATGAACGCGGACACGTCGTTTGCCTGGGTTTCAATGACCGGCAGAGCCGTCATGGAGCCAAGACCGTTGTCCTCGTTCAGCTTCGCAGCGCGTTCCAGGAGACGGGAATGCAGATAGAAGACGTCACCGGGATAGGCTTCACGTCCGGGAGGACGACGAAGCAGCAGGGACATCTGGCGATAGGCAACGGCCTGCTTGGTCAAGTCATCATAGACCAAGAGCGAGTGCATGCCGTTATCGCGGAAATATTCACCCATGGCGCAACCGGCGAAGGGAGCCAGATACTGCATCGGAGCAGGATCGGATGCGGTTGCGGCAACAACGATGGAATAGTCCAGAGCGCCATTTTCCTCAAGGGTTTTCACGAACTGTGCAACGGTCGACCGTTTCTGGCCAACAGCAACATAGACGCAGTAGAGCTTTTCGCTTTCCGAACCGGTCTCGTTGATCGATTTCTGGTTCAGGATGGTGTCGAGCGCGATCGCGGTTTTACCGGTCTGGCGGTCACCAATGATCAGCTCGCGCTGACCGCGACCGATCGGGATCAAGGCATCCACGGCTTTGAGGCCGGTCTGCATTGGTTCATGAACCGATTTACGCGGAATGATGCCCGGCGCCTTCACGTCAACGCGACGACGTTCGGTAGCCTCAATCGGGCCTTTACCATCAATGGGGTTACCAAGCGGATCAACGACACGGCCCAGAAGACCTTTGCCGACAGGTACGTCAACGATAGCGCCAGTACGCTTTACGGTATCGCCTTCCTTGACGCCGCGGTCGTCGCCGAAAAGCACAGCACCGACGTTGTCCATTTCAAGGTTGAGCGCCATACCGCGCATCCCACCAGGGAATTCCACCATCTCACCAGCCTGAACATTGTCCAGACCGTAGATGCGGGCGATACCATCACCAACAGAGAGAACCTGACCAACTTCGGACACCTGAGCATCGGAGCCGAAGTTTTTGATCTGCTCTTTGAGGATTGCGGAAATTTCCGCGGCCCGAATATCCATCAGCCGACCTCTTTCAGTGCAATCTTGAGCGAGTTGAGTTTAGTGCGCACAGAGGAATCTACCATCTGCGAACCTACTTTTACGACAAGGCCACCCAGAATGTCTGCATCGACCTTGGCATCAATCGCAATATCCTTGCCCAATGCGTCTTTGAGGGACGCCCTGAGCGCCTCCATTTCGGCATCGTCCAGCGGGCGTGCGGAGGTCACTTCGGCCACCTGTTCGCCACGATGAAGAGAAAGGATTTTGCGGAAAGCTTTAATCATCCCCGGCAGCGTGAAAAGCCGGCGATTGGAAGCAACGACACGGACGAAATTACCAACGATGCCAGTGATTTCAGCCTTGTCGAGAATAGCGGAAACAGCAGCAAGCTGTTCTTCGGCGGTGAAAACCGGGCTTTTGACGAGCCGCATGAGGTCTTCACTTTCATTCATCATGGCTTCGATGCTGCCAAGCTGTGACTCGGTTGCATCAAGAGCATTTTCTTCCAAAGCGAGGTCGAACAATGCGCGCGCATAACGTTCGGCCACTCCTGAAACTTCTGAATTTTTATCCGTCACCTGGTCGCTCTCTGACATTAGGAGATTGCCCGCAATCGCAGCGTATTCCCAAAAGGAACCACCATCTTATAAGGGCGTCCGTATCATCCGCCTTCGGACCTGTCGATCCAAAGACCGCTGCTCGTCTAGCACATGCCTTTCGACTGCGCAACATTACCTTCAAGGCCATAAGTCGTAAATGGCCATTATAATGCGAAAGACGAATGAAGGAATCTGTTTTTATTAGACAAAAGACACGGGATCGACATCAATTTGGACCTTCAGAGACCCGCTTGTCTTGGGACATCTCGCCAGCCAGTTGCGCAACCAGGGCGAGAGGGCAAAGGCTCTCGGACAGGTCACCAGAAGACGGAATCGGTAGCGGCCACGAAGGACGGAAAGCGGCGCTTCAGCAGGTCCCAACACCTTCACTTCGTCGCTTCGGGGGACACATCGAACCATCTCCCGTCCATAGGACAGGGCCGCTTCCCGATGCTCCGATGACAGGATGACGGCAGCCAGTCTTCCGAAGGGGGGCATCATGGCCCGCTGGCGCTGTTCGAGCTCATATGTGTAAAACCCCTCACGGTCGCCAGCGGCAAGCGCCTGAATGACCGGATGGTCGGGTGCATAGGTCTGAAGAAAACCCCGGCCCTGCCCCTGATGCCGACCGGCGCGCCCGGTTACCTGCGCAAGGGTTTGAAAGACCTTCTCGCCAGCCCTCAGATCCCCATGGGCGAGCCCCAGATCCGCATCGATCACCCCAACAAGGGTCATGGCCGGGAAATTGTGCCCCTTGGCCACAAGTTGGGTGCCAATCACGATATCGGCCTTGCCGGAAGAAATCAGCTCCAGCTCGGCCTTGAGCTGTTGAACCCCATGGATGAGATCACTCGACAGAATGACAATATGGCGGTCCGGCCAGAGACTTGCAGCCTCCTCGGCAATCCGCTCGACCCCCGGACCGCAAGCGACGAGACTGTCCTCGTTGCCGCATTGCGGGCAGGCAGGCGGCACGGGTTCACAATGACCGCAATGATGGCAAACAAGCTGTTTGCGGAAGCGATGTTCTACCAGCCAGGTTGAACAGCTCGGACACTGGAACCGATGGCCACAGGTGCGGCATAAAGTCAGTGGAGCGTAGCCGCGCCGGTTGAGAAACAACAGGCTCTGCTCGTTCGCAGCGAGGGTTTCATTGACCGCCTCGACCAGCAGGGGCGACAGGAAATTGCCACGCTCGGGCGGATTGGCACGCATGTCGATGAGCTTGATATCAGGCATCGACTGACCGCCGAACCGATCCGGCAGACAGATATGCTCATACCGCCCCTGATCGGCATTGTTGCGGCTTTCAACCGATGGCGTCGCGCTCGCCAGCACCACCGGAAAGCCCGAAAGATGCCCTCGCACCACCGACATATCGCGGGCATTGTAGATCACGCGGTCTTCCTGCTTGTAGGCCCCGTCATGCTCCTCGTCGACAACGATCAGACCGAGGGCGCTGAACGGTAGCATCAGCGCCGACCGAGCCCCAACGACCACCTGCACCTCGCCGGTCAAGACACCGCGCCAGATCTGATTCTTGTAGCGCTGCGACTGACCCGAATGCCATTCGCCGGGCCGCGTGCCGAATCGGGCCTCGAAGCGATCCAGAAAGGCGCTTGTCAACGCAATCTCCGGCACCAGAATCAGCACCTGACGCCCCTGCCGGATGGCCTCGGCCACCGCTTCGAAATAGACCTCGGTCTTGCCCGAGCCGGTCACGCCATCAAGAAGAATGCCCGAAAATTCGCCTTTGGCCACCGCAGCCCGCAATTGCGCGGCCGCCGCCTCCTGCGCGTCCGACAGCATTGGTGGCGCATGGTCCGCATCCGGACGCTCCATCAGCTTGGGCGCCGGCAACAGGCAAGCCTCCAGCGTTCCTGTCTTCACGAGGCCATCGATCACCGAAGCCGAAACGCCGCATCGCTCCACGAGATCAGCCTTTGTCTCGGCGAGCCCGCCTTCCATTGCATCGATCACGCGAGCCCGCGCGCTTGTCATGCGATCGGGGGCTGGGCCGGTCATACGGAAGGCAGGGGTCGGGCGGGGCGGCAACAGCGCTTCCTCGCCCCTCAGGACCATGCGCAGCACCATTCCCCGCTGGGCAAGGGTGTAGCTCGCAATCCAGTCAACGAATCGCCTGAAGTCCTCCGAGAGAACCACGCCCTCATAGACATGTTCGACATCCTTCAGGCGGCTTTCATCTGTAAAACTGCTCTCATCGTCCCAGACCACGCCGATCACCGAGCGCGGGCCGAGCGGCATCCGGACGACCTGTCCCGGCTCCAGACGCCCGAACGCGGCATCCTCGCTCCCGAAGAAGCCCGGCACCCGATAGCTGTAGGCCCCGTCGACGAAAACGGGCACCAGAACCGACACGATCTGACTGAAAGACGACAAAATGATCCCTTAATTTAAACTTCTCGACAGCGGAAGTGATTTTTCGCCACTCGGAGGGGCTGACTGAAGGCCAACTTTGGTTTAAGGAACATATGCAAATCCGTCAGCGATTTCCATTCCGGAATTGGGGCAGATTTGGCCGGGGCATCGAATATGTGGACCTCACACCATTCAATGCCACCGGGTTGACCGAGTAGATCAACATTTCTGCTTTCAGGCGGGCAGCTGAAGAAATTTTTGATCTAGAACATTCCTGCAATGTCTCAATTGCGGGAAATGTATCACCATTGAAACAGCGCGTTTTCCTGTCATCCACACTCATGCATGACGGCAGGCCAGCGCACGAATGGATTAGGGAGCACCGATTCCAATGAAATTCTTCGTCGACACCGCAGATACCAACGATATCCGTGAACTGGCCGCTACCGGCCTGATCGATGGTGTCACCACAAACCCGTCTCTCATCGTGAAATCCGGTCGTGATTTCAAGGAAGTCATTGCAGAGATCTGCGAAATCACCGAAGGCCCCGTTTCCGCAGAAGTCACTGCGCTCGAAACCGAAGCCATGCTCGCCGAAGCAGCCGAACTGCTCAAAATCGCAAAGAATGTCTGCATCAAGCTGCCGCTGACCATTGATGGCCTCAAAGCCTGCAAGGCTCTGACCGATCAGGGTCACAAGGTCAACGTCACCCTCTGCTTCTCCGCCAACCAGGCGCTGCTGGCAGCAAAAGCTGGCGCAACCTACATCTCCCCGTTCATCGGCCGTCTTGACGACCTGAACATCGACGGCATGGAGCTAATCGAAGACATCCGCACCATCTATGACAACTACGGCTTCGAAACCCAGGTTCTGGCTGCCTCCATCCGCAGCGCCAACCATGTGAAAGAATGCGCGCTGGCCGGTGCCGATGTGGCAACCATCCCGCCGTCCGTCATCAAGGGTCTGGCCAAACACGTCCTCACCGACAAAGGCCTCGAAACCTTCCTCGCTGACTGGGCAAAAACCGGTCAGAAAATCATCTAATAGATGATCTTGGATCAGCGCCCGGACGACGGGTGCCAAAGAATGATCTTAAAAATAGGTTAATCCTTATCCCCGATGCTTGGCGACAGGCACCGGGGATTTTGATTCGCCCCTGACCTGCGATGCAAGCAAGGACGACAGGAGACATCGATGGCCCGCGCGAGCCAACAAGCCATTGGGAACCAGGCGCCTCTGGTGATTGCGACGACGTCCTTGAGAAAGGCGCAGGAATCGTGGCTCGCAGGTCTTGCCAATGAACGACGCCTGTCCGAAGCGACCCTCACGGCCTATGACCGGGATCTCGACCAGTTTTTCTCCTTCCTCACAGAACACATGGGCGAACCCGCCGACCTTTCGCATTTCCCCTCGCTCCGACCCGCTGACGTGCGTTCCTACATGGCTCGCCGCCGACAGAGCGGCATATCCTCGCGCTCATTAGCGCGCAGCCTTGCTGGCATCCGCTCCTTCGTGCGTTACCTGGAAGATCGCGGAGAGGCCACCACCGCCCCCTTCAATGCAGTGCAGGCCCCCAAATATTCCCGCTCCCTACCCAAGCCACTGACCATCGAGAAAGCCCAGCGCCTCGTGAACCCGTCCGAATCTCTGGCCTCCGAACCTTGGGTCAGCGCCCGCGACAGTGCGGTCTTTCTCCTTCTCTATGCCGTCGGGCTTCGCATTTCCGAGGCCCTCGCCCTGACGCTCAGAACGGCCCCCCTGCCCGGCCAGAACGCCATGACCGTCACCGGCAAGGGCAACAAGCAGCGCCGCCTCCCCGTGCTCCCTGTCGTTCAGACGGCGCTCGCCGACTATATCGAACGCTGCCCGTTTGAACTCGAGCCCGATGAACCGATGTTTCGCGGCGTGCGCGGAGGCCCCCTGAGCCCGCGCGTGGTGCAAAAGACCATCGAGACCCTGCGCGGCGCCCTTGGCCTGCCCGACAGCGCCACCCCGCACGGTCTCCGGCACTCCTTTGCCACCCATCTTCTGGCCAACGGCGGGGACCTCAGAACCATTCAGGAGCTGCTCGGCCACGCCAGCCTGTCCACGACACAGAGCTACACCGAGGTTGAAATGTCGGAGCTCATGTCGATCTACCAAAAGGCCCATCCGCGTTCGTGAGTCCAATTTTTCGGCAGAAATCAACGCAAAATCGCGTGATTGGCTCAAAATATTAGACATTGCTTAACGAGCACGTAACGTATTTCTGTTAAGACTTGGATTATCCATTGAGAACATGGTGGTTAACGCCTGCATGCCGCTGCGATTAACCAATATTCGGAGGAATGGATATGAAGCCCCTCTTCATGGCGACCTTGCTGGCGTTCGGTCTCCTGACCTTTTCCGTGTCTGCGCAAGGCAGCTCTTGCGTCGAAACGCAGACACTCGGCGACTGGGAAAATCCATTTGCCGGTCATCGCTACGATCTCACCAAGCTTGAAGTGAAGGCCATCTGTAACGATCACACGGTGCCGCACCTTCAGGTGAAGGCCTACACAGCCTGCGCTCCGCGCGACTGCACATGGGGCCGCGCCATCGCCCATCATGTCGGCAGCACCAATTTTGAGGTGCGTTACAACACCTTTTTCGCCAAACGGACGGTGACGGTCTCGATCAACGGCAAGCGCATGGACGCCCGCGTCTATGACGACTTCCATGATCCCAGAAAGTCCGACGAGCTGCGCAAGTTCGTCCTCTGGAGAAAATAATCCCCATACGAAAACAGGCTGCTCGATGGCAGCCTGTCTGATTTGTGCGTCTATCGATTCGATCACATGTGGATCGGGCGCTTGTCGACGGCGAGCGCGGCTTCCTTGACCGCTTCCGACAGGGTCGGATGCGCATGGATGGTGCGCGCCAGATCCTCGGCAGATCCCGAGAAGGCCATCAGCACGGATGCCTCGTGGATCATCTCGCCGACACCGGCGCCGATCATGTGCACACCCAGAACCTGATCCGTGGTCTTGTCCGCAAGGATCTTTACAAATCCGTCGGTGTGGCGCTGCGCCTTGGCGCGGCCATTGGCGGTGAAGGGGAACTTGCCGACATTGTAGGCCACGCCCGCGTCTTTCAGCTGCTCTTCGGTTTTGCCGATCACGGCAATTTCCGGCATGGTGTAGACAACACCTGGCACCAGATTATAGTCCACATGCCCGGCCTGACCGGCAAGGATCTCGGCAAGGGCAACCCCGTCATCCTCGGCCTTGTGCGCCAGCATCGGCCCTTCGATCACATCGCCGATGGCATAGATGCCATCAACTGTGGTCTTGAAGTGGCCATCGGTCTTGACCCGGCCACGCTCGTCAAGCGCGACACCCACAGCCTCAAGGCCGAGACCATCCGTGTAGGGGCGGCGACCAATCGCAACCAGAACCACATCGGCTTCCAGCTCGGAGGCATCGCCACCGGCAGCCGGTTCGATGGAAACCTTCAGGCCCTTCTTGGTCTTCTCGATGCCGGTTACCTTGGTCCCCAGCTTGAAGTCGAAGCCCTGCTTCTTGAAGATGCGCTGGGCATTCTTGACCACTTCACCATCCATGCCGGGTAGAATGCGGTCAAGGAATTCGACAACGGTGACCTCCGATCCCAGACGACGCCAGACCGAACCGAGCTCCAGCCCGATCACACCGGCCCCGACCACGATCAGCTTTTCCGGCACCTTATCGAGATCAAGGCCACCGGTGGAAGAGACCACCTGTTTCTCGTCAATCTCAATACCGGGCAGGTTGGCAACATCGGACCCCGTCGCAATGACGATGCCCTTGGCCTCAACGGTCTGCACATCGCCCTCTTCCGGGGTGACTTCAACCTTGCCTTGAGCAACAATCTTGCCCGCGCCGTGGAAGACATCGATCTTGTTCTTCTTGAACAGGAAGTCAACGCCGCCAACGTTGGAATCGATGACATCCTGCTTGTGTTTCATCATGTCCTTGAGATCGAGCTCGGGCTTGCCGACCTTGATGCCCATGTTGGCAAAGTCGTGCCCGGCTTCCTCGAACAGTTCGGAGGCATGCAGAAGCGCCTTGGACGGAATGCAGCCCACATTGAGACAGGTGCCGCCGTGGGTCTTGCGTTTTTCGACCACAGCTACCTTCATACCCAACTGGGCGGCACGGATCGCACACACATAGCCGCCTGGGCCAGTACCAATCACCACAAGATCATAAGACATATCGTTCACTCCTGAAGGATTCTGGGTCGATAGAGCGTGTTATGTTTCACCCAGGCGAACAGCACCACACTGAGACCGCACATCTGCAAAACCGCCAGATTGCGCACGCTTTCAAAATTGTTGAATTGAGAGGCGAGAAATCCGCTCGCATAAAGCCAGCCGATAAGGACGATCTCCAGAGCAAACCAGAGCGTAATCGCCCGAAAGAAAGCCCGCCGGGACAGCACCAGAGTGATGGCTCCGACCACGCCAATGGCCGAGACAACAGCCCTTGCCGGCCAGAAGGTCGCCGGGATCAGATCGAGACCGGAAACCGTAGACCCGGCGTCATTGGACAGGGCATTGGTCACCAGAAAACCGCCGACCAGCCAGACGATGGCTGAAAAAATCACGAAGGTGGCGCAGAGCCAGCTTCCAATTTTCAACGCAACGGCCAACGGCATCTCTCCTTGGGCTTCCCTTGTTTCGGTCTGCCTGAACGTCCGGCGACAATCCGACCAATCGGACTGACGACAGACATCCTTTTCGGCATGCCCGCGCATTCTCGCAAAGTAAGGGTCCTGAAATTTGCTCTAACATGCATGAGAGAAGAACGGAATTGGTCAAAGGACGACCAGCCGCGCTTCACGATGCAAATGGAAACGGGGCGCCATCGCCCCGCTCCCCTTAGAACTCTTGGACCTTAAAGATCAAGCACCAGACGCTGCGGGTCTTCGAGGGCTTCCTTGATGCGCACCAGGAAGGTCACGGCTTCCTTGCCGTCGACGATGCGATGGTCATAGGACAGCGCCAGATACATCATCGGGCGGATGACAATCTGACCGTCGCGAACCACCGGGCGCTCCTCAATGCGGTGCATGCCTAGGATACCGGACTGCGGCGCATTCAGGATCGGGGTAGACATCATCGAGCCATAGACACCACCGTTGGAAACGGTGAAGGTCCCACCCTGCATCTCGTCCATGGTCAGCTGACCATCGCGCGCCTTGCGACCGAAATCGCCAATTGCCTTCTCGATTTCGGCGATTGACATCTGGTCGGCGTCACGAACAACCGGAACCACCAGACCACGCGGCGAAACCAACGGCAACACCCAGATGCACGAAGTGCTTGTAGATGATGTCGGTGCCATCAATCTCGGCATTCACTGCCGGGATTTCCTGCAGCGCATTGCAGACAGCCTTGGCAAAGAAGCCCATGAAGCCGAGACGAACGCCATGTTTCTTCTCGAACAGGTCCTTGTATTCCTTGCGCAGGTTCATCACCGCAGACATGTCCACATCGTTGAAGGTGGTCAGCATCGCGGCGGTGTTCTGGGCGTCCTTCAGACGACGGGCAATCGTCTGGCGCAGCTTGGTCATGCGGACGCGTTCTTCGCGGGCCGCATCATCCGGAGCAGAGGCAGGACGCGCAGCCGCCGCAGGAGCAGAGGCACCAGCCGGAGCCGTTGCACCCGATGCGATGGCGTTGATCACGTCACCCTTCAGGACCTGACCGCGAACACCCGAACCGGCGACTGAGGCCGGATCGACCTTGTTCTCGGTCATCATCTTGGAGGCGCTCGGAGCAGGCGGCATGGACGTCGGCTGAGCAGGAGCAGCAGCCGGTGCCGGAGCGGGAGCGGCGGCCTTGGCGGGAGCCGGAGCAGCCGCAGATGCGCCTTCACCCTCGTTCAGCATGGCAAGAAGGGCACCAACCTCGACGGTCTCCCCTTCTGCTGCTACGATGTCTCCGAGTGTTCCGGCAACCGGTGCCGGAACTTCGATCGTAACCTTGTCTGTTTCCAGTTCAACCAGCGGCTCATCGGCCTGAACGGCATCGCCAGTTGCCTTGAACCACTGACCAATGGTTGCTTCGGTCACTGACTCGCCCAAAGTTGGGACTTTGATTTCCGTTGCCATTTTTCTTCTCACATTTGTTTCAAGTCAGTCAGCCGGTTACTCGGCAAACGCGTCATCGAGGAAGGCCTGAAGCTGAGCAAGGTGTTTGCTCATCAGGCCCGTAGCGGTAGCAGCGGATGCCGGGCGACCCACATAGGACATGCGTTTGGTCGACGCATCGATCTGATTGAGCACCCACTCCATGTAGGGTTCTACGAAGAACCAGGCGCCCTGGTTTTTCGGCTCTTCCTGACACCAGACCATATCGGCCTGCTTGAAGCGGCTCAGCTCCTTGATCAGCGTCTTGGCCGGGAAGGGATAGAGCTGTTCGACACGCATCAGATAGACGTCATTGATGGCGCGTTTTTCCCGCTCTTCATAAAGGTCGTAATAGACCTTGCCGGTGCACAGGATCACGCGACGGATCTTGTCGTCGGTGGTGAGCTTGATTTCCTGATTCGGGCGGATTTCCGCATCATCCCACAGAACCCGGTGGAAGGTGCTTCCCGCACCCATTTCCGCAAGGTTCGAAACCGCACGCTTGTGGCGCAACAGGCTCTTCGGTGTCATCAGGATCAGCGGCTTGCGGAAGCTGCGTTTCACCTGACGGCGCAGAATGTGGAAATAGTTGGCAGGCGTCGTGCAGTTGGCAACCTGAATGTTGTCTTCCGCACAGGACTGCAGATAGCGCTCGAGACGGGCCGAGCTGTGTTCCGGACCCTGCCCTTCATAGCCATGCGGCAGAAGAACAGTGAGGCCGGAAGCACGCAGCCATTTGCGTTCACCGGAGGTCAGGAACTGGTCAAAGACCACCTGCGCCCCGTTGGCAAAGTCACCGAACTGGCCTTCCCACATAGTGAGGCCATTGGGTTCGGACAGCGTGTAACCATATTCGAACCCGAGCACCGCTTCTTCGGACAACATCGAGTTGATCACTTCGTAGCGGTTCTGGTCTTCTGAAATGTTGTTCAGAGGAATGTAGCGATGCTCATCCACCTGATCATACAGCACCGTGTGACGCTGGGAGAAGGTGCCGCGCTCGCAGTCCTGACCGGACAGGCGAACTGGATGGCCCTCTTTTACCAGAGCGCCAAAGGCAAGAGACTCGGCAGTCGCCCAGTCGATGCCCTCACCGGTTTCCATCATCTTGGCCCGGTTGTCGAGGAAGCGCTTGATAGTGCGGTGCACGTTGAAGTCTTCGGGAATGTCCGTCAGCTTCTTGCCGATTGCACGCAGCTCGTCGACATCAATCCCGGTGTTGCCGGAGCGACGATCGTCCTCGGCGGAAGCCGTCGACAAACCGGCCCAACGGCCATCGAACCAGTCGGCCTTGTTCGGCGAGAAGCTCTGACCCGCCTCGAATTCCTCGTCCAGCGTCTTGCGGACGTCTGCTCGCATCTGCTCGATATCATCGGGGGTGATCACGCCTTCCCCGATCAGCTTGTCAGCATAGAGCTGCAGGCTGGTCGGATGAGAGCGGATCTTCTTGTACATCAGAGGCTGGGTAAAGGCCGGCTCGTCGCCCTCGTTGTGGCCAAAACGACGATAGCAGAACATGTCGATAACGACCGGCTTGCCGAACTTCTGACGGAACTCGGTAGCAATCTTGGCAGCAAAGACCACGGACTCGGGATCATCGCCGTTACAATGCAGGATCGGCGCCTCGATCATCTTGGCCAGATCCGACGGATAAGGCGAAGAGCGCGAGAAGCGCGGGTTCGTAGTAAAGCCGATCTGGTTGTTGATGATGAAGTGGATAGATCCACCGGTCTTGTGGCCCCTGAGGCCAGACAGGCCGAGACATTCGGCAACAACACCCTGCCCGGCAAAGGCAGCATCACCATGCAGCAGAAGCGGCAGCACCGTGGTGCGTTCCACGTCCGTGGTCTCGATGAAGGCACCATTCTCGTCCGAGGCATGCTGATCCTGCTTGGCGCGGGCCTTGCCGAGCACCACAGGGTTCACGATCTCGAGGTGAGACGGGTTTGCCGTTAGCGACAGATGCACATTGTTGTCATCGAACGAACGGTCGGAAGAGGCACCAAGATGGTATTTCACATCGCCCGAGCCTTCCACGTCGTCAGGCGCATAGGATCCGCCCTTGAATTCGTGGAAAATGGCGCGATGCGGCTTGCCCATCACCTGACTGAGCACATTGAGACGCCCGCGGTGCGCCATGCCAAGGACGATTTCCTTGACGCCGAGAGCACCGCCGCGCTTGATGATCTGCTCAAGCGCCGGAATGAGGCTTTCGCCGCCATCAAGGCCGAAACGCTTCGTGCCGGTATATTTCAGATCGAGGAACTTCTCGAAGCCTTCAGCTTCAACCAGCTTGTAGAGGATGGCTTTCTTGCCCTGCTCGGTGAAGGCAATATGCTTGTCCGGACCTTCGATGCGTTCCTGAATCCACGACTTCTCGGCCGGATCGGAAATATGCATAAATTCCACGCCAAGGGTGGAACAATAGGTACGGCGCAGGATTTCGAGCATTTCCGGGATGGTCGCGAATTCGAGACCCAGAACATGGTCGATGAAGATCTTGCGATTGTAATCCGCCTCGGTGAAGCCGTAGGACGTCGGATGCAATTCTTCGTGATCTTTGGCTTCCGCAAGCTTGAGCGGGTCCAGATCGGCATGCAGATGGCCACGAGCGCGATAGGCTCGGATCATCATCAGTGCACGCACCGAATCGCGGGTGGCCTGCTGGACGGCTTCGTCACTCAGCTCGACACCCTGCTCCTTGGCCTTGCTCTTGAGCTTGTCTGTCAGCTTCTTCTCGTCGACGAATTCGCCGCCAAGGGCAGACACCATGTCACCGGACGCGGGCAGCGGCCAGTCTTTCCGCTTCCAGGATGCGCCGCGCGCATTGGCGATCACTTCACCCTTGTTTTCTTGGAAGTCCTTGAAGAAGGTGTGCCATTCTTCGCTCACCGACGCCGGGTTTTCGAGATACCGTGCGTAGAGATCTTCGATGTAGGACGCATTGCCCCCGTAGAGGAAAGAGGTCAACGCGAACGCTTCGTTTGCATCCTGACGTGCCATCGCCACCTAACCGGGTCGTTGCCCGGTGCTCTAGTTCGTTTACCGGCACCATTGCCAGCAGAAAGGGAATGGCGGGAGAAAAGCGCACTTTCCTCGCCGCCGTGTCACAATGTCGCGCTTTTACTTGCCGTTGAGCAAGTCAACCAAAGTGGTACCCAGGCTCGCTGGCGAGGGAGACACACGAATGCTGGCATTTTCCATGGCAGCAATCTTGTCCTCAGCACCACCCTTGCCGCCGGAGATCACCGCACCGGCATGACCCATGGTGCGGCCCGGAGGCGCGGTACGACCGGCGATAAAGCCGACCATTGGTTTCTTCCGACCCTTTTCGGCCTGTTCCTTGAGCCATGCAGCGGCATCTTCTTCCGCAGAGCCGCCAATCTCGCCGATCATGATGATCGACTTGGTTTCCGGATCATCAAGGAACATGTCCAGCACGTCGATGAACTCGGTGCCCTTCACAGGGTCACCACCGATACCGACGGCCGTTGTCTGACCAAGACCTTCATTGGTTGTCTGAAACACTGCTTCATACGTAAGTGTACCAGAGCGTGAAACAATACCGACTGAACCTTTCTTGAAGATTGATCCGGGCATAATGCCGATCTTGCATTCTTCAGGGGTCAGGATCCCGGGGCAGTTCGGGCCAAGAAGGCGCGACTTGCTGTCTTCAAGGCGACGCTTCACCTTGACCATGTCGGCAACGGGAATGCCTTCGGTGATGCAGGAGATGAACTCCACACCGGCATCGATGGCTTCGATGATGGCAGCCCCTGCGCCTGCAGGCGGCACATAGATAACCGACGCGGTCGCACCGGTGGCATCCTTGGCGTCCTTGACGGAGGCGTAGATCGGCAACTGGGCACCGCTGTCAACGCCGCTGGTCCAAGTCTCTCCACCCTTCTTGGGATGAACACCGGCAACCATCTGGGTGCCGTAATAGGCCAAAGCCTGTTCGGTGTGGAAGGTACCGGTCTTGCCGGTGAGGCCCTGCACGATGATTTTGGTATCTTTATTGACGAGAATCGACATCGACTTAGGCTCCCTTCACGGCTGCAACAATCTTCTGCGCTGCATCATTGAGATCATCCGCAGGAATGACGTTGAGATCGCTTTCGTCGATAAGCTTCTTGCCTTCGGCAACACGGGTGCCTTCCAGACGCACCACGAGCGGCACGCTAAGACCAACCTCTTCAACCGCCGCCAGCACGCCCTGAGCGATGATATCGCAGCGCATGATGCCGCCGAAGATGTTGACGAGAATGCCCTTCACGTTCGGATCGGAGGTGATGATCTTGAAGGCTGCCGTCACTTTCTCCTTGGTCGCACCACCACCAACATCCAAAAAGTTGGCAGGCTCTGCGCCATAGAGCTTGATGATGTCCATGGTTGCCATGGCAAGACCGGCACCGTTCACCATGCAGCCGATGTTGCCATCGAGCGCCACATAGGCGAGGTCATATTCGGATGCCTGGATTTCCTTCTCGTCTTCCTCGGTCAGGTCACGCAGTTCCATGATTTCGGGATGACGGAACAGGGCATTGCCATCAAAAGAGACCTTGGCGTCGAGCACGCGCAGACGGCCATTTTCCATGACGATCAGCGGGTTGATCTCGAGAAGGGACATATCCTTTTCGATAAAGGCCTTGTAAAGGATCGGGAACAGATGCATGCCATCGTCGCGTGCGGAGCTTTCCAGCTCAAGCGCATTGCAGATCTGGGCAGCGTCTTCCGCTGTCACGCCCTTGTCGGGATCAATCGGCAGGGTCAGGATCTTGTCCGGCGTCTCTTCGGCAACGGCCTCGATGTCCATGCCGCCTTCGGTGGACACGACAAACGCCACGCGACCACAGGAGCGGTCAACCAGCAAAGAGAGATAAAGTTCGCGATCAATATCGGCACCATCCTCAATATAGAGGCGGTTGACCTGCTTGCCAGCCGGACCGGTCTGGTTGGTCACCAGAGTGGATCCAAGCATCTGGCTTGCGAAGCTGGTCACGTCGTCCTTGGAGAAGGCAAGGCGGACACCGCCCTTTTCCCCTGCGGAGGATTCTTTGAATTTGCCTTTGCCACGGCCACCCGCATGGATCTGGGATTTAACCACCCAGAGCGGACCGCCAAGCTTGTCTGCAGCAGCAAGCGCCTCATCTGCGGAAAAAATGGCCACACCGTCAGCAACTGGTGCACCATATTCCTTCAGAAGCGCCTTCGCCTGATACTCATGAATATTCATGGGAGCTCCCCTAAAAAACAGACCTGCCCGGCGGTCGAAACGTGAGCTCGATCAACCGCCGGCTGGTCTTCTTCTGCGATCTTGAAACCTGCGCCCCCGCTAATCGGGCCAACGAAGTAAGGCGGGGAGCAGGTCTTGCAGGCCGATTACTCGGCCAGTTCCGGAGCGATGCGCTGGCAAGCCTCGATGAGGCCTTTCACAGCATCGACAGAATGATCGAACTGGGCTTTTTCGTCTTTATCCAGTTCAATCTCGACAATGCGCTCGATGCCGCCAGCACCGATCACGGTCGGCACACCGACATACATGCCTTCCACGCCATATTCACCGGAGAGGTAAGCAGCGCAAGGAAGAACGCGTTTTTTGTCTCTGAGGTAGGACGCAGCCATCGAGATTGCCGAGGTAGCCGGGGCATAGAATGCCGAACCGGTTTTCAGCAGTTTGACGATTTCGGCGCCGCCATCACGGGTACGCTGTACGATTTCATCAAGACGGCTCTGTTCGATCCAGCCCATTTTGACGAGGTCGGTCAGAGGCACACCAGCAACGGTGGAATAGCGGGTCAGCGGGACCATGGTGTCGCCGTGACCGCCAAGAACGAATGCGGTGACGTCCTGAACGGATACGTCGAATTCGTCAGCGAGGAAATAACGGAAACGGGAGGAGTCCAGAACACCAGCCATGCCGACCACTTTGTTGGCGGGCAGACCGGAGAATTTCTGCAGAGCCCAAACCATTGCGTCGAGCGGGTTGGTGATACAAATAACAAAGGCATCGGGAGCATATTTGCCGATGCCTGCGCCAACCTGCTTCATGACCTTGAGGTTGATTTCAACCAGATCGTCTCGGCTCATGCCGGGCTTGCGAGGGACACCCGCGGTCACGATCACAACGTCAGCGCCAGCGATCGCTTCATAAGACTGCGTGCCGGACAGTTTGGCATCAAAGCCGTCTACTGGAGACGATTCCGCGATGTCGAGCGCTTTCCCTTCAGGAGTGCCTTCTGCGATATCGAAAAGGACAACGTCGCCCAGTTCATACAGACCAGCCAGATGAGCCAGCGTGCCACCAATCTGGCCCGCACCAATCAGAGCAATTTTCTTCCTCGCCATATCAGGTATTTCCCTAAACGTTAGGTTCTCCCAGGCACTTGGCAGTGCCGGGAATGGATGGCTGTGAGTACCCCGAATTCGTGACTCTTTCAAGTCTCACAAAGTTTTAAATCCCGAAAAAAGGCCAGACTTTTGGTGCACTTAACGATTACGTAAACGTCATGATACGGCATCATCCTGCGACATATAGTCGCGCGACTGCATTTCTACTAATCGGGATGTGGTGCGTTGAAACTCGAAAGCTTCAGTGCCGTGATCATCCGTATAAAGATCAAAGGGTGACGCAGCGGCAGTCGCTATCAATCTGATATGATTGTCATAAAGAGTATCGATAAGGATGATGAAACGCTTGGCTTCATTCCGATTGGCGCGGCCAAGAAGCGGAATATCCTCCAGAAAGATCGTATGGTAGAGCGAAGACAGCCGTAAATAGTCTGATGCACCAAGGGGTTTTGCGCAAAGATCGTCAAAAGTGAACCTTGCAATCCCGTGCCAGGCCTGCGGCACGTGGATTTCCCGCCCCTGATGGGCGATGGCATCGCTGGGCGCACGGGGCGCCTCGATCAGCACCTCCCACATCTTCTGAAAGCGGCGCTTTGCGTCATCGTCATGAGGGTGCAGATAGACCTCCTCACCCCCCAGCTTCTCCATTCGGAAGTCGGTGCGCGCGTCGAGACGGTAAACCTCACACTGCTGTTGCAGCAGATCGATAAACGGCAGGAAAAGCTGACGATTGAGGCCATCTTTGTAAAGCAAGGACGGCTCGACATTCGATGTCGCGACCATCACCACGCCCCGCTCGAACAGTCGCGTAAACAGGCGCCCCAGAAGCATGGCATCAGCGATATCGGTCACGGAAAATTCATCAAAGCACAGAAGTTTGAGCTCGTCAGCCAAGTCATCGGCCACCGGGCGGATCGGATCGTCCCCCTTGATCACGCCGGCCTTGATATCGGCCCGGGCTGCCTTGATCCGATCGTGCATGTCCCGCATGAACTCATGGAAGTGAAACCGCCCCTTGCGCTTGACCGGTGCGATCTCAAAGAACAGATCCATCACCATGGTCTTGCCGCGGCCAACCTCGCCCCAGACATAGAGCCCCTTGACGGGCTCAGGTGGCTGGCGCTTGGCAAATAGCCAGCCAAGAGACGATGTCTTGCGCGAGAGCCTGTTCTGACTGACCCGTTCAAGCAGCTTGTCGAAACGCTGGGCAAGGGCCCGCTGTTGCGGATCCCGCTCGATCTCGCCCCGTTCTACCTTGCTGTCATAGAAATCCGAGACCGAATATACGCCAAACTCGCTGCTCACAAATTCATCCCTCTGCTGTCAGACCTCAGGATCGCAATGGCCAGAGCGCTGTCGCCGTCCGCAGACGGCCTGTCAACGCAACAAAGTGCGACACTCTCTCAAATGCGTCCTCTAACGCACGGAGCAGCGCTCCGCAAGCCTACCAAAGACTGCGGATGATCAAACCAGACCATCGAGAAACCTAGCGGAAGAAGGAGACCGCGCGACCATCCTGACCTGCCAACCCGTCAAACCGGGCGGGAGAAGAGGAGAACAGGTTGGCGATTGGCGTTGTGCCATCCTCGGCAAGCAAGATCACTTTCTTGCCTTCCAGCTTCCACGCGTTGATCCGCTGCAGATCCGCAGAAGCACAGCCCCGCGTCGAGGCACGATAGCCACCGGTCCAGTTGGTCAGATTGACATTCAGCTTGCACTGCTCTGCCCCCGAGGCCAAAGTCCATGCACCAAGCAGATCGGTGCGGCTGAGCGTGCGAGCGGAGGCAGGTGCTACCATGTCTCCGGAAATCTGGCCGGGCTCGGTGAATTCAGCTTCTGCACCAAGGGCATTGTTGATCGGCTGGCCCTGTTGGGGCGTTGCATACTGATCATTCGGAATGAGCGGGCTCAGCCCCTGACTTTCAACCGGTGCGGTCGGTGCAGGCGTGAGCGGTGAGCTCTGATTGCCACCAAACCGGTCAAACCCGGCAGTCGAACAACCAGCCAGGACAACAAGGCAACCAAGTGCGCAATATCGAATCATAACACTCTCCATCCGACACCCTACCCCAACTGTCGAATCTTCTGTACGTTTTATCAAGTCGGTAAATACCATTTGACGAGGTTTCGCCTTCGTCTGATCAGGATTTTTCCAAAACCAGGGTTTCGCCATCCCGGCCAACACCCACCCAGGTTCCCGTGCCGCGGGACTTCAGGCTGACGATTTCATCACCCATATGATCCTTCAGCACCAGTCGGCCCTCGAAAGCAGTCCAGCTATCAAGCATGAACAGGCCTGTCGGACAGGCAGAACTTCCCTTGGCCTTGTGATCGAGATTTTCGCCAGCGTCCTCCAGCACCACTTCGCAGCGGTCGGCAAGGCCGAGATAGCTCCCGATTTGCTCCATCTTCGAACGGGCAGCAGGCTTGACCAGCAGCCACCGGCCAACGAAGGGCTTGAGGTCAGTCCGGTTCGTTGTGATGGCAGCCTGGTTGGCAGCAAGCGCGCTCGCATAGGAGATCTTGGTCTCGCCACCCGTTACGGGATCGACCGAACCCGGCTCAGGGGCTTGCATTGCAAGCGTTTCATCATTGGATTGGAGAAACTTGTCCGGACCGGACGCAGGATCAACCGGCTGAGCCGAAACAGGAGGAGGAAGTTGTGCGCTAGACATCGGCGCACCGACCGTCTGGCTCTTTTGAGGACCGCCAGACACCGCGCATCCCGCGAGCGCGAGACTCATCAGCGAAATCGCAAAATAGTGACGATTACCGGTCAATCTCTTCCCTAGTGCCCATCTCAAGACGGCTGTCGTGGTACCCAAACGAATTCTTCCACCAGCCCTCGGCCAATTGAAGATCTTGCCCATGCTGCAAGGCAGCACCCTCTTACTGATACCAGCGCCCCTGACAAAGGGCAAAAGCTTTTGCCGCTTTTGCGAAAGGCAACTGCGCTATCAACATGTTTGGCCTCTTTAGTGATGGCACAATGCGTCAAAAAGAAGGGGCCCATGGTAAAAATACCAGTGAGCCCCACCATGTATCGAATTTTCGACAGCTTATTTGTCGGCAACCGTTTTGCCAACGGACCCGAGGTCCTTCATGGCTTCTTCTACGCGAGCAATCATGCCCTCTTCACCAGCGCGCAGCCATTTGCGAGGATCATAATATTTCTTGTAAGGGGTCGCATCTGTCGGATCCACCTGATGCTTGAAGGCAATCGGTTTTTCGTCGATCTTGGCAGCAACAGCTTCCGCGAAGGCGAACTGGATGTCGGTATCGACGTTCATCTTGAACACGCCGTAGCTGACAGCTTCTGCGATCTGCTCTTTGGAAGAGCCCGAACCACCGTGGAAGACGAGGCTGAGAGGCTTGTCACCGCCACCACGTTCCTTGGACACCAGAGCCTGAGAATGCTTCAGGATCTCCGGACGCAGCTTGACGTTGCCCGGTGCATAAACGCCGTGCACGTTGCCGAAGGATGCAGCCACGGTGAAGTGACCGATCTTGGACAGCACGTCATAAGCGTAGAGCACGTCCTCAGGCTGGGTGTAGAGGTTCGGATTCTCTGCATCGCCTTCTTCCAGCTCGGAACCGATACCGTCTTCTTCACCACCGGTCACACCGAGCTCGATTTCGAGGCTCATGCCCATCGGAGCCATGCGCTCGAGATATTTGGCGCAGGTCTGAACGTTGTCTTCGAGGGATTCCTCGGACAGGTCGATCATGTGGGAGGTGTAGAGCGGACGGCCATGGGTCTTGTAATAGGCTTCGCCGTGATCGAGAAGGCCATCAACCCAAGGCAGGAGCTTGCGGTTGCAGTGGTCGGTATGCATGATCACGCAGATGCCATAGGCTTCAGCGAGCAGGTTGACATGCTGCGCGATGGAAACGGAACCCAGAACGCGAGCCTGCATGGCGTCGGGAGCGCCCTGACCAGCATAGAACTGTGCGCCGCCGTTGGACATCTGAATGATGATATCGGATTTTGCCTTGGCAGCAGCTTCCATAACCGCATTGAGGCTGTTGGTACCGGTGACATTCACCGCAGGCAGCGCGTAGCCGCCTTCCTTGCAGGCTTTCAGAAGCTGCAGATATTCTTCGCCGGTGACGACACCTGGACGCAGTTTGATTCCGCTCACGGCTCAATCTCCTGTATCTTGAGATGGTAATAGTCTCGCTATTCGAATAAAGCATTCCCTCTGCCCAGTCCAGCCAATAGCGCGGTCGGCAAAGGTTGAAATCCATCTTTCATTTAAACGCGTTGCCTGTATATCAGGCGCAGGCGGGCGGGCGTTGATCACTGTCAAAAAACCCTCGCCCAAAAGGCGCACTCCGCATGCAACGGCCATGGTTGCACAGCTGCAACGGGATGAAAAGGCTCTGATGGATCATCCCGATTGCAATCGATGCAATTGATCAGGCGCTTCGCCCGGCCTAGGCAGCCTGTGAGCTGGGAAGAAGGCCCTTGGCCTTCGCACGGTCGATGGCGAGACCGACATCGGCATAACAATCCCGAATCGCCTGCTTGCGGGCTTTGCCTTCGAGGGAGCCATCCACCTCATCGATCAAAAGATCAATCATCGGCGGCCGGTAGGGCACTATCGGCAACTTGAACACCTTCCCGCGCGGCCTGAACGCAACGACGAGATCAATCCTCGGCGAGTAGGGTTGCAAAAAGATGTCGATGGGTTTGGGGCAGTAATCATCGGGAATGATGCCCTTCTCGCGCATCACGTCATAGACCGCCCGATCAAGGCCGTCTGCTGGCGCGATCCCTGCGCTGAAGGCGCGGGCGCTATAGGCAATCCCCTGGTTGAAATAGGCCTCGGCCAGAATACTTCGGTCGCTGTTGGCCTCGTCTACGAACAAGATGTTCGTCTGCAGCATGTGAGCCTCCCTGTCAGGTCAACGCCTGATGCGCCAGCTATCTGAAAATTCTGACAGCGCCGTGACAAACCCCAGAAATGATCACTTACTCACCAGAGAATAAAGACTGGCGCGGATCCTTCGGCCTGAAAGGCGACTGTTACGAATGAGCGTCCGTCTTGGACAGGCCCGTAGGTGGGAATCAAATGTGGCGATCACAAGCCCGGAGAGATGACGACTTTGTTATCTCCACCAATCAAGGCGCTGAAAAATGGCGGAAACATCGCACGGGGAGCGGGCAGAATGCGCCCATAAAAAACCGCTCTCCGGAGACCCGAAGAGCGGTTTTACAGATCGTCTGGTCAGCGTCCTAGATGGCGCGTTCGACCATCATGCGTTTGATCTCTGCAATGGCTTTCGCCGGGTTCAGACCTTTCGGGCAAACCTTGGTGCAGTTCATGATCGTGTGGCAACGATAGGCGCCGAACACGTGATCGAGATGATCGAGGCGTTCGCCGGTATATTCGTCACGGCTGTCGATAATCCAGCGGTAGGCCTGCAGCAAGGCAGCAGGGCCGATATACCGCTCACCGTTCCACCAATAGGACGGGCAGGAGGTCGAGCAGGACGCGCAGAGAATGCACTCGTAAAGACCGTCGAGTTTGGCACGGTCTTCGCGGCTCTGCAGCCACTCGGTTTCCGGTGCCGGGGTGTCGGTCTTCAGATAAGGCTCGATCGAGGCATGCTGGGCATAGAAATTGTTGAGGTCGGGAACAAGGTCCTTGACTACTTTCATATGCGGCAGCGGGTAAACCTTGACCACCTTCGATTTGCATTCGTCCATGCCGAAGGTACATGCCAGCGTGTTGGCGCCGTCAATGTTCATCGCACAGGAGCCGCAAATGCCTTCGCGGCAGGACCGGCGCAGGGTCAGGGTCGCATCGATAGTGTCCTTGATGTACAGAAGGCCATCAAGAACCATCGGGCCGCAGGCATCGCGGTCCACAAAATAGGTATCGATCTGCGGGTTTTTGCCGTCGTCAGGATTCCAGCGATAGATGCGGAATTCGGTCAAGTTGGTCGCGCCTTCCGGCTTTGGCCAGGTCTTGCCTTCTTTGATCACTGAGTTCTTCGGCAGCGCAAGTTCAACCATCTTTTCGCTCCGTTCATTCGGGTCTCGCCCGTCCCGCTGGTCTGGCGGTCATCCGGGCATCCAATTCGGAAAAGGTCGGACAGGCTGAGCTGTCCGACACAGGGCTGTTAGTAGACGCGGGCTTTCGGTGCAATCTTGGCCGGATCGATCCCACCCTCTTCAGGCGTGGTCAGCGGATCCAGCACCACCGGACGATAGTCGAGACGGACATCGCCATCTTCGGCTACCCAGGCCAGCGTATGCTTGCGCCAGTTTACGTCGTCGCGACCTGCCAGAGGACCGTCTTTGTAGTCCTCGCGAGCGTGTGCGCCGCGGCTTTCCTTGCGAGCCTCGGCACCGACAACGGTCGGGATCGCGTTGATCATCAGGTTCTGCAGCTCGAGCGATTCCATCAGATCGGAGTTCCAGATCAGGGAACGGTCGGTGACCTTCATGTCGGCCATTTCGCCCCAGATTTCCTTCATCTCCTTGCAGCCCTGCTCAAGGGTTTCCTGCGTACGGAAGACGGCTGCGTTGTTCTGCATGCTCTTCTGCATTTTCAGGCGAAGATCAGCAGTCGGCGTGCCACCGTTTGCATGGCGAACCTTGTCGAAGTTTTCCATGACCTTGTCGAAGCAGGCAAGGTTCGGCGTCGGCATCGGCGATTCACGATCGATGACATGGCCAGCCTTGATCGCAGCAGCACGGCCAAAGACCACAAGGTCGATGAGCGAGTTGGAGCCAAGACGGTTTGCACCATGAACCGAAGCACAGGCAGCTTCACCCACGGCCATCAGGCCCGGAGCAACTGCGTTCGGATCGTCCTTGGTCGGAGCCAGCACTTCACCCCAATAGTTGGTCGGAATACCGCCCATGTTGTAGTGAACCGTCGGCAGCACCGGAATCGGGTCCTTGGTCACGTCGACACCGGCAAAGATCTCGGCCGATTCGGAGATACCCGGCAGACGTTCTGCCAGAATTTCCGGATCAAGGTGATCGAGGTGCAGGAAGATATGGTCTTTCTGCGGGCCAACGCCGCGACCTTCGCGGATCTCGATAGTCATGCAGCGCGAGACAACGTCGCGGGACGCAAGGTCCTTGGCGCTCGGTGCATAGCGTTCCATGAAGCGTTCGCCTTCGGAGTTGACGAGATAGCCACCTTCCCCGCGCACACCTTCGGTGATCAGGCAGCCTGCGCCGTAGATCCCGGTTGGGTGGAACTGAACGAACTCCATGTCCTGCAGCGGCAGGCCTGCACGGGCGATCATGGCGTTGCCGTCACCGGTGATGGTGTGAGCGGACGTTGCCGAGAAGTAGCAGCGGCCATAACCACCGGTCGCCAGAACAACCATCTTGGCGTTAAAGCGGTGGATCGTGCCGTCATCAAGGTTCCAGGCAACGATACCTTCGCAGACGCCGTTGTCGTTCATCAGCAGATCGAGAGCGAAATACTCGATGTAGAATTCGGCCTTGTGACGGATCGACTGGCCATAGAGCGTGTGCAGGATTGCGTGACCGGTACGGTCAGCGGCAGCACAGGTACGCTGCACGGCAGGACCTTCACCGAAGTTCTGCATGTGGCCGCCGAACGGACGCTGGTAGATCTTGCCTTCTTCGGTACGCGAGAAGGGCACGCCATAATGCTCAAGCTCGTAAACGGCCTTCGGGGCCTCACGGGCGAGATATTCCATGGCGTCGGTGTCACCGAGCCAGTCAGACCCCTTGACGGTGTCATACATATGCCACTGCCAGCTGTCCGGACCCATGTTCTGCAGCGAAGCGGCGATGCCACCCTGTGCAGCAACGGTATGCGAACGGGTCGGGAAAACCTTGGTCACGCAAGCAGTTCTGAGGCCCTGTTCGGCCATGCCGAGCGTTGCACGCAGACCAGCGCCACCGGCACCGACCACAACAACGTCATGATAATGGTCGTGAACCTCATAGGCCCGACCGTTGATATTGTAGGTATTGGCCATCGGATCATTAACCCCCAAAGGACACTTTTAGGACCGCAAAGACGCAAGCAGCGCATGCAACCAGAGAGAAGATGGTGTTGCCCATCTTCGCGAGGGTACGGAACAGCTGATTCTGCAGATAGTCCTCAGTGATGGTCTGCACACCGGAGTGCATGTGGAAGCCGCCGACAATGACGAACAGCAGCAGCAGGACGGCGACAATCGGATTGCCGACCAGGTCAAGCGCGCCTTGATAGTCAGAGCCGAGAGCGCAAATGATAATCCAGATAAAAGCAATGACGAGCGGCACCAGAAGCACGGAAGTCATGCGCATCATCCAGTGATGCTCGGTACCATGGTGCGTTGCGCCAAGGCCTCGGATGATTTTGGTTGGTGTTTTCATCTCTCTCTCCCGCCTACATTACCGAGTAGCCGATGATCCAGATGAGCACGGTCAGAACCACGCCACCGATCAAGGTTGCCAGATAAAGAAATTCGATTTGAGGCTTTTCCATCATCACGGGAATATCCCAGAGGAAGTGGCGCAGACCGCCCAGAAGGTGGTGCACCAAGGCCCAGGTGAAGCCGAACATCACGAGACGGCCGAGGATGGAACCCCAGAGCATCTGTGCAGTGTCAAAAGCTTCCGGGCCGGTAGCCAGAGCGAGAAGCCAATAGGCAAGAAAGAGAGTACCAGCATAAATGGCCGAGCCACTGAGACGATGGCTGATGGAAACAACCATGGACAAAGTAAGCCTGTAGGCACCATGCTGAACGTGTGGGGAGATCGGGCGTTTGCCCTTCAGGTCGACGTCTGTCATAATTTTTCGGTCCTCGACAGGTGACGCTTGCGAAAAGGTAACCAAGGATCTGGTTCGCATGCCTGTTGTCATAACGGCAAATTGACACATGGTCAAAGCCATCGGCGAGTGAAAAGGGGGAACTTCACCTAAAGTACCCCTAAGGAACGGGACGCCTGCTTAACGCCTCGTAAATCAAGCAAATGGTCAGACCATAATATCAACGGAAAACATCCCAGATCGCGGCGGATAGTAGGGCCTGTTTTTCGAGCACGATATGACATTTCGCAAAAGTCTGAAGGCATTTGCACAATTTGTCTGCACTTCCAACAAGCTCTTGCACCATCTGCCGTTCATCGAGGCAGAAGCACCCAGAGATCAAGATCCAGAATGACAGATGAGTCGTAGCCGTCCTCTCCCTTTCCCGGGAAAGTGTCGCACGGATGATCCTTGGTCGCAAACAGCCTGAGGCGCAGGGCGCCGACATCCTCACGGGCCGGCAGCTCCGCCTTGTCAATCACCTCCGACCAGGCAAACACCGTGTCCCCGGCGAACAGCGGCGCCACATGACGCCCGCCATTGATCGCGGCAACATGGAAGGCATTGGACAGGCCATTGAAACTGAGCGCACGGGCCAGTGAGATCACATGCCCGCCATAGATCAGACGGCGACCAAACCGGCCCTTGCCTTCCGTGAACTGATTGAAATGCACCTTGGCGGTATTCTGAAAAAGCCGGGTCGCCATCTGGTGCTCGGCCTCCTCCACCGTCATGCCGTCCACATGATCGATCCGCTCACCAATCTCGTAATCTCCCCACTTGAAGGGCGAGCCGGACAGATCCGTATCAAAGCCCCCAAGATCAAGCACCGGCACGGCGTCGCCCAGACTGTCCGGCTGCAGCGCAGTGGGCAGAGCGGGAATGGCATCAAGCCCCGTCGGCGTTTCGGGATCCTTCTTACGCACCATCACCCAGCGCACATACTCGAGCACAGTCTCGCCATGCTGATTGACCCCTTGCGAGCGCACATAGACGACGCCGGTCATACCGTTGGAATTTTCCTTGAGCCCGATCACTTCGGACGTGGCAGTGACGCTGTCTCCGGGAAAGACAGGCAGCAGGAAGCGGCATCCCGCATAGCCCAGATTGGCCACCGCATTGAGGGAAATATCCGGCACCGTCTTGCCAAACACGACATGAAAGACTAGGAGGTCATCAATCGGCGCCCTCTCATAGCCGATCCCGTGGGCAAAGGCATCCGAGCTCTGCACCGCGAAGCGCGAACCATAAAGCGCCGTATAGAGCGACACATCCCCTTGGGTGATCGTGCGTGGTGTCGCGTGGCGGATCACCTGCCCGATTGAAAAGTCTTCGAAATAATTGCCCGGATTGGTCTTGCTCATCTGTCCCTCCCTCGCGTGCCTGCCTCTGTTGTTGTCAATCTGGCGGGCCCTCTTTGGCCCCACAATATTGCAGTGCAGCATAGCTGTCATTTGGAGGAAAGGATGAGGCGACAAACAAAAACGGCGACCCTTGGCCGCCGCTTGTCACTCATGGATCAGATCCGTCGGACCCGGTCACTTCTCGCCGAGCTTGACCTCCCGGCTATATTCGAACGGCTCGACATATTTGACCACGGCCTGGCCGCATTTCATCACGCCTTCGCCAGCGTCATAGGCAAGAGAGGGCGAGCCATGCAGGTCCCAGCCCTTGGACAGCGCCTCAGTCACCCTGTGACAGAAGTCCGCATCGTCGACGCCTGTGAGAAACCGGTAGATCTTTTGTTTTTCCTTCATGACTATTGCTCATCTCGCTTGGTGATGGCTTCGGCGATCTGCACCACGCGACGTGCCATGTCCGCATGCAGTCTCTCGACCATCTTGCCGTTGATTGTCATCACATTCTTGGACAGATTTTCCGGCGCGTCAAAGGCATTGATGATCTCGCGGCTCCATTCGATTTCGGCCTCGTCGGGCGAGAAGATCCGATTGCAGTCGGCGACCTGTTTCGGATGGATCACGGTCTTGCCGTCCATGCCCATGTCGGCGCCCTGTTCGCACTCGGCAACGAAGCCTTCAAGGTCGTTGAAATTGTTGTAAACCCCGTCGAGAATGTCGAGATCATAGGCCCGCGCAGCAGCCAGACACTGCATCAGCCACGGCATCATCGGCGCACGACCGGGCACCATCCGGGCGCGGGTTTCCTTAGCCAAGTCATTGGTTCCCATAACAAAACAGGAAAGACGGCGACCGTGATACTCCATCGTCGCACCGGCAATTTCCGCTGCCCGCAGCATCGCTCCGGGGGTCTCCATCATGGCCCAGATCTTGAGGGCCTGATCTGCCCCGGCATCGTTCAGCTTGCGACCGATGGCATAGACATCCTCAGCCGTGTCGACCTTGGGCACCAGCACCGCATCGGGCTTTGATTTGATGATCGCTTCAAGGTCGGCCTCCCCCCACTGGGTTTCGATGCCGTTCATCCGGACCACCACTTCACGATAGCCGAAACCACCGGCCATGACCGCATCGGCAACCTGATCCCGCGCCACGTCCTTCATGTCCGGCGCCACCGAATCCTCAAGGTCAAGCAGCAGCACATCCACATCGATGCTACGTGCTTTTTCGAGTGCCCGTGCGTTCGATCCGGGCATATAAAGAGCAGTGCGGCGTGGTCGGAAAGCCATTGAAATTTCTCCAATCATCAAGACAATAGGCGTGCGCGATAGATAACCAACAATGTCGCGATGAGCCACCCCCCCTTTTAGGCCAACTACAATGTGTCACACTCCCAAACACATGGCGGCCTCACAACAGAGCGGACCAAAAAGAACAATGACAAAGGCAGATCTGGTCATCATTGGCGGAGCCATCATGGGCTCCAGCCTTGCCTACTTCCTGAAAAAAGACCTCGGCTTCAAGGGCTCGGTCGTCGTGGTGGAAAAGGACCCTACCTACGCCCTTTCCTCGACCACGCTTTCGGCGGCATCGATCCGTCAGCAGTTTTCCACTCCGGAGAACATCCTTCTCTCCCAGTTCGGCCTCAAGTTCATCAAGGAGCTGAAGGAGCGCTTCGGCCCGGATGCAGACATCGGCTTCCATGAAGGCGGCTACCTGCTCCTTGCCACTGAAGCGGGCATGCCAATCCTTGAGGGCAATCACAAGACCCAGGTCGAGATGGGCGCCGATGTCAAGCTGCTCACCCCCGATCAACTGAAAGCCACCTACCCGTGGATGAATGTCGATGACCTGTCCGCAGGCAGCTTCGGCGTCACGGGCGAAGGCTGGTTCGACGCCCACATGCTGCTCGATCTCGTACGCAAGGGCGCGATTGCCGCTGGTGCCACCTACATCAAGGATGAAGTGGTCGGCTTCGAAAAAGAAGCCAGCAAGGTAACCGCCGTCAAGCTCGCCTCTGGTGACAGCATCGCTTGTGGAGCTGCCGTCAACTGCGCAGGACCCAACTCCGGACGTGTCGCCGCCATGCTCGGCATTCCGCTGCCAATCGAAGCCCGCAAACGCACGATCTTCGTCATCGACTGCAAGACCCCCCATCCCGGCATGCCCATGTTGATCGACCCCTCCGGCCTTTATATCCGTCCCGAGGGCGACTATTACATTGCGGGCGTCGGACCGGGTGCAGATCGCGACCCGGCCGTCGAGCTGAATGACGTCGATCCGCATTATGATCTCTTCGAGGAGGTCATCTGGCCGACACTCTACGAGCGCATGCCCGGATTTGACGCCATCAAGATGGTCAATGCCTGGGCTGGCCATTACGAATATTGCACCCTCGATCAGAACGCGGTGATCGGAGCCCATCCCGAGATCACCAACTTCTACATTGCGGCGGGCTTCTCCGGTCACGGTCTGCAACACGCCCCCGGTGTTGGCCTCGCCATTGGAGAATTATTCCTCCACGGCGAATATCGCTCGCTTGATCCTTCGATTTTCGGTTATGAAAGGGTGGCATCCAACACCCCGGTCAGGGAACTCAACATCATCTGACCGGACAATCCGACGGGTATTCAGTATGAGTATAGGTCCAGGCGAAATGGGCAAGCCAAACGGCAATCAGGGAGAAGAGCCAGCCAAGGCCGTGCTGGTCATCTCCTCCCACGTGATGACAGGCGCGGTGGGCAACCGCGCCGCCGCCTTTGCCCTTGAACGTCTGGGCCATCCTGTCTGGGAGGTTCCCACGGTGATCATGCCGTGGCATCCCGGCCATGGACCCTCCACCCGTCAGCCCATCGACCCCGTGCTTTTCGCCCAAGGGCTGGAAGAATTGAGCCAGCATCCGGATTTCCCGAGCCTTGGCGCCATCCTGACCGGCTACATGGGTTCGGTCGAACAGGTCGAGGCCGCAGCAAAACTCGTTGACCGTCTCAAGGCCGCCAACCCGGAAGCTCTCTATGTCTGTGACCCGGTGATGGGCGAGGAAAAGGGTCTCTACATCCCCGCTCCGATCGCCGAGGCGATCCGTGATCTGCTGATCCCGCGCGCCGACATCATCACCCCCAACCGCTTCGAGTTCAACTGGCTGACCGGCACTTTCGAGACCAACAACGGCGACCTTGCCAAAGAGGCCGAAACCCTCGGGCGCCCGACAACCCTCATCACCAGCGCCTTCCCCCTGATGCGCAATTCAATGGCCAACCTGCTCATTGAAAGAAGCAAGGGTGAGAAGCCAGCTAACGTGCTCATGTGCGAGCATCCCGCGATCCCCAATCCGCCGAGCGGCACCGGGGACATGGTTGCGGCGCTCTATCTCGCGGGCAAACTGGAAGGCCGTAGCAACGAGCAGGCCCTGAAGAAAGCATCGAGCGCTATTCTCGAGGTGGTGTCGCGATCCGCCCGCAACGGCTATCGCGATCTGGAAGTCGCTCGCTTCTCCGACCGCTTCTGCCATCCCATGGCAATGGTCCAGATGCGCATGATCGGCACCAGTCAGCAGACCGTGACCCTCAAAAGACCGCCCAAAAGCCACAAGAAATAAGCCCCCGTCGTTGCGCCTGCCTGTGGTGTCGCCGCCCTGATCAGAGGGGCCGAACAGGCCGAGCGTCGCTTAGTTGGTAACGAAATCAGAGCACACTGGTGCAATCTTGATATCAAAAGAGCCGCCACAAGCGGCCATTTTAC
This sequence comes from uncultured Cohaesibacter sp., assembly GCF_963662805.1. Classification (NCBI taxonomy): domain Bacteria; kingdom Pseudomonadati; phylum Pseudomonadota; class Alphaproteobacteria; order Hyphomicrobiales; family Cohaesibacteraceae; genus Cohaesibacter; species uncultured Cohaesibacter sp. Next base: position 65,056 of record NZ_OY759880.1, read on the forward strand.
CTTGAAATTTTGGCCAAATGGCGCGACATCAAAGCTCGGGAGATAAAAAGAAAACAAGAGAGACAAGAGGTTTCAATGGTTCAACTGCCAGAAAGACTTTTGACGGGCTACGCCAACTTCAAATCCGGACGCTTTGAGATTGAGCGCGGACGCTATGAGAAACTGGCCGACAAGGGCCAGAACCCCAGGATCATGCTCGTTGGATGTTGTGACAGCCGCGCCGCGCCGGAAACCATCTTCGATGTGGGGCCGGGTGAGATCTTCGTCATGCGCAACGTAGCCAATCTGGTCCCGCACGCCACCTCTCAGGATACCGGCGTGCACGGCACCACCGCCGCCCTCGAATTTGCCGTCAATGGCCTCAAGGTCGAGCATATCGTGGTCATGGGCCACGGACGTTGCGGCGGTGTGAAGGCCTATGTGCAGGATGATGCCGAACCCCTGTCCGACAGCGACTATATCGGCAAATGGTCGGCCCAGCTTCAGGGTGCGGACAACCCGATCCGCTTCAAGGCTCTCAATCGCCCCGAACTCGATCATTGCGGCCTGCTTGAGCGCTCCTCCGTCATTCACTCGCTGGAAAATCTCTATTCCTACAGCTTCGTCAGAGACCGGATTGCCCTTGGCACCCTGTCCCTTCATGGCAGCTGGTTCGATATTTCCACCGGTGAGCTCGAATATTACGACGAAGAGAAGGGCACCTTCTTCAAGGTCTGAGTAGTTCAGACCGTTCCATCCTTCAGAATGCAAAAAGCCGGTCTGGACCCATCCAGACTGGCTTTTCAATCTTGCAATCAGATCGGGATCAGGCTGCGGAACGCGGCTTGATCAGGCCCTTGTTGACCAGAGCTTCTGCGATCTGAACGGTGTTCAGCGCAGCGCCCTTGCGCAGGTTGTCCGAAACAACCCAGATATTGAGGCCATTCTCGACCGTTGAATCCTCACGGATACGGGAAATGTAGGTCGCATCTTCGCCTGCCGCTTCAATAGGCGTGATGTAGCCGCCATCTTCGTGCTTGTCGACAACCAGACAGCCCGGTGCTTCGCGCAGGATGTTGGTTGCTTCTTCAGCGGAAATCGGCTTCTCGAACTCGAGGTTGACGGCTTCGGCGTGGGAAACAAACACCGGCACGCGCACAGCGGTGCAGGACACCTTGATTTTCGGATCAAGCATTTTCTTGGTTTCGGCGACAACCTTCCATTCTTCCTTGGTGTAGCCGTCTTCCATGAATTTGTCGATGTGCGGGATCACGTTGAAGGCGATGCGCTTGGTGAATTTCTTGGTCTCGATGGGATCGGAAACAAACACGGCGCGGGTCTGGGTGAAGAGCTCATCCATCGCTTCCTTGCCAGCGCCGGAAACGGACTGGTAGGTGGAGACGACAACGCGCTTGATCGTCGCGGCATCATGGAGCGGCTTGAGCGCAACGAGCAGCTGGGCGGTCGAGCAGTTCGGGTTGGCGATGATGTTCACGCGGTCTTTCTTCGCGGCCCATTCTTCGAGCACATGAGCGTTGACTTCCGGCACGACCAGCGGAATGCGCTCGTCGTAACGCCACTGGGAGCTGTTGTCGACGACGACACAGCCCTGTGCGGCGATCTTCGGCGCCCATTCAGCGGACAGCGAACCACCAGCGGACATCAGGCAGAAATCGGTGTCGGAAAAATCATAATGATCCAGAACCTGACACTTCAGCACCTTGTCGCCGTAGGAGACTTCCTTGCCTTTCGAGCGGCTGGAAGCCAGCGGCACAACAACATCGGCCGGAAATCCGCGCTCGGCGAGAATATCCATCATCTCACGGCCAACATTGCCCGTTGCCCCGACGACTGCGACTTTATAACCCATTTTATGTGATCTCCTGATCTCGGCTCCCCCAAGACACCGGCATCGAGCAGGATTTGCTCCGACACGCGGCCTCGCTCCCCTCACAGCCCTGGGGGAAGCGATCAGGGAGCAAGAGGGGCTTAAATCTTGGTGGTAGTGGTAGTAGTGGTCGGTGTCAGCTTGACCTGAGCAGCCGTCATCGCACCGGTCTGGCGACCAGCGAATGTCTTCTTCGAAACGGTTGCTACAGCAAAAGTCATGTCAAACACGTCCAAAGGCAGGAACTGCCCGGCCCTCTAATATCAAAAGCGGAAACCCCGAGGTTCCATCAGCTGACGACGGCAGGGCCACTTTCTGGGTTGGTTTTTTGATCGAAGCTTGCTGGCAAGTCAAGAGAAAATATAGTTTCTTGCTCAACTTAAGGCCTTTTCGCCGCAACAGACCGGGCAAGGTGCAGGAAGGGGACTTTATTTCAGAAAATTCCGACCTTATCTGCAAGTCTGGTTGCGTAGAAATCCCATGAAAGCATGGCGCGAGAGGCGGGAAGCACAAGACGTCCTTGGTTTTTCTTCGTATATACTTGAAAGAGGCGAAATTTCCGGGTTAAAGAAACAGCCATGGCAGATGATGACAAGCAAACACGGCAGCAACGGGATGAGGCACGGCAACGAGAGGCCGAGCAAGCCCTTAGCCGCGTCGAAATGGAAGGCGAGGCGCTCGGCGCATCTTCCTTTGCCCGCTCGGCCAACAAGGCCAAAGGACATTTCACCGCCCAGGATGTCGATCCCGACGACCCGGTCGAGAAATGGGGCACGCGGATCGGACGTGGCGCAGGCGCGATCTTCGCGATTATCCTCGTAATCTGGCTGGTTGATCATTTCACCCGATGACAAAACCGCACCTTTGCTGTAATCAGAGGCCCAATTCCGGACGAGAAAGACGCGCTGCATCTTTAGCAAAGCGCCCCGTCCATCAAACGATACGAACCGATCAGGTACGATAGCAGGCACGACAATGAGCGCAAAAATCTTTATCGATGGCGAAGTAGGCACCACCGGGCTTCAGATACGGACGCGCCTTGAAGGCCGCGACGATATCCAGTTGCTGCGCCTGCCGGAAAATCTCCGCAAGGATGCAGAAGCCCGCGCCCAAATGCTGAACGAGGCCGACATCGCCATTCTGTGCCTGCCCGACGCAGCAGCCATCGAGGCCGTCAGCCTCATTACTGATCCGGGCACCGCTGTGATCGACGCCTCGACCGCCCACCGGACGGCCAAAGGCTGGGCCTATGGCTTTGCCGAAATGGCCCCCGGCCAGCGCGAGGCCATCGCCAAGTCCAAACGGGTCGCCAACCCGGGTTGTTACCCGCAGGGCTATATCGCCATCATGCGCCCGCTGGTCGAAGCCGGCATCATCCCGGCAACCTTCCCGGCAACGCTGAATGCCATTTCCGGCTATTCGGGCGGCGGCAAGGGCATGATCGCCGAGTATGAACGCGAGGAAGACCCGGTCAAAGTGCCCTTCTGGCCCTATGGCCTGACGCTGTCACACAAGCATGTGCCGGAAATGACCGCCTTCGCAGGCCTTGAGCACCCTCCGGTGTTCCAGCCTGCCGTCGGCACCTATGCGCAGGGCATGATCGATGCCATTCCGCTCAATCTCTGGGCGCTTGATGGCCGCCCGAGCCTCGCGGACCTCCATGCCTGCCTCTCGGCACGCTACGCCGACGAGATTTTCGTCCGGGTTGCCCCGCTTGAGAGCGCTGGCAAGCTCGAGGCCATCACGCCCGAAAAGCTCAACGGCACCAACTCGCTTCACATTCACGTACACGGCAACGACGAGACCGGCCAGGCTGTCCTCTTTGCCGTCTATGACAATCTGGGCAAGGGCGCATCCGGCGCCGCCATCCAGAATATGAACATCATAATGGGAATCGACGAGACCACGGGTCTCACCGTCGCTTCGCTGTAACCTGAAGGACCGCCAAGAGAATGGACAAGTTCACGACCCTCACCGCCGTTGCGGCACCCATGCCCCTGATCAACATCGACACCGATATGATCATCCCGAAGCAGTTTCTGAAGACCATCAAGCGCTCCGGCCTTGGTGTCGATCTCTTCTATGAAATGCGCTACAACGAAGACGGCTCCGAGAACAAGGACTTCATCCTCAATCAGGATGCCTATCGCAAGGCGGAAATCATCGTCGCTGGCGACAACTTCGGCTGTGGCTCGTCCCGTGAGCATGCCCCATGGGCGCTGAAGGACTTCGGCATCAAATGCGTCATTTCCACCAGCTTTGCAGACATCTTCTACAACAACTCCTTCAAGAACGGCATCCTGCCGATCATCGTCAATGAGGAAGACCACGCCAAACTGATGGACGATGCCTCCCGCGGGTCCAACGCGACCCTGACGATCGACCTTGAAAATCAGGTTATCAAGGGCCCGGACGGCGGCGAAATCAGCTTTGAGCTCGATCCCTTCAAGAAGAAATGCCTGCTCGAAGGCCTCGACGACATCGGCCTGTCGATGGAAAAAATCGGCAATGTCGAAAAGTTCGAGACCAAAATGGCCGAGGATCGCCCCTGGGTCTAGGCATTTTGCAAAGCAAAATGCCCACTGAAAGTGCCACAAGTTCGATCTTCACAGCGACAGGTATCTTTTCGAAGAAAAGTACCGAGAGCCTGAGCAGAGCGCGTCGCAAGACGCACATTGTAATCGACATACCCAAGCCAGACCCTCCGGTCTGGCTTTTTTGTACGTCATTTCCCCCCTCAATCGTTTGAATGCCCGGTTGGCCCTTGCAAAAGCGCCTTTCGGGGATTAATCGAATGAAAAACCTCAAAAGATTTTTCGATCCTTTCGCCTCCTTCGCCGGATAAGACAGGATCGCATCCAACGAACAGCGACAGGAAACGCAAGATGGCCCATAAGCTCTTTCTTCTGCCCGGCGACGGCATTGGCCCTGAAATCATGAACGAAGTGAAGCTGATTATCGACTGGATGAACACCAATCTCGATGTCAGCTTCGAATGCGATGAAGGCCTTGTCGGCGGCTGTGCCTATGACGCCCACGGCGTCGCCATTTCCGAAGAGGACATGGAAAAAGCCATCATGTCGGACGCCGTGATCTTCGGCGCGGTCGGCGGCCCGAAATGGGCTGACGTCCCTTACGAAGCCCGCCCCGAAGCTGGCCTATTGCGTCTCCGCAAGGACCTTGGACTGTTCGCCAACCTGCGCCCAGCCCTCTGCTACCCCGCTCTTGCCGACAGCTCCGCGCTCAAACGGGAACTGGTCGAAGGCCTCGACATCCTGATCGTGCGTGAGTTGACCGGTGGCGTCTATTTCGGTGAGCCGAAAGAAATCGTCACGCTGGAAAATGGCGAGCAGCGCGCTGTCGATACCCAGCTCTACACCACCTCCGAAATCCAGCGCATCGCCCGCGTTGCCTTCGATCTCGCCAAGACCCGCTCCAACCGCGTCGCCTCTGCCGAGAAACACAATGTCATGCGCTCCGGCGTTCTGTGGAAACAGGTCGTCAGCAAGATCGGTGCCGAGGAATATCCCGAAACCCCGCTTGAGCATGTCCTCGCCGACAACTGCGCCATGCAGCTCGTCCGCTATCCCAAGCAGTATGACGTCATCGTCTGCGACAACCTCTTCGGCGACATCCTGTCCGACGTCGCCGCCATGCTGACCGGTTCGCTCGGCATGCTGCCGTCCGCCTCTCTTGGTGCCCCGGATTCCATCACCGGCAAACGCAAAGCCATGTACGAACCGGTACACGGTTCGGCTCCGGACATTGCTGGCAAGGGCGCAGCCAACCCGATCGCCATGATCGCCTCCTTCTCGATGGCGCTGCGTTATAGCTTCGAGATGATCAAGGAAGCCGAAATGGTCGACGCAGCTATCGCCAAGGTGCTGGAAAAGGGCCTCCGGACCCGCGACATCGCCAAGGAAGGCGACACCGTCGTCTCCACCAAGGAAATGGGTGCAGCGGTCATCGCCGAACTGGAAGCCCTCAAATAGTTCGCTCAACAGCGCATCAATTAAAAAGCCGGGTGGGAAAACCATCCGGCTATTTTCATGCTCTGATGCCTTCATTTCAGTGGCCAGTCCGGCAAGGGCCCGATCAGTCGCACCTCGTCCTCGGTCCATTCCGGCTCGTCGATCAACAATTGCACCATCTCAAGATCAACCGACTGCAGCACCTTGCCATCCGCGTTGGTCAGCTCCGCCCGCCCCGGCGCATCGCTGGCCCCGCCTATGGACGAGAAAAGCATCGGATAGCGATAGACAGTCACCTTGTGTTGACCGTCCGGGCTGACAAACTCGCGATAGACCGACCCCATCGGCTGCCGAATGAAAAGCGCCCACAGGACGACGGCGAGCGCCAATCCGGCGATCACTGCCGAGTATTTGAAAAACCGCTTCACGGCCCAACTTTCCTTTCCCTCCGATGCAACCACCGGTCCCCACAGTTCCCCAACGTCGATACTGGACAGATTGGTCCGAAAAACAAGGCGCTAAAAAGGCTTACAATGCATCGAACTCACAAAGCTTTGAGCAAAAAATTCTCAATTGGTCTTCATATGGTTACTTTTCAGTGAGACACCGGTGCCTTACGATCCTCATAAAAAACAAACTCAGGAAATTTGGCTTCTCTTTACCTGATTCGCCCTAAGCTTTCGGTTTGACGCACCATAAAGGCAGGCAATCGACCTGTCAGGGCAACAACGGACGGAAAGCGAAGTCGGCACGAGACCAGGCTCGCTTGGAGGAAAAAGGCATGGCACCCGAAAAGGACAGCTCACACGAAAAGCGGATGGCGGAGGCAAAGGCCCTTGCCGCCAAGAACAGCGAACTGGAAGCGGAATTTCTCGAGAAATTCTTTGCCATGGGCGACAAGGAAGACCTTTCGCGCTATTCGGCAAGTGAAATCGCCTCTATCGCCCACACATCGTTCGAGCGGTTTGCCGCTGCCTATGATGGCAAGCACCGCGTGGAACTGTCCGACCCGGTCTTTGCCGATGACCGCGATGCGCTGATCAACCAGATCACGGTGATCGAGCTGCACAATGTCAACAAGCCGTTCCTCGTCGATTCCATCATGGGCGAGCTGCAGAGCGCTGGCCTCGAAATTCATCTCGTGCTGCATCCGGTTCTCAATCTGGAGCGCAACGAGAAGGGCGAAGCGATCGCCCTTTATGATCGCCTCGCGGTTCAGACCAATCCCAAGCTGCGCCGCGAGAGCCTCATTCATGTCCATGTCTCGCGCATCTCCAGCAAGGAAAGCCGGACCGAGCTCCTCACCAACATCGACAAGCTGCTTGATGATGTCGATTCGGTGGTCGAGGACTGGAAGCCGATGTTGCTCCGCCTTGAGGAAACCATCGCCATCTACAAGATTACGCCCCCGCCTCTGCCGCTGGAGGAGATCGAGGAGACGGCAGAATTCCTGCGCTGGCTGGTGAACAACAATTTCACCCTTCTGGGCATGCGCGAATATGCCTTTGATGGCACCACCGAAGAGGGCGAGCTCCAACGCACCCAGCGACCGGGCCTTGGCCTGTTGCGCAACCCGGATGTGCGGGTGCTGCGCCGCGGCGACCAGATGGTGACCATGACGCCGGAGATCAAGGAATTCCTGATGCGTCCGGAGCCATTGATCATCACCAAGGCCAATGTGAAGACCAATGTCCACCGCCGCACCTATCTCGATTATATCGGCATCAAACTCTATGGCGATGATGGCGAGCTGACCGGTGAGCTGCGCATCGTCGGCCTCTTCACCTCCACCGCCTACAACCGCTCGGCCACCAACATCCCATTCCTGCGTCGCAAGGTCAAAAACACGATTGAAGCGGCAGCGGTCGACCCGTCGGGCCATTCAGGCAAGGCACTGTTGAACGTGCTCGAAGGCTACCCACGCGACGAGCTGTTTCAGGTCGATCAGGAGACCCTGCTCAGCAACAGTCAGGAAATCCTGCGCCTGCACCAGCGCCCGCGCGTTCGCATCCTCTCCCGCGTCGACAAGTTTGATCGCTTCGTCTCGATCCTCGTCTATGTCCCGCGTGACCGTTACAACACCTCGATCCGCATTCGCATCGGCGAATATCTGCACAAGATCTATGACGGACGCCTCTCGGCGGTCTATCCGGACTTCCCCGACGGGCCGCTTGCCCGCGTTCATTTCATCATTGGTCGCTCGGAAGGCAAGACACCGACCCCGTCCCGTAACGAGCTCGAAAGCGCCGTCAACGCCATCGTCCGCACCTGGGCTGACGGCCTGATGCAGGCAGTACGCGACAGCCATTCGCTGAACAAGGCATCAACCCTGATCAATCGCTATTGCGAAGCCTTCTCCGATGCCTATCGTGACACCTTCGAGCCGGAGGTTGCCGTCCGCGACATTTCCATCATGGAAGGCATGAGTGGATCCGTCGACACGGCCATCCGCTTCTATCGCAAGGATGATCACGAGGAACAGCACCGCATCACCTTGAAGATCTTCCATCAGGACACGCCAATCCCTCTGTCCGAGCGCGTGCCAATCCTCGAGAACATGGGCTTCCGGGTCATTGACGAACGCTCCTACAACATAAAACCGCTCGATGGTGACGGCACCTACTGGATGCACGACATGGACCTCGAGCGGGCCAGCGGCAAGGCCATCGACATCAAGGATCTGGCCGACAAGCTGAAGGATTGCTTCCTCGCGGTCTGGAACGGCAATGCGGAAAACGACGGTTACAACCGTCTGACCATGGCCGCCAGCCTGCCATGGCGCGACATCACGATCCTGCGCACCATTTCAAGATATTTGCGTCAGATCCGCATTCCCTATGATCAGGACTATATGTGGGACACCCTCAACAATTATCCTGATCTCGCAGCCATCCTCGTTGACCTGTTCCATGCCCGCTTCGATCCCGATCACAAGAAGCGGCAGGAAGAATGCACCCGCCTTGAAAACGGCATCCTGACAGCACTCGAGCAGGTCGCCAACCTCGATGACGACCGCATCATGCGCAAGTTCCTCACGGTCATAAAGGCCTCCCTGCGCACCAACTTCTACCAGCGCATGGCGGACGGCAGTTTCAAGCCGACCCTGTCGATCAAGCTCAATCCGCGTGCCATCGACGACATGCCCGAACCCAAGCCGTTCCGAGAGATCTTCGTCTACAGCCCACGAGTCGAAGGCCTGCATCTGCGCTTCGGCATGGTCGCCCGCGGCGGCCTCAGATGGTCGGATCGCCCGCAGGATTTCCGCACCGAGGTGCTCGGTCTGGTCAAGGCCCAGCAGGTCAAAAATGCGGTGATCGTGCCCGTCGGCTCCAAGGGCGGCTTCGTGCCCAAGCATCTGCCCACCGAGGGCGGACGCGAAGCCTTCATGGCCGAGGGCATCGAATGCTACAAGCTCTTCGTCTCGTCGCTGCTTGATGTCACCGACAATCTAGACGGCCACGAAACGCTGCCACCCAAGAAGGTCATCCGGCACGACGGTGACGATCCCTATCTGGTGGTCGCGGCCGACAAGGGCACGGCAACCTTCTCCGATATCGCCAACTCCATTTCCGAAGGCCATGAATTCTGGCTCGGCGATGCCTTCGCCTCGGGCGGCTCTGCCGGCTATGACCACAAGAAGATGGGCATCACGGCACGCGGCGGCTGGGAAGCGGTCAAGCGCCACTTCCGCGAGATGAACCGCGACATCCAGACCGAACCCTTCACCGTGGTGGGCGTCGGCGACATGTCCGGCGACGTCTTCGGCAACGGCATGCTCTTGTCGAAGGAAACAAGACTGATCGCCGCCTTCGATCACCGCGACATCTTCATCGATCCGGACCCGGATCCGAAAGCCAGTTGGGAAGAACGCAAACGCGTCTTCGATCTGGGTCGCTCATCCTGGCGTGACTATGATGCAAAGCTCATTTCCAAGGGCGGCGGCATCTTCTCGCGCAAGGAAAAATCCATCAAGCTCAGCAAGGAAGTCCAGACGGTTCTCGGCATGAAGAAAGCCACCGTCACGCCGCAGGAGCTGATGAAGGCCATTCTGATGGCTCCGATCGATCTGCTCTGGTTCGGCGGCATCGGCACCTATCTCCGCGCCTCGACCGAGAGCGATGCTGACGCCGATGATCGCGCCAACGACGCCATCCGCGTTACGCCCAAGGACCTCCGCGTCAAGGTCATCGGTGAGGGTGCAAACCTCGGGGTCACGCAGCGAGCCCGTATCGAGTTCAACCGCCTTGGCGGTCGCTGCAACTCCGACGCCATCGACAACTCCGCTGGCGTGAACAGCTCGGACATGGAGGTCAACATCAAGATCGCCCTCGGCACCGCCGTCCGCGAACAGCGTTTGAACCTTGAGGCCCGCAACAAGCTGCTCGCCGCGATGACCGACAATGTCGCCAGTCTCGTCTTGCGCAACAACTATCTCCAGACCCTGTCGATTTCGTTGACCGAGCGCCGGGCCATGGAGGACTTCGGCTATCAGATCCGTCTGATGGAACGGCTTGAAGACGCAGGCGAGCTCGACCGCGATGTCGAATTCCTGCCCGACAAGGAAGCCATCATCGAAATGCGCAAGAAGGATCAGGCCTTCTCCCGCGCCGAAATCGGCGTGTTGCTCGCCTATGCCAAGAACACGCTCTATGATGATCTGCTCGAGAGCAGTCTACCGGACGATCCCTATCTGGAGCGGGAGTTGGTGCGCTACTTCCCCGACAAGATGCAGGAGCCCTATGCGAACGAGATCGCCACGCACCGTCTGCGCCGCGAGATCATTTCGACCGCTGTGACCAATTCCATGATCAACCGGGGTGGAGCAACGCTCATCCCGCGCATCGCGGACAAGACCGGCGCCACCTCGGCCGACATTGCCCGCGCCTATGTGGCGGTGCGGGATTCCTTCGACATGCGCAGCCTGCACGAAGCCATCGACGCCCTCGACAATCAGGTCAAGGGCGAGATCCAGCTCGAACTCTATGCCGAGGTCCAGCAGATGGCCCTCTCCGAGATCCTCTGGTTCATGCGAAATGTACCCTCCTCCAACAGCATCGCCGATACGGTTTCGCTTTATCGCAGCGGCATCAAGGAGCTGTCGACCAAGCTCGACAAGTTCCTGCCGCCTTACCTGTCCCAGCGGCTAAAGGAAGAAACCGACCGCTATGTCGAGCACAATGTGCCCGAGGCACTGGCAAATCGCATCGCCCATCTCTCGCTGATCGCCCGCATCCCGGACATCGTTCAGGTTGCCGATCAGTCCGGCAAGAGCCACGAGCAGGCGGCGGAAACCTACTTCGCCGTCGCGGGTCACTTCAAGATCGGACGAATCGATGCGCTGGCAGAAAGCCTCGAGGTCTCGGACTATTACGAAGGCCTTGCCCTCGACCGGGTTCGCGATTCCCTCGCCGCAGCCCACAATCAGATGACCGTCAGCGTCCTTGCTCTGGCGAGCGACAAGTCGAACGGCCTTGAGAAGTGGCTCGAACAGGAAGGCGAAGCTGTCAACAGGACCCTGAAAACGGTGGACACCATCACCTCGAGCGACGCCCTGTCGGTCTCCAAGCTCGCGGTGGCGACCGGACTGCTGTCGGACCTCGCTCGCGGAGCCTGAACAACAGCCCGCCTGATCAGGCATTGCAACAAGACAAAAAAGCCCCGAAAACCAGTCAGGTTTCCGGGGCTTTTTCCATCTTGCGTCCATGATGCCACATAACACCGGATCATGCAGATCGGACAATTAATCACCCATCTGGCCCTTGCGCAGCCCCGCGCCTTGGATCATGGTCTTTTGCGCTTCGGCACTCCCCGAACGGACCCTCCCGCTCCCGCCTGCCGAACCGATCAACCCGAAATATCCCATCAGGCACATCGCGACATCAGCGTCAAAGCGACAGCAAAAGTTAAAACTGCCTTAACCAACAGGCCGTTAAAATGCCAGCTGATTTATCGATGCGATTCCTACGCTCCGAAAGGCCCTTTGCGCGCATGCAAGACGAACGTTCTCCTTTTCAGAAATTGGCAGATCTTCTGTGCGATATCGTACCGGTAAATCAGGACCGTGAGGCCCCGATCAACATGACGATTGGTGAGCCCGGTCACGCCTATCCCGCTTTCATTCCCGAGGTAATTCTCGAGCACAAGGCCGACTTCGGACGTTATCCGCCCATGCGCGGTACCGACGATTTCCGCAAGGCCGTGGAAGACTGGCTCAACTGGCGCTATGACCTTGGCGGCCTGCCCCTTGGCGAGAAGAGCATCCTGCCGCTCAACGGCACCCGCGAAGGCCTGTTCCATGCGGTCATCGGTGCCCGCGACTGGGCCCGCTTCCATTTCGGCAAGCATCTGGTCAATCCTGCTGTGCTGCTGCCCAATCCCTTCTATCACACCTATATCGGGGCTGCCCGCGCCATTGATGCCGCGCCGGTTTTCCTCAATGGCACGGCAGAGACCGGTTTCCTGCCCGATCTCGACGAACTGGCCAAGGACACCGCTCTGCTCGATCGCACGGTTGCGTTTTTCTATGCCTCACCGGCAAACCCGCAAGGCAACATTGCCGACATCGCCACATGGAAGAAGCTCATCACGCTGGCCCGGAAGCATGATTTCCTGATTCTGGCAGACGAGTGCTATTCCGAGCTTTACCGCGAGACCCCTCCCGCTGGCATTCTTGAGGCCTGCGAAGGAGACTTCAGCCACGTTGTCACCTTCCATTCCCTGTCCAAGCGCTCAAATCTCCCCGGTCTGCGCTGCGGATTCGCGGCTGGCGATCCCGCCTTCCTCACCGAATGGACGAAATATCGCAATCTCGTCGCTCCACAGGTTTCCATGCCTCTGCAGGCCGCCGGAGCCGCAGCTTTCCGCGACGAAGACCACGTGATTGAGAACCGCCGTCTCTACAACGAGAAATTCGATGTCGTGCACCGCATTTTGGGCAAAGATCTGCCCCATGACATCCCCCCGGCCGGTTTCTTTCTCTGGCTTGATGTCAGCGCCTTTGGCGACGATGTGACGGTGACCGAAAAGCTCTGGCGCGAAGTTGGCGTGCGGGTCATTCCCGGCTCCTATCTTGCCCGCCCGGATGCCAACGGCAAGAACCCTGGCGACGGGTTCCTGCGCATCGCGCTCGTGGGCACACGCGAAGAAACAGAAGACGCCATGGGGCGCATCCGAAGCTGTCTGATCGGCTGAGGACGCCACCAGCGCAAGGGAAGACAAGCAAACGACCGCAGCGGAGAATTAGGGACAGGGTGAAAAGACACGTTGCGACAACAGGTTAAACGGAACTGAAGCAAACATGACCGCATACGACGAGTATGGAGCCGCGCCTCGCGCGCGGCACACCGGCCGAAGACAGGCAAAGGACAGCGCCCTGCGCCAAGCCCTCAGACGCAATGTCTTTGCGGCAACGGGACTGCTTGGCCTGCTCATTTGTGCTGCCATTGCCGCAAGCCTTGTAACCTGGCACGTGGGCGATCCCAGCCTGTCCAACGCGGTCGATCACGCGCCGCGCAACATCCTTGGCCGACCCGGAGCCATCCTGTCCGATCTGCTGATTCAAGGCTTCGGGCTGGCCACCGCCTTCCTGCTGATCCCGCCCGTTGTCTGGCTCTGGCGTCTGGTGCGCCTGCAGCCCATGGGTCTGAGCAGAAATCGCGCCATGGCATGGTTTGGTGGCCTCGGCCTCATCGCCATTGCCTGCGCGGCCATTCCGGCTCCCAACAGTTGGCCCCTGCCGCTCAGTCTGGGTGGCATGATCGGCGACAGCTTCCTGTCGATCGTGGCCCGCTTCGACGCCACCTTCATGAAGGGGGTCGGCGCAATCGGCGTTGCCGCCGTTACCGCCATCGCTGGCCTTGCCCTGTTGTTCAATGCCGCGAACGCCAGCCTCTCGAGCCTGGTCCTCAAGCGCAAACGCAGCGACGTCAAGATCCACGGCGAGCAAGAGGCAGACCTCGCTGACGATGAAGAGGACTGGGAAGAAGAAGACGATCAGGGCTTTGACGTGCGCGACGGCGGCGAAGGCACCCTTGACCGCACCAAGGGCCCCAACGCCAGACGCTACTCTGCCCTGTCCATTCCCCTTGGGGCCATCAGCCACTGGCTCCTGTCCCGCAAGGCAAGCAAGCTGCGCCGGTCTCAAATCCAGTCGAAGTCCCAGTCCCGCGTGGCCGAAGCACCGGCTGCACCGACACCGCAAAAGGCTCCCAAACCCAAGAAGAAGGGCCTTCTCACCGCCTTGCTTGGCGAGGAGGACGATGGCCTTGAAGAACTCGCCAATCGCCTTGAGCCGCGCATGGACGTGGGCGGCGCGCCCTCCTATCAGCAGGGCGCGAGCATGCACAATCCCACCTCAAGCGAGCTTGGCTATGGCGGGCCGGAGGACTTTGCCCCCCGTCATGCAGCCCAGCCGCACGAGACGGACGACGATTACGGCTATGACGACACGCCATGGGAGGTCGAGGACGATTATGCCGACGCACCGCTGTTGGCCCATGGACAGAAGCAGGGCCAGATGAGAGGCCAGCCGGTCGGCATGGCACCCCGCGATCTTGAGCGCGAGCCGCAGGACCCGCAGCAACGCGCCATGACTAACGAGACCGCCGAGGCGAGACCTGTCGCCGCTGGCCGGAACGGCAAGCGCATGGTTCGCGCAGGGCAAGGCAACGTCTTCACCCGCAAGGACCCTTATCTGCATCCGACCCTCGAGTTTCTCGCCCAGCCCGAAACTCTCGGTCCCAATGCAGGCCTCACAGCTGACCAGCTCGAGCACAACGCCCGTCTGCTTGAAGGCGTGCTGTCCGACTTCGGCATCCGCGGCGAAATCATCAAGGTTCGCCCGGGCCCCGTTGTCACACTCTATGAGCTCGAACCGGCACCGGGCATCAAATCCTCGCGCGTCATCGGCCTTGCCGACGACATTGCCCGCTCCATGAGCGCCATTTCGGCCCGTGTCGCCGTCGTGCCGGGTCGCAACGCCATCGGCATCGAACTGCCCAACGCCCGCCGCGAAACGGTCTACCTGCGCGAAATTCTGGCCTCCAAGGACTTCGACAAATCCAAGGCCAAGCTGCCGATCTGCCTCGGCAAGAACATCTCCGGCGACCCGGTCGTTGTCGACCTTGCCCGCATGCCGCACGTCCTTGTCGCAGGGACCACCGGCTCGGGTAAATCCGTCTCCATCAACACCACGATCATGTCCCTGCTCTATCGTCACAAGCCGGACGAATGCCGCCTTATCATGATCGACCCGAAAATGCTCGAACTGTCCATCTATGATGGCATCCCCCATCTGTTGACCCCCGTCGTGACCGACCCGGCCAAGGCCGTCGTTGCGCTGAAATGGGCCGTACGCGAGATGGAACAGCGCTACAAGAGCATGTCCAAGATGGGCGTTCGCAACATCGACGGCTTCAACAAACGCGTCCGCGATTCCCTCGCCAAGGGCGAACAGGTGACCCGCACCATCCAGACCGGCTTCGACCCCGAGACCGGCGATCCGATCTACGAGCAGGAAGAGCTCAACCTCGAGCCGATGCCCTACATCGTCGTCGTCGTTGACGAAATGGCCGACCTGATGATGGTCGCAGGCAAGGACATCGAGGGCGCCATCCAGCGCCTTGCCCAGATGGCTCGTGCCGCAGGTATCCACCTGATCATGGCCACCCAGCGCCCGTCGGTGGACGTCATCACCGGCACCATCAAGGCCAACTTCCCGACCCGCATGTCCTTCCAGGTGACCTCCAAGATCGACAGCCGCACGATCCTTGGCGAAATGGGGGCCGAACAGCTGCTCGGCATGGGTGACATGCTCTACATGGCCGGGGGTGGCCGTATCCAGCGCGTCCATGGTGCCTTCATTTCCGACGAGGAAGTCGAGGCCATCGTCAACCATCTCAAGCTGCAGGGCACGCCCGACTATCTCGAGGCCGTCACCGAGGAAGATGATGACGACCCGATTGCCAGTTCCGCAGGGGGCAGAGCTGGTGACGGAGGGGGCAGCGATGCCGAGACCCTCTATGACAAGGCCGTCGATATCGTAATCCGTGATCGCAAGGCTTCCACGAGCTATATCCAGCGCCGCCTGTCGATCGGCTACAACCGGGCCGCGACCCTCATCGAACAGATGGAAAATGAAGGGGTAATCAGCGCTGCCAACCATGCAGGCAAGCGCGAGGTACTCGTGCCCGAAGAAGGCGCAACGATGTAGGTGGCCGCACCGGTGGCACCTATCACAAAATCGTCATTGACCCATCGCCTTTTTGCCGCATTGGGTCACTAGATTTCGACTGTCCCTGACAGCATCTATGGATCAGGCCTGTCATCGCTCGCCAGTTTGAAGAATACGAGGAACCGCATAATGCAACACGCATCCCGCCCGACCGCCCGCGCCAAGGCCCGCACCGCACAACCAACGCGCCTGCTGACCATGATGCTCGGCAGTCTGCTGCTTGTCCTTGCTCTTGCGCTCGCGACCGGCGCAAAGGCCATGACAGAGGATGAGAAGGCGGCCCTCGATACCATTTCAGCCGCCTTCAACAGCACCAAGACGATGAATGGCGAATTCATCCAGACAGCACCAAGCGGCGACACCCTGCAGGGTTATTTCTTCATCGAACGTCCCGGCAAGATCCGCTTCTACTATTCTAAACCGTCCTACACGGACATCATTTCCGACGGCAAAACCCTGTCCATCGAGGATCGCAAGCTCAGGACACAGGACATCTATCCCCTGTCCAAGACCCCTTTGCGCGTCCTTCTGTCAGAAAATCTCAATCTCGCGTCGGATGAGCGCGTGCGGCAGGCCGTGATTTCCGACGACATCGTCAGTGTGGTTGTCGAGCAGGAAAGCCTGTTTGGTGACGGCATCCTGACCCTGATCTTCGAGCGCGACACCTCGCTGCTCAGACAGTGGACCATCCGCGATGCCAACAACAACGAGACGACCGTCACCGTCTTCAATGTCGAGACGGGTCGCCCGGTCAAGCAGTCTCTTTTCGAGATCAAATACAACCTTGGTCCGAACAGCCGAAGCAACTAGTCACCGGCCGGTTATCCCTCCGATTGATCCAAAGCATCACGAATTGATCGTGATGCTTTTTTTGTCTCGCCACCCTGCTATAAAGAGAGCATGCTGATTCCCGCATCCGCGGTGTCACAGCCCGCCCTTCCACATTGCTCACCAAAGAGATTTCCGTGCCGATCACCATTGCCACCTGGAACATCAACTCCATTCGCCCCCGCATGCATCATGTCGCCCAGTTCTTTGCGGATCGAGCTCCCGATATCCTCTGCCTTCAGGAAACCAAGGTCATGAATGACAAGTTTCCCGGCTCGGACCTCAAGAAACTCGGCTACGTCCATCAGGCGATCAATGGCCAGAAGAGCTATCACGGCGTTGCCACCTTGTCGCGGATCCCGCTCGTCAATGTCGAAATGCGCGAATTCTGCGAAAAGGGCGACGCACGCCATCTCGAAGTAACGGTGGAGACAGATGCCGGTCCCTTGCGCATTCACAATTTCTATGTCCCGGCGGGGGGCGACATTCCCGACCCGGCGCTGAATGACAAGTTCCAACACAAGCTTGATTTCCTTGACGAAATGAAAGCTTGGCTGACGGGAGAGGAAACCAAGGGCGCGTCCATTCTGGTTGGCGACCTCAACATCGCCCCGCACGAAAACGACGTCTGGAACCACAAGCAGCTCATCAAGGTCGTCAGCCATACGCCCGTCGAGTGCGACGCCCTCAATGCCGTTCAGGCCGCCGGTCCATGGCAGGATGTCGTGCGCAATCACGTGCCGGTTGAGCATCGCCTTTTCAGCTGGTGGAGCTATCGCTCACCCAACTGGGATGAGGCAGACAAGGGGCGCCGTCTCGATCACATCTGGGCAACCGATGCCATCGCCGACAAGGTCGATCACATCGAGGTCTATCGCAACGCGCGCGGCTGGGAAAAGCCCTCCGATCACGCCCCGATCATCGCCCGTCTCGACGTCTCTGCGATCCAGAGTTAACACCCCACCAGAACCCCGCACTTGCCACAAGGCTCCTGATGTGATCTAAGGCCGCGCCATGACAGACCAAATATCGAATGCCCCAAAGAAAAGCGGCATGGCGGCCCGAGAAGGAGCCCTTCGTCTCATTCACGCGGTTCTGAGCGAGAAAGCCTTGCTCGATGACGCCTATCGCGACGAGATCACCGAAGGACCCTTGCGCAAACTGACAGGCAGCGACCGCGCCTTTGCCAAGCGCATCGCGACCACGGTTCTGCAGCATCTGGGCGAGATCGACACCCTGCTCAGCCGCTTCATGGATCGGGGCATGCCGAAAAAGTCCGGCCCCTTGCGCAACATCCTGCGCATCGGCGTTGCCGAACTGATGTATCTCGACACACCGCCCCACGCTGTTGTCGACTGTGCTGTGTCGCAATACCGCACATGGCGCAAATATGCTGGTTTCAAGGGCCTGACCAACGCCATCCTGCGCCGCGTCTCGAACGAGGGACGGGAAGAACTGGCGAGCATTGATGTCGCACGGGCCAATCTGCCCGCCTGGCTCTATCGCTCCTGGTGCGATCACTATGGTCTGGCAGTCACCAACGCCATCGTAGCCGAGTGCCTCAAGCCGCAGATCCCGCTTGATCTCTCCCTGAAGACCCCATCCGAGAAAGACCACTGGGCCAAGGAACTGGGCGCGTCGGAAACCCCGACCGGCTCCCTGCGCCTCCAGGAGCACGAGCGCGTCGACCGCCTGCCCGGCTTTGAAGACGGTGCATGGTGGGTTCAGGATGCCGCCGCAACGGTTCCGGTCAAGTTGATGGGGGATGTCAGCGGTCGGGACGTTCTCGACCTCTGCGCCGCTCCCGGTGGCAAGAGCCTGCAACTGGCCGCCGCTGGAGCAAAGGTAACCGCCGTTGACATCTCGGAAAAGCGCCTTGAGCGCGTCACCGAAAACCTCAACCGCACCGGACTTGAGGCCGATCTGGTCGCAGGAGACCTGCTGAAACATGATTTCGGGCGCAAATGGCCACTGATCCTGCTTGATGCCCCCTGCTCGGCAACCGGCACCATCAGGCGCCATCCGGAACTCATCCACCAGCGGACTGTCGACGACATCGCGCATTTTTCGAGCCTTCAGGCCAAGATGCTTGATCGGGTCGCAGAATGGGTCGAGCCGGGCGGCATGATGGTCTTCTGCACCTGCTCGCTCCAACCCGAAGAAGGCCCCGGCCTCATTGCGGATTTCCTGATGGGCAATCCCCAATTCGGCATAGAGCCAGTAGAAGAAGGCCAACTGGAAGGGCTCGATCCCTTCATCCAGCCAGACGGCTCCATAAGAACCCGCCCCGATCTCTGGGCTGATACTGGCGGACTTGACGGATTCTACGCGATCCGCCTCCGACATATGGGCTAGAAACAACAAGAACAACAACGAAACATACGCCTATGTCAGGATAGAGCTTGTTAACCCTGATTTGGTAAAATCCTAACCAAATGCTTACCGGACATGTTCAAGCGGCACGTCTGGACGGGATCAGACTCCGATTAGGCACACTTTCTCAACGGTACGGACAGAACTCCGCGTGTCAGAAAAATGGCAAAATATCCGCCTGCATATGGCCGCCTTGTCGCGACGCGCGAAGGGTGTACGCATCCGACGTCCCAACTGTCAGAAACGCTATGTTCCCGGCTGTCCGGAGCGCTTGCTGATCGCACCGCAAGATCTCAGAACGGCCGATCCAACCATCGCTGAAGACATCTATGCCGGCCATTTCGTCTTTGCCGGACAGGTTGAAAATTGCGAAGGCCAGTCTCCCTTCCGCATCCTGTCACCAAGCAAGGAATGGGCTCAGGAGTTGAACGGCTTCCGCTGGCTGCGCCATTTACGCGCCTCCGAGGCAACCCTGTCGCGCTCGAATGCCCAGATTCTGGTCGAGGACTGGATCCATCGCTCTCCTCGCCTCGGGCAGGAAGCATGGGAGCTGCCGGTCGTTGCCAACCGGGTGATGGCATGGCTCAGCAACTCGCCGCTGATCCTGCAACAGGCTGATCACAATTTCTATCGCGCCTTTGTCCGTGCGCTCTATCTGCAGGTCCGCTACCTGCGCGCCTCTCAGGCTCTCATGCCAAACAATGTAGACCGGCTCTACATGCTGATTGCGGAGCTCGCAGGCTGGCTCTGCCTGTCCGGCAAGGAACGCTACATCCGCTCCACATCCAAGCGGCTCGTCCATGAGCTGGACGCACAGATCCTGCCGGACGGAGGGCATGTCTCGCGCAATCCGGTTGTGATCCTGTCGCTGCTGCTCGATCTGTTGCCACTGCGTCAAACCTTCCTGTCGCGCGACATGGTGCCGCCCGAAGGCATGAACCGGGCCATCGAGCGCATGATGCCGATGCTGCGCTTCTTCCGCCATCACAATGGGGCCTTCGCTCATTTCAATGGCACTGGCGCAACCCCAGCCGATCAGCTGGCCACCATCATGGCCTATGACGACACCCGTGGCACGCCGGTCTCCAATGCCAGTTTCTCCGGCTATCAGCGCATGGAAGCAGGCTCGACCCTCCTGCTGATGGACACCGGCGACTGTCCGCCTGTCGAGCAATCGGTACAGGCCCATGCAGGCACGCTGTCGTTCGAGCTCAGCGTCGGCGCGGCCTTCTTCGTCGTCAACTGCGGCTCCCCATCCTGTCGCCACGCAAGCTGGCGCGAATTGTCCCGCAGCACGGCGGCACACTCGACCCTGTCCATTCAGGATCGTTCCACCTGCACCATCGCCAAGAAAAGCCTAGACCTTGGCGGACGTCCGCTCCTGTGTTCCGGCCTCAAGGCCGAGGTCAACCGGTCCATGGATCAGGCGCAGGAAACCATCATCACGGCCCATGAGGGCTATGCAGCCGCCTATGGCATCCGTCACGAGCGCCAGCTCTGGATGGCCATCGACGGGCGCAGCCTTGACGGTCACGATGAACTCAAGTCGGTGGGCAAGGGAATCAGGAAGGGTCAGGACAGCTACGCCATCCGCTTCCACATGCACCCGTCCGTTCAGGTCGAGACCAGCGACGACCGGGACATGGTCTATCTGGGCCTCTCCAACGGCGAGATCTGGTCCTTCTCGGCACAGGAAATGGAAGTCACGATCGAGGACAGCGTGTTCCTGTCCGACATCCACGGCATCCAGCCGACCAAGCAGCTGGTGCTCTATGGCTATGCCAGCCACATCCCTTCGGTACACTGGAAGCTGAAACGGGTCGCCTTCGCCGACTAACGCAACAGTCTCGTCACCCCTCGACACGCCCTATTGATGCCAAAAAGGCAACGATATGTTGCCGAAATGTGCGAAATGGGTTATTCCCCTCGCAGACAAAACATGGTATCGCCATGGCAGTCTTTCCCAAATAAACATCGCAGGAATTCAGATGTCTGTAGCTCCTCTTTCTGTAGCCGCGCCGGAGGTTGCCTCCGTCAAGCGCGCCCTCCTCTCCGTTTCCGACAAGACCGGCATCATCGACTTTGCCAAGGCCCTCAGTGAAAAAGGTGTTGAGCTGGTCTCCACCGGCGGCACCTGCAAGGCCATCGCCGACGCTGGCATCCCGGTCAAGGACATCTCCGAAATCACCGAATTCCCCGAAATCATGGATGGTCGCGTCAAGACCCTGCACCCGCGCGTCCATGGCGGCCTGCTCGGCGCCCGGTCTGTTGAGGCACACACCTCGGCGATGAAGGAACACGGCATTCCCGAAATCGACATCTTGGTAGTCAACCTCTACCCCTTCGAGGAAACCATCCTCAAGGGCAGCGACTACGCCACCACTGTCGAAAACATCGACATCGGCGGCCCCGCCATGATCCGCGCGGCAGCCAAGAACCATGCCTTCGTCACCACACTGGTCGACCCGTCCGATTATGCCGAAGTCATCGCGCTGATCAGCGACAAGGGCGGCATCCCGATCGAGAACCGCAAGGCCTTTGCCGCCAAGGCCTATGCCCGCACCGCAGCCTATGACGCGGCCATTTCCGGCTGGTTCGCTGCCGAGCTTGGCATCGAGTCCCCGACCTACCGCGCCTTTGGTGGCGAACTCGCCGAAGTCATGCGCTATGGCGAAAACCCCCATCAGGCCGCAGGCTTCTACAAGACCGCCTCGTCCCGCCCCGGCGTTGCTACCGCGACACAGGTGCAGGGCAAGCAGCTCTCCTACAACAACATCAACGACACCGATGCCGCCTATGAGCTGGTCAGCGAATTCGACCCGGCCATCAGCCCGGCCGTTGCCATCATCAAGCATGCCAACCCCTGCGGCGTGGCAACAGGCGTGAGCCTGAAGGACGCCTACGAGAAGGCCCTTGCCTGCGATCCGGTCTCGGCCTTTGGCGGCATTGTCGCGCTGAACGGCACCCTCGACGAAGCTGCAGCCGAGGAAATCACTAAGATCTTCACCGAAGTGATCATCGCCCCGGACGCCACCGAAGGCGCCAAGGAGATCGTCGCCAAGAAGAAAAACCTGCGCCTTCTGCTCGCAGGCAGCCTTGCCGATCCGCGCGAAGAGGGCGTCACCGTCAAGTCGGTTTCCGGTGGACTTCTGGTCCAGAACCGCGACAACGGCAATGTCGATGACCTTGATCTCAAGGTCGCCACCGAGCGCCAGCCGAGCGAGCAGGAAATGGCCGACCTCAAGTTCGCCTTCCGCGTCTGCAAGCACGTCAAGTCCAACGCCATCGTCTATGTCAAGGACGGAGCCACCGTCGGCATTGGCGCCGGTCAGATGAGCCGTGTGGACTCGGCTCGCATCGCTGCCCGCAAGGCAGAGGATGCCGCCGAAGCCATAGGCCTCAGCGAACCGCTGACCAAGGGCTGCGTGGTCGCCTCCGACGCCTTCTTCCCCTTCGCCGATGGTCTCCTGACCGCCGCCGAAGCAGGCGCCACCGCCGTGATCCAGCCCGGCGGCTCCATGCGTGACGACGAAGTGATCAAGGCCGCCAACGAAGCCGACCTCGCCATGGTCCTCACCGGCATGCGCCATTTCCGGCACTAAGCGTTTGGCTCCGCCAAACGCATAGCGATGATCCGGCAAACACCGAGCTCTCAGCGGCAGGTGACTTTTCCGGGCTTGGCTGCGCCAACCCCGGAAAAGCACCGAAAGCCTGCACCGAGAGCCTACCCACTCGACCACACCAATAGACACTCAAACAAAACAAAGCCCGAAGCACCCGCTTCGGGCTTTTCTATTGAAGGACAAATGCGCGGACGAAGCGGCCGTTCAAAAAAGTAAACAGCGTGACTATCTGCATCCCTCTAGCCAGACATCGGAATTATCGACAGGAACACATTCACCATGGACCAGACGACGAATGCGTTCTACTCGATTGGCAAGAGCGTTGTCTTCTGAACCAATTCTGTAACGTCCGGGAGCAATCAAAACCGCAAGGAGGGAGAAAAACTGATCGTCGCGAATTGCCGATGGAGGCGCACCGTATATGGCTTCGCTCATACGATGAAAACCTGTCACCCAACCATTAGGTCCTTGCCCCATTTCGAGTGTATCAAGCCAGAGTGCCATGATCTGCTCTTTGCTCAGCTGGTTTTCTAATCCAAGTGCATATCCTGTTTGTTTGACTTTACCGATACCCGGAGTAAATTTCTCAAAACCTAAACGCTTTGCCAGTGACTGGGAGATCGTTGTGATGCCCGCTCCAGGCGTCGTTATGTCCACCCCACTGTGATGCTCGAACTGCGGGTCCTGCACCATTAACAGTTGACGATAGCGCTCCTCTCCCAAAGAGGAACCGCCAAGGCCATCTGAAATAATTGAATCGGCCCTTGTTTTCAGTTCGTCGGCAGCTGTAATGGCGTCAATAAAGCCATATGCAAAATAGCCCCCGCAGCCAGCGACCAAAAGCACCAAGGCCATTGATAGGAACTTGAAAAGACTTTTCATGCAGACGTCATCCGATGGAAATTGCAACCATCCTAATTCGCGAGCAAAATTGCGACTTCAATATGACCTGTTCCCCAATTGCAGCTGTTCGAACGAAGCGCGATCAAGAGCTTGAAGTTCGTCCCAGCGGCTGCCGAGCCGGAGAGAATGAGATTCTATCGCTGGAAGGACAAACTCGGATGCAGGCCACAATTTCAATCGCTGCAAAGGTCAATTTCTAGGCCATCGTAAGCGGGACTGACGTGAGTATATCCGCGCTCCTCAAACCAGGATTTCAAAACCGAATAGTCCATCTTCTCGTCCATGTGTGTCAGGTAAACCTGCTTCGGATTGAACTGATAGATATGTTTCAGAACGGTTTCAGGATCACCATGTGAATCCGACGGTTTCCAGTAGTCGCAATCCAGAATCCAAGTACCGATATCAGCCAAATATTTCCAGCTCCGCTCCGGAAATGATTTCACGTCCGGGCTATAGACAAAATCCGCAATCCGGACCCCCAGACTGTTCAGACTGCCGTGGTTCTGCAAAAACGGGAACATCTCAATACCGTTGGCTTCAAAAGGCTCGTAGGCACGGATGCAATGCCAAAGTATCCGGTATTGTTTGCGGTCTCCATATCCGACGATGCTGGTGGTCCCTTTGACTTCTTCGTCAAAAAACAGATAGGGAAACATGCTACGGATGAACGACATGCATTTTTTGTCAGCGTAAATGTCCAGATCGCGCTTTAAGACCTCCTCCAAATAATAGGGAAGCTCACCTATCCCGGCGATATGGTCCCAATGACCGTGGGTTATCATGATGGTATCAGGGGCTACCTGCGCCCGAACTGATTGCAGTCGAAAGTCCGGCCCGATGTCGATCATCAGAGATCGGCCATTTTGCTCGATTAAAACAGACGGCCTTGTTCTTTCGTTTTTAGGGTTGGTTGGATCGCACAGGCCCCACCGCCCTCCGACCAATGGAACGCCATAGGTGGCTCCACATCCCAAAATTGTAACTTTAGTCAACTGATTTTACCCCTGCCTATACAGTACCTCTCTCAAGCTACAAGAAAGACACGGCAGCGCGCGAGATCAAACTCCTGAAATCCCAAACACTGAATGTTCCGAACCTCGACTATACGCGAAGGTCCGGAACACACTGAAACCAACGAAATCAGTTCGAGAAGCAGCGGTCGAGCATCTGGCCGCCTTCGAGCAACGTTACTTCATTGCCCTTGCTGAGCAGCTCGCGGAAGCCATCGGAATAGCGCAAGCCCGAGCCGGACCGGACCTGAGACACACGGATCTGCGGCCCGCTGTCATAGCTGTAAAGAGCAAAGGCCTGCGTGTTGTCGGCAATGAAGGTGACCTGCAGCGGAATGCCTTCATTGCAGGAAAAGGTCATGAAGTTCCGATGCACGGTCTGTCTTGGCTGCTGCGGTTGTGGTCGCTGCGGCTGCTGCGGCTGGAAATTGTTGCCCTGCAGGCTGCGACGGAAGTTGTTGCAGGTATCAAACGTGCCCTGAAACGGCGTGTTGGTGGAACAGATGATGCCGCCCCACATATAGCCGCTTCTGTTGCCATGATAGAGAATAGTGAACCAAGGATAGCCGTTGAACATCACGCCCGTATGTCCGGTGACCGTAATGGGAGCGAACTCGGGCAGGGACGTCACGCGCTGATAATTGGTGCCCGGACCACCGCGCACGACGCCGCCACCGGTGGCTGCCTGCAAGGGAAACACCCCGTTTCGATTGTTCCCTTGCGGAAAATTCTGGGGAGGATTCGCACGACCAGCATTGACGGGTCGCAGATACCGGTTGTTCACCCAGCCCTGCATGTTGCGCCCACGGGAGGATCCGCGCACATAGGTCCAGTCGCCCTGAACCGCTTCAACATTCATATGACAATCATTGGCATCGAAAAATCCGACCCGCTGACTGCGGGAGCTGGGCTCGGCCCTGACATTCAGGACATCGTTGGGCGCCACATTGGTAACGCAGACGGAATCGCTTCCGCGATAGCCAGCTTCCGCCCGTTTCATGGGCAGCTGAAGGACCACAAGACAAAGTGCGGCCAACACCAGTTTGTTCTTTGACGTAATCAAGTTAGACAATCTTTCTCTCCCCACCATGCGAGAAAACTTGGAAAAATCTCGACAAAATTGCGGTTGTTCATTTGATTTCAAGTAAAAAGTTCAGAGCGGCTGTTCTACATTGTTCCTAGAAACGGACACAACTGGAAACATATGTCCTTTTCCGTACGCAACAAAGCTGTTTTTGCTTGAGTGCTCGGATAAAAAACGCCCCTGACAAAAAATTTTCCGCAAGCAGAGCAGTTGTTTCCTTCAAGCGGCATTCCCGTACGGAACGTCAAAAGGAACAGATCAACACGCACCCAAAACTTGTGATGACTCCCCTTTCTCCCCATATTTGAAGATGCGACAACAGCCGGGGAGATCTCACAGCTACATGGTAGACAAGCATTATACCGAAGACGATTTCGAACTCCTGCCGCCAGAAAAGGCAGCCGAGGATGACAAGGGCCATCGGGACACGAGCGCCGCGAAGAAGGCCGCCAACGTCCGCAAGAAATTCTGGTCCGTGGTCAAGAAGGCCGCCCGGCAGGTGCCAATCATCGAGGAAGTCGTCGCCGGATATTATTGCGCCTTTGATGCCAGCACCCCGTTCCGCGTCCGCCTGACGCTTATCGGCGCGCTTGCCTATTTCGTTCTGCCACTCGATGTGGTGCCCGACATGATCCTCGGCATCGGCTTTACCGATGATCTGGCGCTTCTCGCCTATGTACTGAAGACCGTGCATTCGCACATCACCGACGAGCACCGCCTGAGGGCCAAACGGGCGCTATCGGAGCATGATGTCTATGTCGAGCGCTAGACCATAGCGCTCGCGACCACTCGTTTACACGCAATCAGACCAGTGACACGATGACCTTGCCTTTTGCCTCCCGGTTGGCAATGGCGCGAATGGCCTCTGGCGTCTTCTCAAGCGGATAGACGCGATCAATGTGGGGCTTGAGGTCGCCCGCCTTCACCCATTCCATGATCTGGAGCATATTCTCCGCATGAGCCTGCGGCTCGATCAGGATCGACTCGCTCCAGAACACCCCGAGCACATCGACACTCTTCAGCATCACGAGATTGAGCGGCATCTTGGGGATCGTCCCCGAGGCAAACCCGATCACCAGAAAGCGGCCATACCAACCGGTGGCCCGCAAGGCCGCCTCGGCCAAATCGCCCCCGACCGGATCATAGACCACATCCACACCCCTGCGATCGGTAAGGCTTTTCAGCGCGGACTTGAGATCGAGTTTGACATAATTGAGCAACTCATCCGCACCGTGCGCCTTGCACAGCGCGAGCTTGTCATCGCTTGAGGCACAGGCAATCACCCGCGCGCCCATCAGACGCCCGATCTCCACTGCAGCAAGCCCCACACCACCGGACGCACCGAGCACAGCAAGCGTCTCGCCGGGTTGCAACTTCGCCCGGCTGCGCAGCGCATAGATCGTCGTCCCATAAGTGATCATCAGCCCCGCCGCCTCTTCGAAGCCGAGGCCATCAGGCATCAGCAGAGCCTCCTCGACCTTGATCACCACATAGTCCCGCGCGCCACCCCAGCGCACATAGGCAATCACCCGCTCGCCGACCCGCCCGGCATCCACGCCCTCCCCGCAGGCCTCGATCACGCCAGAAATCTCGCCCGCTGGCGAGAAGGGACGATCGGGGGTGAATTGATATTTATTCTCGATGATCAGCGTGTCGAAGAAATTCAGCGCGGCGGCATGCACCCTGACAAGAAGCTCTCCCGGCCCCGGTTCGGGCTTGTCGATCTCCGCCAGAACCAACCCCTCTGGTGGCCCAAACGTCTCGCACAAGATGGCGCGCATCCAAGTCTCCTTCCACTCATCCCTTGGCTTTTGACAAAAGAGCTAACACGCCTCAGAGAATGACTGAAGTGCCTTCCGCCCCCAATAGCCGGAAAGTCGAAGGCTTCGCAGCGCGATAGGCTTTCTTGCTTTTTCCACCTCACATAGGTTTCCTTCGCCTCTTCCATGGGCTAGAAAGGCGCCATTCAGCATACCAATGACATCAGGAAGCAAAGCAAATGCGCGGTTATTTCGCTATTGGCGTGGAGGGACTGTCCAAAGAAGGCAACTTTGGCAATCTGGTGCGCACCGCCCATGCTTTCGGCGCGAGCTTCTTCTTCACCATCGCGGCAGAGAAGAGCTTTTACCAGCAGAGGACCGACACATCGCGCGGCTCCGATCATCTGCCCTATTATCCCTGGGACTCGGCGGACGCCATGCAATTGCCGCTCGATTGTCGTCTGGTCGGCGTGGAACTGACGGAAGACGCGGTGGACCTGCCATCCTTTCGCCATCCCACCAAGGCCGCCTACATTCTGGGCCCCGAGCGGGGCAACCTGACCGCCGCGATGCAGGAGCAATGTGAATTCATCATCAAGATCCCCACCCGCTTCTGTCTCAATGTAGCAACCGCGGGAGCGATCATCATGTATGATCGGGTTCAGTCAATGGGCGGTTTCACCGAGCGCCCGGTGCGGGTCGGCGGCCCCAAAGTGCCCCGTGTACACACCCACGGTGCACCAAAATTCCGTGCCGGAATACCTCCGGCCCTCAAAGGATAGGGAGCGTTCCAAGCCTTTGAACCTTATGCCCTGCTATTGCCGCAATTGACTACAATTGTGCAATTTACAGGCCGATATCCGCCAACGGGAAACACCGAACGAAGCAAAAAAATTCGAGAAATTACTCAAATTTCCTGATAGTTTCACGGTTTGGTAACCCCAATCTTGGTAAATGTTGAATGAATGAACTGGAGTCCTCGGCTCCTATTGGCATCCAGTCCAACAGCGACAGGTAGAGATGAAAAGCGTAAAAATCATTAGTGCAGCCACCCTTTTCGCACTTTCCGCCACCGCCGCCTTCGCGCAAGGCGCAGCAACTCGCGTTGAACAATATAACGACTGGGGCGCATACGTCTTTAACGATCCCCAGCGTGGCAAAATGTGTTTTGCGGTGAGCCAGCCGAAATCAACCGAACCGTCCGGCGTCAATCGTGACCCGATCTATTTCTTCGTCACCAGCCGTCCGCGTGAAGGTGTCCGTGAAGAAGTCAACGTGATCACCGGCTATCCTTACAAGGAAGGCTCCAAGACCACGATTCAGGTCGGCTCGGACAATTTCACCCTTTATACCTCCGGCGATGGCGCTTGGCTTGAAAACGCCGCCGAAGAAGCCCGTCTGGTGAACGCGATGCGCCGTGGCTCGACCATGGTTGTGCGTGGCACGTCCCGCCGTGGTACCGTGACCACCGACACCTATTCCCTGTCGGGCATCACTGCCGCCACCCGCCGCGCCACCGACGAGTGCCAGTAAGCGCGAAGCAGGTGCGACAACGCACGGCTAAGAACAAGAAGATTTGAGGAAAAAGCGGCTGACAGAGCCGCTTTTTTGCTTTATACACCCCCCACTCGGCATCGGCCTCGGCATCATCGTTGAGCCGGAGCCTTGTTGAGAAGATGAAACCGGATCACCCCCTGATGGCAAACAGCTAAAGGGCAAGGATCATGGCCACACCATGCCTGGCAGGCGGTTAGGTCGTTCCCGAATGGTGGTTCTGACTGATTGCCAAACCCGCAATCGCCTTGAAAAGAGGAGACTGCAGCTGACGCTGCAGCTTGATGCCATGTCCAATGCCACGCTCGCAGAAGCCCCCGTCGCCAACGCACCCATTGCACCGGCCGATATTTCCACCACGCACGGCTACAGCTGGCCCGCGCTTGATCCGGACAAGCTCAACCTTGTCGGCATGGATCGCGACGAGCTCGGCGAAGCCATGCGACGCGTCGGCGTGGCGGAAAAGCAGATCCGCATGCGCGTCAGCCAGCTCTGGCACTGGATCTATGTGCGCGGCGTGACCTCCTTTGACCAGATGACCAACGTCTCCAAAGACCTGCGCGCCAAGATGGATCTGGTCTACACCATCACCCATCCCGAGCTGGTCGCCGAG